>JAPLNP010000550.1 GCA_026401055.1 Planctomycetia bacterium
GCAAGTCAACGCCGACGAACGACCGATAAGCTACAATACTCTCGGACATACTGAAGGTCTCCGTGTTAGGGGTCGAAAAAGTGTGGAAACTCAGCGAAAGCATAGCTTTCGCCGGCCCCTACACGGTTTTACACTGGTCGAGCTGCTGGTGGTCATTGCGATCATCGGCATCTTGATCGCCTTGTTGCTTCCGGCGGTCCAGGCGGCGCGCGAGGCCGCCCGTCGCATCAAATGCGCGGCGAACTTGAAGCAGATCGGCACGGCGCTGCACAACTACCACGCCACCTACAACCAGTTCCCGCTGGGGACGATGACGGACACAGGGTACCGCTTCGCCAATCCCGAATGGCCGTACCTGCTGTATTACCTCTTGCCGTTTCTCGAAGAGAACGTTATTTACGACAAGCTCTTTGACTTGCAGCACCAGACGGTTCGCCCCTGGTACGGCAACGCCTCGACCGTCTGGCCGACCGACCTGCAGACGGGCGTTCCGGTGTTTCTGTGCGCGAGCGACGGTTTGCCCGGGCCGACGAAGTTGTTGACCGATAGCGGAGTGCGCGTCTACGTGTCGAACTACCTGGGCATCTTCCCCGGCATGAACGACGGCGACGTCCAGGCCGAAGTCCTCAAGAGCCCCTCCTTCGACTCACGAATGCAGACCGTCTTCGGGTTCAACCGCGGGGCGAAGATCGGCGAGATCACCGACGGCACCAGTTGCACCCTGGCTCTGGCCGAATACCTCACCGGCAAGCAGGGTGACTGTCGCGGGATCACGCTCACCAACCGCGCGGGCAGCCAGTTTCTGTCGGTCGGACTGACGCCGAACACGAAGGCGCCGGACAACCTGCTCGATAATCCGGGGTTTTGCCAAAACGGCATTTGGAGTTTCCCCGAGTTGAACCTCCCTTGCGTGCCCGGCCCCACGGACGCCAACTTCGCCAGTGCCCGGAGCAGGCACCCGGGCGGGGTTCAGGGCCTACTGTGCGACGGCAGCGTTCAGTTTTTCGGCAGTGACATCGACGTGAGCGTGTGGCATTCGCTGGGCTGGATGCAGGACGGCGGGCCGCTGGGCAACGACTGGTAAGACCAGCCCGGATTGAACACACTTAACGTGGAGACCTCGCATGATCCGATTCGTTTCGATCGCGTTGATGCTGGCCCTTGCGTGCGGGTGCGGCTCGAAGTCGCGCTGGCAACACGCGGCGGTCGAAGGCAAGGTGACGCTCGACGGCGCGCCCATCGAGCGCGGATCAATCCTGTTCATCCCCACCGGCCAGACCCAGGGGGTGGCGACCGGCGCGGCGATCGAGAACGGGCAGTACCGCATCGCGGCGGCCGATGGTCCGGTGGTCGGAACGAACCGCGTCGAGATCACCGCGTCGCGGAAGACCGGGCGGAAGATCCAGGCGGCGATGAGCGACCCGGGCAAGACGATGGACGAGACCGTCGAAGCCGTTCCCGCCCAATACAACAAGAAATCGACCCTCCAGCGCGAGATCAAGCCGGAGAAGAACGTCTTCGATTTTGAGCTCCGCACGAAGTGAGCCGGCCCGCCCGGCAAGCAGAATTCCCACCCCGTCGGCGTTGCACGGCTTGAGGAACGAGTGGGTGGCATGCCCTGAGCAACGAAGGGCGTGGCCTCCCGGCGCACCACGCCCTTCGTTCCTCAGGGCGTGCCACCCCGTCCGCAGTCTGTCCGGCAACACCTCCCACCTTCAACGATGAGAAGTCCCATGAACAGAACCTCGCTGGCCGTGTTATTCGGCTTGGTCGTGGCAATCGTTGTCGGACGCGCGTCGGCCGCCGAACCGTCCGCGGGCACGCCCACGTTGACCTCGCTGGTCGTCCCGCTCGACTCGAACCAGTGGCGGCTGGCCGTCGATCCAGGGAACGTCGGCCGGGAGCAGAAATGGTTCGAGGCCCCACGGGCCGAGGCGAAGGCGGCCAAGGTGCCGTGGATCATTCAGGATGCGTTTCCCGGCTATCACGGCGTCGCCTGGTACTGGCGCGATTTCGACGCCCCCGCCAACCCACACGCCCAGGGACGCTATCTCCTGCGGTTCTGGGCCGTCGACTACAAGGCCGACGTCTGGCTCAACGGCACGCGCGTCGGCGAGCACGAAGGCGGCGAGGATCCCTTCGTGCTGGACGTGACAGACGCAATCAAGCCGAGCGGACCAAACCGGCTGGCCGTTCGCGTGCTCAATCCGACCGATGCGCCGATCGACGGCATCGCCCTGAACGAGACGCCCCATCGAAACAAGGTGAACGCCTATTTCGCCGGCGCTTCCTACAATCACGGCGGGATCGTCGATTCCGTCGAGTTGCTCGTCGTGCCCGCGGTTCGCGTCGAGAACGTCTTCGTCCGGGCCGACCCGAAGACCGGCGTGATCCGGATTCAAGCCACCGTGCGTAACGCGGGCCCCAAGCCCGTCGCGGGGCAACTCCAGTGGACCGTCTCGCCGGCCGACGGCGGGCAGGCCGTGGCCGTCGGGACGCTCAAGCGGGAACTGCCCGTCGGCGACACGCTCCTGGAGACGCAACTCCGGCTGGAGCACCCGCGGTTGTGGGAACTCGACGATCCGTTTCTTTATCGGGTAACGGTTCGCGCGGCGGCGGATTCCGGATCGATCAGCGAGGAGTCGGCGCGCTGCGGGTTCCGCGATTTCCGCTTCGCGGACGGCTATTTCCGACTCAACGGGCGGCGGATCTACGTCCAGTGTTCCCATACGGGCAACCACGCCCCGATCGGGCTTCAACTCGGCCACGACCCCGACTGGTTCCGCCGCGACCTGATCCACGCCAAGGCGATGGGCTTCAACACGATCCGGTTCATCGCCGGCGTGGCCACGCGGGATCAGTTGGACCTGTGCGACGAGATCGGGCTTCTGGTGTACGAGGAGAGCTACGCGGGCTGGTGTCTGGCCGACTCGCCCCAGATGGCCCGGCGCTACGACGACTCGCTGCTGGGGATGATTCGCCGTGACCGGAACCATCCGAGCATCGTCCTCTGGGGCCTGTTGAACGAGACCGGCGACGGAGCGGTCTTTCGGCACGCGGCCGGCTCGCTGCCGCGGGTCCGCCAGTGCGACGACTCGCGACTGGTATTGCTCAACAGCGGCCGGTTTGACCTGAACAACAGCAAGGGGATTGCCGGGATCGAGATCCTCCGCCAGCCGGGCCAAGACGACCCCTGCACGACGTTCAACCGAACCAAGAGCCGCCAAGGACGACCGCGTCGCCGTGGCGGCCACGTTCGCGAGCATTGCCGAGCGGGCGACGACCGACGTCCACGTGCTTCACAACGGCAAGGCCCTGTTCGACGGCGGCATCAACGTCAACGGGGGCGGTCCGACGGCGAAGTTCGAGGCGACGATCCCGGTCGCCAAGGGTGACACGATCGACTTTGTCGTCGGTTTCGGCAACGGCAGCCACGGCGGCGACACGACGGCCCTGGACGCGATGCTCCGGACAACCGACGGCGCCACATCCAACGTGGCGGCCGAATTCACCGTGAAGCGGAACCCCAACGGAGCCTGGAGCTTCGGCCAATTGCCGCCCGGCCCAAAACCGGACGCGACCGCGCTGAAGCTTTATCCCCCGAATAACGACGAGGCGCCGCCGCGGATCGGCACGCTCTCGAACCCCGGCTCGACGAATACGGAATCGGCAGCGCGGTGGACCTGGTGCGGGTCGTGCGTCATTACGAACAACTGGGGAAGGCGGAGGTCGAGGACGCGCGGTTCTACCGTGCCCAGCGAGACCTGTTTCTGGCCGACTGGAAGCGGTGGCAATTGGCCGACACGTTCGACCGGCCGGAGGACTATTTCGCGGCGTGTCTGGCCAAAATGGCCGGCCAGCGGCGACTGGGGCTCGACGCCATCCGCTCGAACGGGCACGTCGTCGCCCACAGCATCACCGGCACCGTCGACCAGGGGATGACCGGCGAGGGACTTTGGACGACGTTCCGCGAGTTCAAGCCGGGCACGATGGACGCGGTCCGCGACTGCCTCGCGCCGCTGCGGTGGTGCCTGTTTGCCGAGCCCGTGAACGTTTACCGCAAGACGCCGGCGCGGCTCGAAGCTGTTCTGGCCAACCAGGATGCCCTCTTGCCCGGCAAGTATCCCGTCCGCATCGAAGTGGTCGGCCCGGGCGCCCAGCGGGTGTTCCAGCGGGACGTCACCGTGACGATCGGCGACCCCCACGCCAAGCCCCAGCCGCCGATGGTCTTGCCCGTGTTCAACGAAGAGGTGTCGATCGACGGACCGATGGGCACGTACCGGCTGCTGGCCACGTTCCAGCAGGGCGCGGCGGCAACCGGCGGCGAGATCGAGTTCTACGTCACCGATCCCGCCGACATGCCGCCGGTCGAAACGGAAGTCGTGCTCTGGGGCGAAGATGCCGGACTGGCCGAGTGGCTCGCCGGACATGGAGTCAAGACCAAGCGATGGGCGGAGGCGAAGCCCGACCAGCGCGCCGTGATCCTGGTCTCGACCGCGCCGGAGCCGCCGGGCGACGGCGCCGCGTTCGGCGAGTTGGCCCGGCGGATCGCCCGGGGATCGACCGCCGTGTTTCTCGCGCCGGCGGTGTTCAAGCGGGGCGACTCGCCGGTCGGCTGGCTGCCGCTGGCCAACAAGGGGTCGCTCACGGCGATTCCCTCGTGGCTCTATCTGAAGGACGAATGGGCGAAGTGGCACCCGATTTTCGACGGTCTGCCGGCCGGTGGACTCACGGACAACGTCTACTACCGCGAGTTGATTTCGGACGCGGTCTGGTCCGGCCAGGACCCGCCGGCCGAGGTGGTCGCCGGGGCGATCAAGACGTCGCAGGGCTATGCTTCCGGATTGACGACGGCCGTTTATAATCTGGGGGCGGGCCGGTTCGTGTTGAACACCCTGGCGATCCGCGAGAACCTCGGCAGTCACCCCGCCGCGGAAAGGCTGCTGCGAAACATGCTCCGCCACGCCGCTCGCGACGCCGGCAAGCCTTCCGCCGAGCTGCCGGCCGATTTCGACGCGCAACTCAAGGCGATGGGATATTAGGATTGGCGCGGAGAGGAGTGTCGCCTTTCGCTCCGCGAAAGTGGCGTCTGACGGAGCGAAAAAGACGACGCTCTTGCGGAGCGAAAGAACGCTGCTTTCGCGGAGCGAAAGGCGACAATAACGGCCCGGTTCCTTGGCGATCAGAGAAGGAGACACACCGTGCTTCGACAACTCATGTTTGCGGCGGTTCTCTGCGGGATGACCGTTTCGCGGTCGGTTCAAGCCGTCCAGCCGACCGCCGATGAAATGGACGCCGCCCGGCGCTGGGTCGGCGCCAAGTTCGACAACACGCCGGATGACCGGCAGCCCCCCGTCCAGCCCGGGCTGGTCGTCGTGGTCAATTACGATCCGGTGCAGAAGAACGCCCGGGCGGGGAAGCCGATGAACGTCGCCGGCAAGCAGTTCACCCGGGGACTCTACTGCCACGCCACGAGCAAGCTGATCGTCCGGCTGCCGTCGCCGGGCAAGAGTCTCTCGGCAGTGGTCGGCGTGGACAGCAACGACCAGACCAGCGGCGGACGCGGGAGCATCGTCTTCTCGGTCGACGTGGGCCCCAAGGCGGCGTTTCGCTCGGAGTTGATGCGCGAAGGAATGCCCGGCGTCGAGGCCAACGTGGACCTCGGCGGCGCGACGGAGTTCGTTCTGGGCGTGGGCGACGGCGGCGACGGCTTCGGCTGCGATCAAGCCGACTGGGCCGACGCCAAGGTGGTCCTGGCCGACGGTAAGACGGTCTGGCTGGGCGACCTGCCGCTCATCGAGCCTCCGCCGAGGGCGTACACCACCGAGCCGCCCTTCTCGTTCACCTACGGCGGCCGACCGTCGGCGGAACTGCTCTCGACTTGGCCTTGCCAGAGGAGCGCGCGGAAGCTCGACGAACAGCGAACCGAGCACGTTGCGACGTGGACCGACTCGAAAACCGGCCTGGAAGCGCGGTGCGTGGCGGTGGCGTACAGCGACTTCCCGACCGTGGAATGGACGCTCTACTTCAAGAACACGGGCACGGCCGACACGCCGATCCTGGAGAACATCCAGGGACTCGATGCGACGTTCGACCGCGGCGGCAAGGGCGAGTACACTTTGCACCACTATCGCGGCTCGCCATGTTTGCCGACGGACTACGAGCCGTTTGAAACGCCTTTGGGGCCGGGGGCGAGTAAGCGGATCACGGCGGCGGGCGGGCGGCCGAGCAACTCGGATCTCCCGTATTTCAACGTTGGCTGGCCCGAGCAGGGCGTGGTCCTCGCCGTCGGCTGGCCCGGTCAATGGGCGGCCGAGTTCGCCCGGGACGCCGGCACCGGCTTGCGCATTCGCGCGGGCCAGGAGTTGACCCATCTGAAGCTCCATCCCGGCGAGGAAATCCGCTCGCCCTTGATCGCCGTGCAGATCTATCATGGCGACCGCATCCGCTCCCAGAACGTCTGGCGACGCTGGATGCTGGCGCACAATCTGCCGCGACCGGGCGGAAAGCTCCCGCCGAGTCATCTCGCGGCGTGCAGTTCGCACCAGTTCGGCGAGATGATCAACGCCGACAGCGCGAGCCAGAAGCTTTTTGTCGACCGATACCTCGAGGAAGGGCTGAAGCTCGACTACTGGTGGATGGACGCCGGGTGGTACATCTGCGACGGTTCGTGGCCGAAAGTCGGCACGTGGGAGGTGGACCAGAAGCGGTTCCCCGGCGGCCTGCGACCGATCTGCGACCATACCCACGCGAAGGGCGTGAAAACGATCGTCTGGTTCGAGCCCGAGCGAGTGGCGGAAGGAACGTGGCTCTTCGAGAAACACCCCGAGTGGCTCTTGGGCTCGGGCTCCACGCGGCTGTTGAACCTGGGCAACCCCGAGGCCCGAACTTGGCTCACCGACCACATCGATCGTTTTCTCACCGAACAGGGCATCGACCTCTACCGCCAGGACTTCAACATGGACCCGCTCGGGTTCTGGCGGGCTAACGACGCCGAGGACCGGCAGGGGATCACCGAGAACGGGCACGTCACCGGCTACCTGGCTTATTGGGACGAACTGCGGCGGCGGCATCCGAACATGCTGATCGACTCGTGCGCAAGCGGTGGGCGGCGCAACGACCTCGAAACGTTGCGGCGGGCCGTGCCGCTCTTGCGGAGCGACTACATCATGGACCCGATCGGCAACCAGGGCCACACCTACGGGATTTCGTTCTGGATGCCGTTTTACGGCACGGGGACCGGCTCGGGCGTGAACACGCCCTACGCCCTGCGCAGCGCGCTGTGCCCCGCCTTTACCGCCTGCTTCGACACGCGGCGCAAGGACCTGGACTACGAGATGCTCCGCCGGGTGATCAACGGCTGGCGAAGCTACGCGCCCAACTTCTTCGGCGACTACTATCCGCTCACGGCGTATAGCCTGGACCCCAAGGTCTGGATCGCCTGGCAATTCGACTGCCCGGAACGGGGCGAAGGCATGGTTCAGGTGTTTCGCCGGCCCGAGAGCGTCTACGAATCGGCCCGATTCACGCTTTGCGGGCTTTCGCCCGACGCCCGGTACGCGCTGGTGGACCTCGACGGCGGGCAGAAGTTCGAGGCGATGACCGGGCGGGAATTGGCCGAGCGGGGCGTCGTGATCGCCGCTGCCGACCGCCCCGGCGCGGTCGTCGTGACTTACAAACGGATCAAGTGAGGATGCAACGTTACTACCCGAGGAACCGAGCCATGAAGCCGTCGCGTAAACGTCACGTCCCGCCGACCGAGCGCCGGCGCCGCTGTGTTTTGGCGACCTGTGTGGGCACCGCTTGCCTTGCTCTGCTCTGTGTCCGGACGATGGCCGTCACCGTCAACCCCGCCGAAATGGACGAAGTCCGGCGGTGGGTGACGTACAAGTTCGAAGAACCGAAGCCGGAGGCCGCCGCGCCGAAGACCGGCTTGTTCGTCGTCACCAATTACGATCCGGTCAGCCTGAATGCCCGGGGTGGCAAGCCGATGCAGATCGTCGACAAGCCGTACTCCCGTGGGCTTTACTGCCACGCCCCCAGCCACGTTGTCGTCCGGCTGCCCGGGCCGGGCAAGACGTTCTCGGCCATCGTCGCTGTCGACAGCAACGACCAGACTCGGCCCGGACGCGGCTCGGTTGTCTTTTCGGTCGATGTCGCCGGAAAGCCGGCGTACCAGGGCCAGGTGATGCGCGAGGGAATGCCCGGCGTGCCGATCAGCGTCGAACTGGGCGGAGCGACGGAGTTCGCCCTGCGGGTGAGCGACTCCGGCGACGGGATTTCCTGCGACCAGTCCGACTGGGCCGAGGCGAACGTCGTCCTGGCCGACGGCAAGACGGTCTGGCTGGGCGACCTGCCGCTGGTGGATCCGCCGGCCGAGCCGTTCACCAAAGAGACGCCCTTCTCATTCACCTACGACGGCAAGCCGTCGGCCGAACTGTTGCCGACGTGGACCTGCCGGCGCGACGCCCGGAAGCTCGACGACCGGCGAACCGAGCGGACGGTGATGTGGACCGATCCCAAGACGGGCCTGGTGGTCCGCTGTGTGGCGATCGAGTACCACGATTTCCCCACGGTCGAATGGACGGTCTACTTCAAGAACACCGGAAAGGCCGACACGCCGATCCTGGAGAACATCCAGGCCCTGGACGCTTCGCTGCGGCGGCCCAAAGGCCCGGAGTTCCTGCTGCACCACGCGATCGGGGCGCCGTCGGACGGCACGGACTACGGGCCGCGAGAAACCGTGCTCGGACCCGGCGCCACCAAACGCATCGGCGCGGCCGGCGGGCGGCCGACCAACAGCGACTGGTCCTACTTCAACCTCCAGTGGGGCGACCGCGGCGCGATTGTCGTCGTCGGCTGGCCCGGCCAGTGGGCCGCCGAGTTCGCTCGCGACCCGGGCGAGGCCGTCCGCATACGCGCCGGACAGGAGTTGACGCATTTTAAGCTCGCGCCCGACGAGGAAGTCCGGACGCCGCTGGTCGTTATTCAGTTCTGGAACGGCCGCGATTGGATCGACGCGCAGAACGTGTGGCGGCGCTGGGTGATAGCCTACGGCGTGCCCAAGCCCGGCGGAAAGCTCCCGCCGCCGCAATTGGTTGCCAGCAGCAGCCGTGCGTACAGCGAGATGATCGGCGCCGACGAGGCCAACCAGAAGATGCACATCGATCGGTACCTGGAGGAAGGGCTCAAGCTGGACTATTGGTGGATGGACGCCGGCTGGTATCCGTGCGACGGCCAGTGGCCGAAGGTGGGCACGTGGGAGGTCGACCGGAAACGCTTTCCCGGCGGTTTCAAACCCATCAGCGATTACGCCCACGCCAAGGGCGTCAAGATCCTCGTCTGGTTCGAGCCCGAGCGCGTTCATCCCGGCACTTGGCTCTACGAGACGCATCCCGAGTGGCTTCTGGGCGCCAGCGGCAACAAGCTCTTGAACCTGGGCAATTCCGAGGCCCGGCAGTGGCTGACCGACCACGTCGACAAGCTCCTGACTGACAACGGCATCGATCTCTACCGGCAGGACTTCAACATCGACCCGCTGGGCTTCTGGCGAGGCAACGACGCCCCGGACCGCCAGGGGATCACCGAGAACAAGTACGTTTCGGGCCTGCTGGCCTACTGGGACGAGCTGCTCAAGCGGCACCCGAACCTGCTGATCGACGAGTGCGCGTCGGGCGGCCGGCGGAACGACCTGGAATCGATGCGACGCGCGGTCCCGCTGTGGCGGACCGACCATGCCTACCACTCGACGGCCAACCAGGGCATGACCTACGGGCTCTCGCTATGGCTGCCGTTTTTCGGGACCGGAACGGTGGCGTCTGAGAATCCGGGCTATTACGGCGGCGGCAAGACGCCGATCGACGCCTATCCTTTCTGGAGCGACGTGACGCCGAGCCTCGGCCTCGGCATCGACATCCGCGAAAAAGGTCTCGAATACGACAAGTTCCGCCGGTTGATCGAAGGTTGGCGGAAAATCAATCCCTACTACTACGGCGATTTCTATCCCCTCACGCCGTACAACCTGGACGAGGGCGCCTGGCTCGGCTGGCAGTTCAACGACCCGGCCACCGGCGGCGGCATGATCCAGGTCTTCCGCCGCGGGGCAAGCGTCTACGAAACCGCCCGATTCAAGCTCCGGGGGCTCGACACCGGCGCGAAATATGTCATAACAGACGTCGGTTCCGGGTCCGAAACCCGAAGCGACGCGGCGTTGCGAAGCGGCGCGGAGCTGGCGGAGAAGGGACTGGGCGTCTCGATCAGCGAGTGCCCCGGCGCGGCGGTCTACGTTTACAGGAAAGCGAAACCGTGAGGCTGAAGGGGACAGTCCCATTTTCGCGGCGGCAACGCGAGTTGACAGCGCAACGTCTGCCGCGCCGCGAAAATCGGGACAGTCCCCCGTGAAACCGGAGGGGACGAGATGAAGGAAGGAGCAGCCCGGATCGTTGTTGTCGGAAGCCTGGTCCGCGACCACGTGGCCTGGGCCGACCGCCTGCCCGTCAAGGGCGAAACCATCCTCGGAACGCGCTTCGGCGTTTTCTCGGGCGGGAAGGGCGCGAACCAGGCGGTGCAGGCGGGCCGACTGGGGGCGACCGTCCACATGGTCGGCCGCGTCGGCGACGATTCGCTTTGCGGACCGATGCTCGAGAGCCTGGCCGAAAGCGGCGTGAACACACGGTTCGTCAAGAAGGATCCGACCGTCGGCACCGGCACGTGCTGCATTTTCGTCGACGAGCGAGGCGACAACATGATCGTGATCGTGCCGCAGGCGAACATGGCCGTCACGTCCGGCGACGTCGACGAGGCGTGGGAAGTGATCGAGTCGGCCGACGTGCTAGTGTGCCAGCTTGAGATTCCGCCGGCGACGGTGTCCTACGCGATGAAGCGAGCGGCCCAGCGGGGATTGACCGTCGTCTTGAATCCCGCGCCCGCGCCCACCCAGCCGCTGCCCGCCGAGATGCTCGCGGCCACCACGATCCTGACGCCCAACGAGACGGAGGCGGCCGTGCTCGCCTCGCTGCCCTTCCCCGCCGGGGCTCCTTCCGACGCCGAGGTCGACGCCTGGGCGCGCGAGGTCTCCACAAGGCTCTTGGCGATGGGCCCCAAGACGATTCTGATCACGCTGGGCGAGCGCGGGGCCTATTTGGCCGGCAACGGCGCCGGCCGGCGGATCGCAGGCTTTCGCGTCTCGGCCGTCGACGTCACCGCGGCGGGCGACGCCTTCAACGGCGCGCTGGCCGTCGCCCTGGCCGAAAAGAAGTCGCTCGACGAGGCCGTCCGCTTCGCCAACGCCGCCGGCGCGCTGGCCGCCACCCGCCCGGGCGCCCAGCCGTCCATGCCCAAACGGAGCGAGGTCGAGGAGTTTCTGGCGAAGGACAATGACCAATGACCGAGCACGGACGCCGTGTTACGTCCCATGAAAGAACAAACTCGACAATTGGGTGGCACGTCCCTGAGGAACGAAGGGCGTGGTGAGCCGGCAGACCACGCCCTTCGTTCCTCAGGGACGTGCCACCCCGCCTGAATGTCACACAACAGGAGCTACCCATGACCGAAATCATCTCACGTTTCCGCCGCGTCGCCCGGAGCGGCACCCTTCTCGCCTTGTTTGCCGTGCTCGTTGCGGCTGGCGCCCACGCCGCCAATTGGGACCCCGCCGCGGCCGACTACTCGGGCAACAAGGGCAAGACGCTCTATGTGTCGAAATTGGGCGACAATTCCGACGGGAGCAGTTGGGCGAAGGCGTTCCACACGATCCAGGCCGCCCTGCAGGCCGTGCCCGACGACAAGGGCGGACACCGCGTCGTCATTCGCCCCGACACCTACGACGAGGCCAACCTCTATCCCACGTTCTCCGGCGCGGCGGGTTCCTACAATCTCTTGGTGGGCGATTTTGACGGGAGCCTGGGCTCCGGGGCCACCGGCTGGGTCGTCGTCGACTCCGGCGCGCCGAAGGTCATCGTCCGCACCAACACCAAGGCCCCAACCGGCAATCCGACGTTTATGATCGTCGGGCCGGACACCGAGGACAAGGAGGGCGGGCTGAAGAGCGTCGACTGGTGGGGGCCCTGGCGCTGCGAACCCGACTTCTCCGGCGCGATCTGGGACCGGTGGATCTACCGCCGCATCTACTCCAGCGGTTCCGAGGGCGGCATCGGCTGGGATATCTCCTCGAAGCACGGGGCGTCGTTCTCCGCGGTGGTCGAGGACTGCGTCGGCATCGGCCGTTTCGCCGGGGCCGCCGTGATGGGCCATATGCCCCGAAAAGACGAGCCGGTCGTCTTCCGCCGCAGCTTCTTCCAGAATCTCGACTGGTGGGGTGACGCCGGCGCGGCCTACGTCCGAGGCGAGAGCCCCACCATGCCCGACTGCCCCCATGCCGTGTTCGAAGACTGCACGCTGGTGAGTCCCGACAACGCCTTGCAGGCCGGCTGGCCCGGCGTCGACAAGCTCAACACCCGCGTGAAGTTCAAGGATTGCCGCCTGATCGTGCTGAACTTTTCGCAACCGCACGGGACGCCTTCCTCGGGCATTATCTGCTGCGGCTGCGAGGATGGAAAGCAGTTGCACGTCGATTTCGAGGACTGCACGCTGATGGGCTTCAAGGTGTTCGGCACCCGCAAGGGCGAGGTGTCGTACACGACCAAGGGCAAAGTGGCCGCCTACGTGCAGTATCGCCAGCCGGTGCCCGAGCATTTCGAGCGGCTGCGGTTCTGGCCGGTCGACGTTTTTCAGAAGGCCGGCCCGCCGCCCATTCCCGGCGGGAAGTAGTTGTCGGTAGCAGCAACCGGCGCGTGCGAGCACGCGCCCTACTTTGCGAGGTCTATTATGAATCGTCTTCTCGTGGTTCTCACGTTGCTTCTAGGCTTTGTCGGCGGCTCCTCCACGGCGACCGCGGCGGAGCCGGTCCGGCCGAAGCTGATCAAGCTGCCGGTCAACTTCGGGGCGGCCATGGAGAACACGCCGGTCGTCTACCAAGGCCGGCCGCTGTTGGTGGCGAACTATCGCGACGACACGAAGAACAACACCGACAAGTACGCCGCGAGCATGTACGGCTACATCACCGACCTTGCGACCGGCAAGGAGGTCGCCCGATTTGCCGAGGGCCACTCGTTCGTCAACGCCTATGTCGAGGGCAAGCAGATGAACGTTTTCGCCAGCCAGGGCACCGACCGCGACTGGTTCCAGAGCATCGATCGCTTCTCGTCCGACGACCTGAAGACGTGGAAGCGGGAGCTTGCGATCGCACGGGAGGGTGACGAGCACCTGTTCAACTGCTCGGTGTGCCGCGACGACAAGGGATACCTGATGGCCTACGAGTCGAACAAGCCGGTCGGGTTCTGCTTCAAGTTTGCCCGGAGCGGCGATCTCGCCAAGTGGGAAAAGATTCCCGGCCTGGTGTTCACGGGCGAGAAGAACGAGTACAGTGCGTGTCCGGTGCTCCGCTATTTCGCGCCGTACTACTACGTGATCTATCTGCACGCCGCGATTCCCGGCCACAACGGCTGGGTCTCGTTCCTGGCGCGGTCGAAGGATGTGGAGAACTGGGAATTGACCCCGATGAACCCGATCCTGGAGGCGGGGCCGGGCGAGGGCGTGAACAACTCGGACGTCGACCTGTTCGAACTGGACGGAAATACCTACATTTACTATGCTACCGGCGACCAACAGACCTGGGGCTCGGTCCGGGTGGCTTTGTACCTCGGGCCGATGAAGGAGTTCTTCGAGAAGTGGTTCCCCGAAGGAGTCCCCTTGGTTCAGGTGTCCGCGAAGAAAGGGTAGTCCGCATGAATTCACCTGGCAGACTTGCCGGAAAGAAGGCCCTCGTGACGGGCTCGGGCACCGGCATCGGGCGCGAAATCGCCCTGGAGTTCGCCCGGCAAGGCGCCGACGTCGCGCTGCACTACGCGCACAGCGCCTCGGGCGCGGAATCGGCGGTCGAGGAGATCCTGACCATGGGACGCCGGGCCGCGGCGTTTCGGGCGGATTTCGCCAAACCGGAAAACGTCGCCCTGCTGGCCGATGAGGCGATCGCCATGCTCGGCGGACTGGATTGCCTTGTGAACAACGCCGGGATCACGTTCAACAAGCCGTTTCTCGACGTGACGCCCGAGCAGTTCGAGGTGATGTATCGCGTCAACGTCCAGTCACCGTTCGCGCTGACACAGCGAGTCGCCCGGCACATGCTCGAACACGGCGGCGGCGCGGTGTGCAATTTGACGTCGATTCACGGCGTGCAAGGGGCGCCGGAGCATTCGGTTTACTCGGGCACCAAAGGCGCGATCATCGCCCAGACCCGGGCGCTGGCGGTCGAACTGGCCCATCGGGGCATCCGCGTCAACGCGATTGCCCCCGGGTGCGTGCCGGTCGAGAATTATCACAAGGTGATCCCGGGCTTCACCGACGAGGGGATCCGCGAGATGGCCAGGACGGCGATTCCGGTTGCCCGGCCGGGCACGCCCCGCGACATCGCCCAGTTGGCCGCGTTTCTGTGTTCGGACGAGGCGGGGTTCATCATCGGCCAAACCCTGGTCGCCGACGGCGGCACCACCGTGCTGATGTCGCTGATCTCCGATTTCCGCAACCCGTCCGCCTGCCGTTTCGGCGCGGGCTACTTGCCGGAGTAGGGCTCAGGGGACAGAGGACGGGGGCTAGGGGACGGGGGCTAGGGGACGGGGACCGGGGGACGGGGACCGGGGATTGGGTGATGTCGGAAGTCACTCCCTCTCCCTCCGGGAGAGGGCTGGGGTGAGGGCAGAATGAACAGCAGACGAGAACAAGACCCAACGGCGCGACGCAATACAATCGCTCGCGCGAGAAAGCTGCGGCGAGACGCGACGTTTCCAGAAAACCTGCTTTGGAGCCGGCTTCGTGGTCGGCAATTGGCGGGTTTGAAGTTTCGTCGACAGCATCCGATTGGCCCGTTCAACGCGGATTTCTATTGTGATGAAGCTGGACTGGTTGTCGAAGTGGACAGGATGAGCCACGACCGGCGCGCAAAGGAGGACGAGCACCGCTCGGCGTATCTGCGGCAGGAAGGGCTTCGGGTCTTTCGGGTGACCAACGATGACGTGCTGGAGGACGTGGAAACGGTGCTGACGGGAATCCTGCGGGAATGCGGGATTGATTTGGAGACGGGCGAGCGAAAGAGAGACCCTCACCCCGGCCCTCTCCCAGAGGGAGAGGGGGAATGACCAACGCCCCTCGACTGCGTCGGGGGGGTGACGAAGCGTAGGAGACGTTACACATGGACCCAAATGCCTTACTCGGAGTGCTCACGGACGTTTGCGCCGGGTTGCTCATGGGCAGCAGTGCCTGGCCGATCAAACTGATGCACCGGTTCAAGTACGAACACTGGGCGATCGTCGCCAACACGGTCGGCATCGTCCTGGTGCCGTGGTGCGTGACGCTCCTGTTTTGCCCCAATGCCTTCGCGGCCTACCGCGAGGTCGGCTGGGAGCCGCTCGTGAAGTCGAACCTCTGGTCGCTCGGCTGGGGAGTGGCCAACGTCCTCGCCATGATCTGCTTCCTCCGGATCGGCTTCTCCCTGACCAACGCCGTCCTCACTGGCCTGGGCGCCTCCCTCGGCGTGATTCTGCCGATGCTCGTCAAGGGCAGCGGCCTGTTCAAGGACGCGCCGGACCTGATCTCGCCCGCCGGACTAACGGTCCTGGCCGGCGTGGCCGTCATGCTCGTGGGCGTCGTGCTCGTCTCGCTGGCCGGTTTTGGAAAAGCCCGCGCCCAGGGGAAGCAGGAGGCCACTTCCGGCAGCTTCGCCGCGGGGCTCGTCATGGCCATCCTGGCGGGCGTGCTCTCCAGCGGGATCAGCTTCGCCTTCGTCTACAGTCAGAAACCGATCGTCACTGCGATGAAAGACAACGGCGCGAGCGAAATCGCGGCGAACTTCGCCGTCTGGGCCGTCGGGCTCCTCGGCGGCGCCCTGGTGAACATTCTCTATCCCGTCTATCTGCTCACCAAGAACCGATCTTGGCACATCCTGCTCGACGCCAAGGAAGTTCTCTTGTCCCTCATCGCCGGCGTCAGCTTCGCCGTGGCCGTCGCGGGAATGGGCAAGGGCATGCTCCTGCTTGGCACGCTGGGCGCCTCCTTGGGGTTCGGCGTCCAACAGGCCTCCCAGATGCTCGGCGGCCAGGCGGTCGGCTTCATCGCCGGCGAATGGCGCGGCGTCCGCGGCGCCCCGCGACTCATGATGTATTGGGCAATCGTCCTGCTCATCGTCGCGGCCGTCATCATGGCCGCCGGCAAAACCATAACCACGAACTGAACAGCGCGATACCATGTCCGAAAAACTCGCCCAAATCCTTCGCGACGCCGGCAAACCGCCGCGGGTCGACGTCCTTCCCGATGGCAGCACCGTCCTCGTCCTGCCGCACGGCGGTCGGGTCCTCGGACTCTTCGCGCCGGGAAGCGACGAGAATTTCCTCTGGACCCATCCCGACCTCGAGTCCGTCGAGTCGGCCCGGGCGTTCTTCGCAAGCGACCAATGGCAGAACTCCGGCGGCGACCGCACGTGGCTCGCGCCCGAGGTCGACGTCTTTTTTCCCAACTACCCCTCGACCGACACCTACTGGCAGCCCCGGCAACTCGACCCCGGCGAGTACCAGCTTGTCGAAGGCGAAGCACGACCCCGGCTGGTCAACCGGCTGTCGGTTACGCTGTCGCGCTCGCGGCGGACGGTGGACTTGGAGATGACCAAATCGGTGGGTCCGGCCCCGAATCCGTTGCGATGCGAAGCCGGCTTCGCCGAGGACGACGACGTCGAGTACGCGGGCTACACGCTGCACACGTCGTTGGAGTTGCGAACCGGCAACGGCGACACGGCGGACCGCGTCGGGCTGTGGAACCTCCTCCAGATGCCTCACGCCCAAGATCTGCTTCGGCAACGTCGCCGACGAAGACCTGATCGTGGGCGATCATTTGCTCCGCTACCGGATGCGCGCGACGGGCGAGCACAAGATCGACATTCGCGCCGTGGCGATCACCGGGCGGATCGGCTATTTGCACGAGACCTCCGAGGGCCGGTGGGCGCTCATCGTGCGCAACTTCTTCGTCGATCCGTCGGGCGAGTACGTCGACGTCCCGTGGGGCGACCCCGACGACCTCGGCTACGCCGCCCAGGCCTGCAACGTCAACAGCGCCCTGGGCCATTTCAGCGAATTGGAGTATCACGTGCCCGCCATCGGCGGCGACACCGGCCGGCGGCGATGCGACGACGCCACGCAGGTTTGGGCGTTTCGCGGGTCCGAGCGGCGGATGCGCGCCGTCGCCGCGATGCTCCTCGGGGCGACAATCTGAACGGAAACATCGAAAACAGTCTCACATCCAACGATACGGAGCTACTCGTAACATGAAAGTGGATCTCTCGGGCAAGGTGGCCATCGTGACCGGGGCGGCGCGGGGTATCGGCCGAGCCATCGCCGACATGCTCTCCGACAACGACGCCACGGTCGTCTACACCGACGTCGACCTGGCCGGCGCGACCCAAGCCGCCGCCCGATCCCCCGGCGCCAAGGCCATGGCGATGGACGTCACCGACGAAGCCCGGGTCCGGGACGTGGCGGCCGAGTTGATGCGCGAGCACGGGCATATCGACATCCTGGTCAACAACGCGGGCGTCAACACGCTCAAACATCGCGTCCCCTTCGATCAATTCCCCCGCGAGGAATGGGACTGGATCCTCGGCGTCGATCTCAACGGCGTGTACATCGTCAGCAAGACGATCGGCGCGATCATGCGGACGCAGCGCACCGGTCGGATCATCAACATCGCTTCGATCGTCGGCCTGGTGCCGCTGCGGTTGCAGTGCCCCTACGTGGCCGCCAAGGCCGCCGTGATCAACTTCACGAAGTCCATGGCGCTGGAGCTGGCGATCGACGGGATCACCATCAACGCGATCGCCCCGGGCTCGACGCTCACCGAGAGCACGAAGTCCCTGTTCTACGGCGACAACGGCCAGTTCAAGGACTCCGTGCAGCGGATGCTGGACCACGTGCCGCTCGGACGCCCCGGCCGGCCCGAGGAAATCGCCGCGGCCGCGCTGTTCCTCGCCTCGCCTGAGGCCAGCTACGTCAACGGCACGGTGATTACCGTCGACGGGGGCTGGACGGCGGGTTACACCCGCGATTTTTGACATTCCACGGGGGACTGTCCCGATTTTCGCGGCGCGGCGAACGCCATGAGACCCATTGCACGTTTTCGCCGCGAAAATGGGACTGTCCCCCTCGGATCAACGACGAAAGGACCACGACCCCATGGCCAAGATCACGGCCTTCACGAGTTACCAGACCGGCAAGCCGCCGGTGATTCCCAAGCCCGACCACCCGGTCGACCCGCACATCGTCACGGTTCAGGACGGCGTTCCGGTCGCCTATCCGAATTGCCACGGCCTCGGCGTCCGCGTGGTGCATCCGGTCAATCCCAACGCGCCGGCGAAGAACTTCGGCCTGGTGATGTTCTACATCCCGCCGCACGCGCTTCTGCCGCCGGGTTCGCACGAGACGGAGGAAACCTACGTCATTCTCGAGGGACGCGGCCGGATGACTTTCGCGAACTTTCAGCGCGACGTCTGCAAGGGTGATTTCGTCCACCTGCCCCCGTGGTGCGAACACGGCATCGAAAACACCGGCAAGGAAACGCTCGTCGTCCTGATCGCCACGTCGCCGCCCAACCCGTGACCTATGCGGAGTAAGCGGGTCGGGTGGCACGCCCTGAGCGTCAAGCGAAGGGCGTGGTCGAATCGTCGCGGACGTCTGCCACGCCCTTCGCTGGAAGCTCAGGGACGTGCCACCCAGCCGAGATTCCCCACCTGGAGACGAGAAGGATGAATTCCCGCCAGCGGATGTCTCGCGCCCTGCGGCACGAGGAGCCGGACCGCGTGCCCTACGACTTGGGCGGCTCGCACGTCACGACGATCCACGTCGACGCCTACCGGCGGCTGTGCGGCTATCTCGACATCGATCCCGAGCCGGTCGTCTTCTCCGACGTCTACCAACAGGTAGTGACGCCGAGCGACGCCCTGCTCGAGCGGCTGGGCGTCGATACGCGAGGGTTGTTCCCTTGGGTGAGCCACAACTCGGGCTTCGACGACGTTCGGGACGAGGGCGACCACCTCGAACACGTCGACGAGTGGGGATTCACCCAGCGGCTCAACAAGCCCGACGGCTTCTGGTGGTCGCAGGTCGGCTTTCCGTTGGACGGCCCCGCGCTCGACGCCGGCGCGATGGCCGCCTACGCCTGGCCCGTGGCCGACAATCCGCGCCGCGTCGCGGGTCTTCGGGCGGTCGCCGAGCGCTACCGGCGGCAGGACAAGGTGGTCCTGTGCAAAAGCCTCTGCGCCGGCTTGTTCGAGATGGGGCAGCGGATCCGCGGGATGTCTAACTTCCTGTGCGACCTGGCCACTGACCCCGCCGCGGCCGAGCGAATCCTCGATCGGCTGCTGGAACTGAAAAAGCGATACTGGACCCTGGTTCTCGACGAGCTGGGCGATTTGATCGACGTGGTCGTCGAGAACGACGATTACGGGACGCAGGAAAGCCAGCTCATCTCGCCCGCCATGTACCACGCGATCTTCGAGCCGCGACTGCGCGAGATGGTCGGGTTCGTCAAGCGGAAGCACGCCGAGCGGCGCCCGCCGGATGAGCCGGGCCACTTCTTTTTCCATTCGTGCGGCAACGTGCGGCCGTACCTGCCGAGCTTCATCGACATGGGCATCGACATCCTCAATCCCGTTCACGTCAGCGCCAAGGGAATGGACCCGGCGGGGCTCAAGCGGGACTTCGGCCGCGACATCACGTTCTGGGGCGGTGGCGTCGAGACGCAGCACGTCCTGTCCCGCGGCACGCCGGACGAAGTCCGCCAAAACGTCCGCCGCAACGTCGAGGCCCTCATGCCCGGCGGAGGGTTCGTCTTCAACACGGTCCACAACATTCAGGCCGAAGTCCCGCCCGAGAACGTCATGGCCATGTGGGAGACGCTCGGCGAGGTGGGTGTTTACACGGCGTGAGGCGACCGGGAGCCCGCGGGCTAGTGGTTGCCAAGTTCAATTTGACGGGTGCCACGGGTGGCTTGCCCACTCGTGCTTCTGCACTGCTGGACAAGCCAGCAGTGGCACCCAACCTGTCACATCCAGCTTGGCGGACCACTGGATGTCTGCCGCTGGTGGGAATCGCGGGGGCGGGCAAGCTGCCCCTGGCGCCCAAGCGGCCGGTCTCATCTGGAAACCCGCTCCAAATAGGGAAGCAATACCACGCCATGCAGGTGTCTTTTGTGTGACATAATAGAATCTATTGAGACGTAACTCATTGACAATAACTTCTGAGCCTGCAATAATAGGTCCGTTGTGGATGTCCATGCCGATGAGCAATCTCAAACTCAACGTGCCGAAACCGTGCCATGAGACAGTGGTTCCTTAACGTCGGAGTTCTCTCGCGCGTCGGGACCCGCTGGCTGACCTCGATCGCACTGATCGCGATGGCGACGTTGGTCCTGGCACAGCCGCCCGAAAATGTCCAACTCGGTTCCGCCTTCTCCGCGCGCGTGCTCGAGCGCGGCAGCTTGAAGATCACCCTGGGCGAGATCCGCATGGTCATGCGCGGGCCGATGTTCCCCGGCCTGGCCCGAGTCGGCGAAAAATCGCTCCTCATCACGGCCGCCCGAGCCGAAGAGGGCGGCAGCGTCGTCTCCATTCGTTCGGACAATCTCGGCGAGACCTGGCGTCCTTACGAACCCGGCATTCCCCGTGGCGCCGGCATGAATACCGTGCGGCTTCGCAACGGCCGGGTTTTCTCGTTGATGTACGACACGAAGCCGATCGCCGACAAGCCGGGCTTCCGCTCGACGACGCGCTGGGAGTCGGATGACGAGTGGAAGACGCTGCGCGGCCCCTTTACCGACGGCGACGTCCATCTGCCGCCCGATAAGTTCAACACCGCGAACATCCAGTGGTTCCACGGCAACACGATCGAGATGCCCGACGGCGCCTTGCTCGCCGCCATGCAGGGCATCGACAAGGAGGGGAGCGGCATCTATCCGTTCCACACGTTTGTCTCGCGGTCGGAGGACGGCGGCAAGACATGGACGTTCCTCGCTCGTGTCGCGTCGCTGGGGAACCTCGACGACCCCGACGGCCGGACCAAGAAGGGTTGGCGGCTGCACGGGCCGTGCGAACATAGTCTGGTCCACCTGGGCGACGGGAATTTGATCAGCGTCGCGCGGCTTGTGAACGACGACCGCGACCCGGTGCTGGGCAAAGGGTCCGACACCTACCGCGATTTGTCGTATGCCGTGCCGGGCAGCGGGATTCATCCCGGCACGGTGCTTCCGGCGAAGGAGTTTTTCGCGCCGGGCCCGCGCAGCGCCCCGTTGGTCATCTCCTATTCCTCCGACGCCGGCCGCACTTGGACGCGGCCCAAGCCCATGGCGGAGGCGTGCGGCTGCTTCCCGCGGATGGCTCTGAGCGAAGGCGTGGTGGCGTTGAGTTACGGCGGCCTGGCCTATCCGCGTTGGGGAAATAGCATCCAGTTCAGCACCGACGGCGGCAAGACGTGGACCGGCGAGATCAACTACGCGCCGCTGTTGACCACCGGATACACGGATATTGTCGCGATCGGCCCGCGCAAGTTCCTGTGCGTCTTCGACTGCACTCCGCCGCAGCCTTGGACGGACCACGCGGCGCACTGGGTCGGCGTGTTGGATATCCAGGTGGAGACGGTTGCAGGGAACCGTTAGGGCCTGCAAAAAGACAAGTTGTTAGATTTGGGTGGCACGCCCTGAGGAACGAAGGGCGTGGTTCGACGGCCCACCACGCCCTTCGTTCCTCAGGGACGTGCCACCCTCCGAGATAGGATCGCGTCATCAGGACGCCCCGTTCATGGACATGCCGGTCATCGAGAACTCGATCGTCAACACCGCGGCCGTGCGGCTGCAACGCGACATCCGCTCGCGGGGACTGGCGCCGGGCGATCGGTATTTGACCGGCGTCGAGGCGGGGCTGATGTTGGGCGTCAGCGCCGCAACCGCCAACCGCGCGATGTCGTTGCTGGTGGATCGAGAGGTACTGATCCGCCGGCGTCGCAGCGGCACGTTTGTCGGCCCGCAAGCCGGCAACGATCGGGCGTCGAGGGTCCGGTCGGTCTACGTGTTGGTCGTCGAGCACCAGGCGGAAGACATGCCCCAGGCCGACCTCCTGATGCGCGGGATTCGCGAGGGGATTCCCGGGGCCAACGTTCATTTCGGATTTCTGCCCGAGACCCATCGCGTCGCGTTCGTCAAAGACCTGCTTGGCGAGTCGATTCGCGGCGGCCAGCTTGCCGGCGTCGTGCCCATCAGTTGCGGCCGCGGCGTGTACCAGTACCTCATGGAACAGGGGATTCCGTCGGTCGCGTTCGGCTCGTTGTTCACCTCGGGCGGTCGGCTGACGTCGGTCGACGTCGACAATCGGGAGATGGGGCGGCTCTTGGTCGAGCATCTGGCCAGGCGGGGACATCGTCGCATCGTGATCGTCGACAACAGCCGCGGCTGTCCGGGCGACAACCATTTCGGCGACGGCGCGAGCGAGGCGCTGACGTCGGCCGGTCTGCCGCCGAATGCGGCCTTGATCCGGTTTCTGCCCGACATTCACAGCGTCTTCTCGGAGATACGCAGGCTGCTGTCCTCGGCCGACCCGCCGACGGGTTTCGTGGCTCGAAGCCTGCGACTGGCGAACATGGTCGAGGAAGCGGCGAAGTCGTCGGGCGCTTCGAGCGACTCGCTGGAGATCGTGTTTTTGGACCATCGGGTCGCGCGGGCCGAGCAGTCGCATTTCACCCGTGTTCAGCCGAAGCTCCGGCTCGAAGAGATCGCCACGCTGATTGGCCGGACGCTTCACCGTCTGGGCGAGGATCCCGAGTGGAAGCCGGAGCACGTCGTCGTGCCCGTCGAATTGTGTTTTCCGCGTGGCACGGCCGAGGGCAGCCGTGCCGCGACAACGTCGTTTGGGAGCGTGTCATGAGAACCTCATCTTACCTTCGGCCCCGCCTCGCTCGGGACGCCTTTACCCTGGTCGAGCTGTTGGTCGTGATCGCAATCATCGGGATCCTCATCGCGCTGTTGCTGCCGGCCGTTCAAGCGGCTCGGGAGGCCGCCAGGCGGCTGCAATGTTCGAGCAACTTCCGCCAGGTGGGCATCGCCATGCACGGCTACCACGCGGCGGTTGGCACCTTCCCGACGGGGCTTCACATGTGGGGGACCGCCTGTTCCCTTCCCACCGGGGCCTCGGGACAATACTATGGCTGGGGCTGGGGGACGTTTATCCTGCCTTACCTCGAACAGGACCAGATCTACAAACACGTCGACTTCAACGAAGTGAACTATGCCGGGCCAAAAAGCTTCGTGGCCGGCGGCGAGTTCGTTTCGGCTTACCTGTGCCCCTCCGATCCCCAGGGCGCCGACCTGGTCTCCTGCTGCACCGGGCCGAAGAACGGCACCGTTGAGGAGGAAGACCTGGCGAAAACGAACATGGCCGGCGTCGCTGACAGCCGCGATTGGTCCTGCGATCTCTCTTGGCCGCGAACTGACGCCAACGGGATCCTGTTCCAACGCTCCCGGATCAAGGTCGGCGACATCACCGACGGAACCAGCACGACGCTGATGGTCGGCGAGGTGATCGGCCTTCGCGCGAAGCCGCATCAGGGACTCTTCTGGGTAACGTGGGACGTCTACGACACGCACAACGGCATCAATTTCCCGCGGCGGATCGAGCCCGGCAACGCTTGGGATGTTGCCAACGGCGGTTTCGCCAGCTACCATCCCGGCGGATGCCAATTTGCCATGGCCGACGGCAGCGTTCAGTTTCTCGAGGAGGCGATCGACCAGAACGTATTGATGGCTTTGACCACGCGGGCCGGCAGCGAAACCTTCGACGTTCCGTTTTAGGACCGGCGGATCAATGACCGTCGCATTGTCGCCTTTCGCTCCGCGAAAGCGGCGGTCTTTCGCGGAGCGAAAGGCGACACTCGTTTCCGCGCCAATCCTTGGGAGATGACGGACCATGACACATGACTCGCGTCGATCAGCATGTTGCCCGCGACGGTTGCCCGCGCGAGCCGCTCTCGCGTTGGCCGCGCTGCTGCCGATGGTGAGTGGGTGCGGCCGGGGAGATGGAATCGAGCGGGTTACGATGTCCGGCAGCGTGACGTTCCGCGGGCAGCCGGTCGCGGAGGGCCAGATCCGATTCATCCCCAAGGCAGGCACGGCCGCCCCGCTGACCATCGAAAAGGTGGCGGCCGGACGCTACGCCACGGAGACCTCCGGCGGAGTGCCCGTCGGAAAGCATCGCGTCGAGATCCTGGCCTGGAACCCGAACGATCCCGCGCCGACCGGCCCCGGCGCCCCGCCGCGAAGACAATTGCTGCCGGAAAAGTACAACACGCAGTCCCAACTGGAAATCGTCCTGGAGCCGGGCCAGGGGCAG
The DNA here is from genome assembly GCA_026401055.1 of Planctomycetia bacterium. Lineage (GTDB taxonomy): Bacteria > Planctomycetota > Planctomycetia > Pirellulales > Thermoguttaceae > JAPLNP01. The sequence continues at coordinate 24,467 of JAPLNP010000550.1, forward strand.
TTGAACAAGGATTTCGATTTGACCCCGTAGGGAGCCGGCGGATCAACAACCGTCGCATGGTGGCCTTTCGCTCCGCGAAAGTAGCGATTCTTTCGCGGAGCGAAAGGCGACTGTCTCGCGGAGCGAAAGGCGACCATCGTTTCCACGCCAATCCTAACTCCATTTCCCTATTGCGAGAACCATCGTGATTCACTGCCGCGCCACGGGCGTCGTTTACCGCAATCCGAAACCGCATCTCCGCGCGATCCACACATGGCACCCCTCGGTGGTCCGGCTGGACGACGGCGAACTGGTTGCCGCGTTCGACTTGGGTCAGGCCGTCGAGGCGCTCGACTACCGCACCTATCTCTCGCGATCGGGCGATTCGGGCGAGACTTGGTCCGAGCCGGTTCGGCTGTTCGAGGATACGGTCGATCGGCCCACCACGCACACGGTTCGCATCTCCCGCACCGCTGACGGCACGCTGATCGGCCTGGGCAGCCGCGCGTACCGCGACGACCCGGAGGAAGGGCTCGTCAACCGCGAGAACCTCGGCTACACGGAGATGGACCTGATTCTCTTGACCAGTCGCGACGGCGGCCGGAGTTGGGAGGGTCCCAAGACGATCGAGCCGCCGCTGGTCGGGCCGGGGTTCGAGATTTGCCACGGCGTCCGCGAACTCAGCGACGGCCGCTGGCTGGCTCCCACGTCGAACTGGAAGGGCTGGAACGGCGACGCCCCCAACGGCATGAACGCGATCGCCCTGGTCTCGCACGACCGCGGAGCGTCGTGGCCCGAGGTCATCTCCGTGATGGCGGCGTACGACAAAGGCATCCTCCACTGGGAGCAATCGCTCGTGGAACTTGGCGACGGCCGGCTGTTGAGCGTGGCGTGGGCGGTCGAAGAAAGCTCGGGCAAGACGCTGCCGACGCCTTATGCGATTTCGGACGACGTCCGGCGCTTCGGCCCGCGACGGATGACGGGCCTGCACGCGCAGACCGCGAAGATCCTGGCGCTGGCCGACGGACGGATTCTCTGTCTGTACCGGCGTCACGATCGGCCGGGGCTTTGGGCGAACCTCGCCCGACTCGATGGTGACGAGTGGGTGAACCTGGAGGAAGCCCGGCTCTGGGAAGGCGCCAGTTCCGGCATGAGCGGCCAGGCGGCCACCGGCGAGGAACTCAGCCAGCTCCGGTTCGGCTACCCCGGCATGATCCAACTGCCCGACGGAGACGTCTTCGCCGTGTTCTGGTGCATGGAAGACTACGTCCAGAACATCCGCTGGTTTCGACTGCGCGTCGAACCGTGACGACGCCCCGCCGATACGGAGGCCGGCGGCATTGGTCCCTTCGGGTAGGAGGAACGGCGTCTCTTGCCCACGGCTGTGGTTGCTCAAGGTATAATGGTCGGGAGTTTTCGGGCGCGTGAATAAGGT
>JAPLNP010000624.1 GCA_026401055.1 Planctomycetia bacterium
TCGCCGCCAGCGCCACCTTCGCCTTGAAAGCCTCCGAAAACGTTCTACGCGTCCTCGTCATCCATTCGCCTCCTGGAGTCTCCACTCCTCATCGGCGAATCCACCTTATTCACGCGCCCGAAAACTCCCGACCATTATAACTGCAAGTCAGCGGATGTACAGTGGATGACAGCGGTGGCGTGTGTGTTGACAGCGGAGTAGCCGCGACGCTCATCAGCATCACGAACAACACAATCACTAACAACAACGTTAGCATCTCTCTCCTGGGCGACGCCGCCACATGCAATATCACGGATAACAAGATCGGCGCGTACGATTGGAGTTCCCGCTCTGACGGCAACAGTGGGAATGGTGTTTACATCGCGGGAACCGGGCAAGTTACCATCTCTGGGAACACTATTTCGGGAAACGGGTGGAATGGAATCGACATTGACAGGTCAGGTGGCGGCACGAATACACTGGTGATATCGGACAATGAGATTGGCTATGGCGAGAACCGCACCGTCGAATTGCCCAACCTGCAAAACGGCATCGACATTTCCGGCTGGACTGGTTCGACCAGTTGGACCTCTGAGATTGATGGTAACCTGGTCGGCGCCAATGGCTACAACGGGATAAGCCTCAACGACTGTCACTACATTGCCGTTGTCTACAATACGGTCAGGAGCAACGGAAGCACGTCGAGTTATCACGGCGTCAACCTGCAGGGCAGCGTTTCTTCCGTCAGCGTCTCTTACAACACGTTCGACTCCAATACGGGCAAGGCGGTCGCCACGTCGAGTTCATACAATCAAAACATTGCGATATCGCAAAACGAATACGATGGCGAAGGAACCTCCCCGATCAGTCTCCATGCGGACAGCAACGATGGCATCAACTCGCCGGCAATCGACGCTTCCGGCATCCAATGCGACGGCGTCAATTGGTGCGTGCCCTTTTCCATCGATCCGTGCGGTGCCGTGTTCGCCAATCAACCGCTCGTACTCGAGGTATACTCGTACAGTCCGACGGGCGTGTGCACGTATCTTGCGGCGCCCGGCGGGACATTCGACGCCGAAGGCGGCCTTACCGGCTATGTCTCTCTCTTAGCATCGAACTTTGCGGCGGGAGACCAGATTGCGTTTCTCGTCCGATGCACCGGAGGCACGGCGATCGGCGACACTTCGGAGTTCTCAAACCTCGAGACCATCCAGGACATGCCGCCGAGGGTCGTGGGCGTTTCCGTCGGCAATGGAACCGCCGCCGAGACCTTTGCCCCCGTTGCCGGCAGCGACGCCCAGTTGTGGACCGTTCGCATGTGTAGCGTGACAACCGTCAGCATCACCTTCAACCGCGACGACGTCCAGACCGACGAAGATGCGTTGACCATCGTCAGCAGGGATGAACAGACTACGATTGCGGCCGATGATGCCGGCGAGATCTCCTGGTCGCCGGACGGCTATACGGCGACCTGGACGCTCGACTCCGAGGTTTCCCTGGGCGAGTGGTACATCGTTCTCGACGCCACCCAGGTGCTCACACCCGTCGGAACGCAACTCGACGGCGAATGGACGAACCCCGAGTATTTCGGCGACATCGACGACAACAGTGAGTTTCCGTCGGGCAACGGGGTCGCGGGCGGGGATTTCCAGTTCGCTTTCACCGTCCTCCCCGGCGACACCGACCGCGACGGTGACGTCGACGGCATTGACTTAGCCCGCTTCGGGCAGGGGTGGTACCAAGGGGGAGACGAGTGGAGTGAAGGTGATTTCGACGGTGATGACGACGTGAACCCATTGACCTCTCCATATTTGGCGTGGGGTGGTATTCCGGGGCCGATTACTGGCCCGCGCCCGAGGGCGAAGGAATGCTCATGGCTGGCGACCCCCTGGAATCGGAGAACCTGATCTCGTTGGTTGACGAGGTATTCCATCGCTATGGCTTTGGCGATGATGACACCACAAACGACATGACTCTGGACGACGCCCGCTGGGAGGCGTTTGTGGACGATCTCTTCGACGTTCTCGGGTTTGGGCTTGCCGCGTAGGGCCAGAAAAGCGGACATCACGGATTTTGGCCAACGAGCCACGCGAAAATCAGTGGGTCCCCTTTTTCCGTTCCATCAACGAAGGGATCGGCAAGTAGCGATTGCCCCACGCCCGCCGATTGGCTCGAACGCCGGCCGATCGCACCGGCGGGGTGGTCCGCCGCAGCGGGGGTCCCCTCCGACGGCGTTCCCCCGTCGCTCGGCGGATGCCGGCGTGCCGCGTGCTGGTGTCGGCTGCACGACGCGTGCCAAATCCCAAGAAATGGGTCTTCACACGCTCGAAAGAACCGGCTAGAATCAGGTTCTAGGGCAGTGGCGACGCGACCCGGCGCCAGAATCGACCACGCGACCGCGTTCTGCGGTTCACTCGGGCCGCATCCCCACGGGACAGACCTATCGTCGGCCCGCTATCGAGCGATTTCCTCGCCCCCGACGTGCGCCCGGCACCACGCCGACGGCTTCATATCGCCGCGCGAGTCTTTGATACAGGTACCGTAGCGTTTCGTACGCTACACGGGGTCAGGAGTTCAATTTCGGCTCAACGGCCGACAGCGGCTCCTGACCCTCGTTTTTTGGCCGCGGCCCAGTCCGTCCACCGCCCCAAACCGCGTGCTTCCGCCTCGCGGCTGTTTCCCCCCAACCACTTGCCGTCTCTCTGCCGTCTACCGTCTACCGCATACCGTCTACCGCCTACCACACCATGGCCGACTTCCAACAGCAACGCCACCGACCGCCGATCGAACTCCAGCGACCGCGGGAACTCGTTCTGGCTTGCCCGCCGATGCGCAGCAACGTGAACCTGTCGCGGATTGCCCGAGCGGCCGGCTGCTGCGGGGTGCGGCGGATCGTTGCCTGCGGGACGGCGAAGCTGGTTCCGAAGATCTCGCGGGATTCGGCCGAGACGCTCGAAGTGGAATTGCACCGGACGCTGCCCCCGGTCTTGAAGCGTCTGCGTTCGGAGGGCTACGAACTGGTGGGCCTGGAGCAAACGACGGACTCGCGATCGCTCTATGAATTCCCCTTTGCGCGGCGGACCGCGCTGGTGATCGGCGGCGAGCGGCTGGGCATCGAGGACGAGGTTCTCGGCCTGTTGGACCACGCCGTCGAGATCCCGGTCTACGGCCGGCCCTACAGCCACAATGTCGCCACCGCCGCGGCGATGGCCCTCTACGAGTACTGCCGCCAGTACCCGCGCGGGTAGCCGCTTGGGCAAACGAGGTTGCGGCGCCCGCTATTCCTGGGGTCGCTATCCGGCGGGGTTTTTCGGCAATTCTGTGATTTCTTGGGGGGGGGGGCGCGAAATACTGTTGACAGCGGTCAAGTATCGGCTACGGTGACCATTGCGTTCGACTCTGCTGGGTTTCGTTCCGGCGGTGCGTGCAGTGTGCGACTGGCTTTGCCAGTGCCTATCGGCGGTCTCTTCGCTCGGGTAGGAGGGTGCAGGGTGGAAGGGTTCGTGGGCGGGTTTCTCCGACGGGTTGCGGTGTCGCCCTACGACGCGGTCCGCGTCGCCCTGGCGGCCATTCTCCTTACGGCCGCCAGCTTGAAGTGCCACCGGTTGGCCGCGTCGCCGGTCCTGGGTGACGGGCTCCTTGATTCCCGCTGGGAGCTGATGGCCACCGTCGAGTTCGAGTTGTTCTTCGGCCTCTGGCTGCTGGCCAATTTGTTGCCCAGGTGGACCCATCGCACGGCCGTTCTATGCTTCGGCCTCTTCGCCGCCATTTCACTCTGCAAGGGCTTGTCCGGTTACGCTTTCCGTGGCTGCTTTCGGCGAGTCGATGGCCCCCTAGTAGCCTTGCCCCTCGATTTGGCTGCGGTTCTGTCGCTCTTACACTGGCGACCGCCAGACGCGACGCCCCCGTCACTGGCTCCCTCCGGCCGGTGGACTACTACCGGGGTCGGCCGGAATCGCTGTACGCCGTCCGCCGGCAAAAACCGGCCCGTGCCCGCCACCGAGAAAAGAACCTACGACTTCGGCAGTCCACGCTGCCGCTTACCAGCCAGGACGCCGTTGCCTAACCCCGGCCCGGTCTTGTGCCACACATCCGTTGAAACAAGACACCATTTTCTCTTTCAACTACGCCAGGAACACTCTCAGGAATGAAGATGAGAACCCAACGTAACATCGCTGAAGGAAGTAGCGAAGGCCGTTTCCAGTACAGCAAGGAGTTTCGCATCTTGTGCATCATGTTGGCAGGGCTGTTGTTGTTTGCGGCGGTGGCCAAGGGATTTGATCTAGCCAGCGCAGGGCTTGAAAGACTTCATCACCCCTGGGAAGCGGTGATTCTACTGGCAGTTGTTGCAGAAGTATTCTTGGGCGTGTGGCTTTTGCTCGGTGTTTATCCGATCTTGGCCCATCGCGTCTCGATACTGTTTTTCGCAGTCCTCGCAGCGTTCTCTGCCTATGAGTTGATTGTCGGTGAGAGCACATGTCGGTGTTTTGGCAGACTCTCCACCAGCCCATGGATGACACTTCTTCTGGACGGCACCATTCTGATTGCTTTAGTTGTTATTCGTCCCGTCAGTCAAGGTCTCTGTAAACCATGATGCCGCTGCGGCATTTCCTGTCCGTTTCCTTATTTTGGTTAGGAGAAACCGCGATGAACCACTTACGTACCTCTATTCAAGGAGAACACTCGATGATCGCTTTGCTTGCCTGTCTTGGAAAGGTGTACAGGAACTCGCTGCTGCTAAGCTGTGTAGCAGCGTGTTCTCTGCTGTTGCCTGCGGAGCCAGTTCTTGCTGACTCCAATCCCACTTCTACACGCCTACCGGTTAATTACAGAAACACACCGGGGGGGATGACCATAAGTGTTACCTACCTTGTTACTGCCGACGCCACGAACGGGTTGTGGAACCCGCTATTCGAACCATGGAATGGCAAGCTTACATCCGCGTCACATAGGATTGAGAATGTCATTTCACCTGTCGGGTTCCCTTTCACGGCCAGTGCCGATACCGTCACGGCCCCTAAGTGCAAGGATGCCTGGGACGCGGACTTTCCGGATTGGACGTACGTTTCGGCGGCCACGTGTGTCTATAATTGTTATGCGTATGCGACGGGAAAGTCCTATTGGATAAACGCTCCCGGATTCAATATCCTCATGCAGGATGAGTATACCATTCACCAAGGGGACTACTGTAAACAAGGTTGTGTTCTCAAGTTGTTGGATGATCATGCCCTGAAGTTAGATGAGTGTTGCATAATAGCCGAGGGACCTGACACAATAAAGAAGGCTAGCCAGAAATGCGGCACTGGTCCAGTTTACCAAATAACATTTGCCTGCCCACCAGGCGACAACGGGCCTGACGGCGCCACGATGTACTGCAAGAACTAGATGTGGGGCTCCTGCCGAGAAGCGTTTGAGATGTTTATGTACTGTTAGGGGGCGGCCGATGGATATAAGTTGAGCACCGTCCCGGTGTTCGCGCAGCAAATCTGCCCGGCAGGCTGTTTATTGCCCCTTACGAAGAAGTGCCGTTGCGGCTTCTTGTTTCTCGAAGGGAAAGGCCGCAACAATACATTCGTACAGCAAACGATTATCCCGCTTGCTGCGCCTGCTATTGGTAATTCAAATCGTAGGGAACGTCACATGCCTAAAAACGTTTCTTTCCGGCGATGGCTCTTGGTTGTTGTCGGTCTGCTCCTCGCATTCAATGTGGTAATTCTCACGCTAAGGAGAGTTGAACCTGTGCCTGAGGTGCCCAGTGGTATTGACGCCTTTCCAAAAGCTCGGGATCGCGTGCGCGAGCAGATACGCATACTCACTGAGGAGTCGCTTGAGACATCACTTAAGCGCCTCGGTGATGTCGGTATGTATTTCTGGCCTGGGCCGTTGGGAGAGGATCCTATTACTACGTTCGCTTTTCCGATTCCCCGCGTATTTGCAGACCGCGATGTAGACGCCATCGTGAGCAACAGAAGAGTTTTGAAGGTGTTCGGTGAACTGTCAGCATTGCCGAAAAGTGACGCCGCGTTTCGGCTTTCCAGGGAATTGGTAACTGCGGTGGCTGAGTATCAGCGGCTCTTCGATGAGTATGTTGAAGAGAATGGACATTATTTCCGGCGTGGCAAACAGGTGCAAGCGGGGCCCTCATTTGCCGTAGGGAACGTTGGCAGCGACACGCCCACATTGGTTGGAGCAAGATTTCGTGTTTTGGCCCTTGTTTTTCTAGCCGGCAATCTGAAACTGGAAGAACTTGGACCGTCCGTCTTAGGTGTTGCGGAGGTTGCCCAAAAGCAATTCCTTCAGTGGTCGCAGGAGGAGGATTATCACCTGGTTTTTGACTTTGACCTTCTCGTGAAGGCGGGCCTTTACAGTAGACACGTTCTTGGCGTTGGTCTGTTGGGCACGATGGCAGATACTCCGCAGGAAGACGCTTTACTTGGTACGTACAAGAAGCGAATTCATCGGCACAAACTGACTCGCTTTGACGCGGTTGTGACCCGGTACGATACGTATGCTCGGGTGGGTGCGGCGCAAGTTGAAGACCGCGATGGGCTTACGCTTTGGACCGTTAGCCCGTTATCTGACGATGAGATCGTGGATATCATTGAAGAAGCACGGAAGATAGTCCCGACTCCGTGACGCTATTTGAAGGGATTTCGGAAAATGGGGCTTCCTCTTGCGGGCGAGATGGGAATGATGATGGCGTCAAGCGATTCACCCGGAGGGTGAAGGTACGGTGCCGGGTGCGATGCATTGCTTCAACGACGGTCGAGGTACTGATTCCGCAGGCAGGTCTTGGGTTGGTTGGCGCCTTGTTGCAGGACACAAGACTGCAGCAGCGCTTCGGCGCGCTGGACGTGGAAGGATGCCAGCGGCCAGATGTCAAGCATGGCGACGCCGTTTCCACCGCCGTGGGACTGTTGTGCCTGGGCAGGTCGGACTTCAACGACGCTGTGGCAGGTGACCAGAGTCATTCTCAAGAGGCACTTGGTCGACAGGGCATCGATGTCGTGCGGTTTCGATCTTCGTTACTGTTGCGACTGAGCCGTGCAGGTCCTGCGATGCTTTTCGGCCTCTTCACTTTGCTCTTGGCGTGGAGTGCAACGAGAAACAGCCCTGTTGTTGGAGAGGTGAACCATCTGCCGGCGGGGCTGAGCCATCTTTTCCTCGGCCGATTTGATCTGTTCCGGGTTAATCCGCCTTTGGTGCGCATGGTCGCGGCGTTGCCGGTGGCGCTGATGCAGCCAGCGACAAACTGGGAACAATACGATGCCTCGCCCGTTGTGCGTTCGGACCTGGTAGTTGGCCAGGACTTCCTGAACGCGAACGGTTTTCGGTCGCTTCGGTTCTTTACGGTCGGCCGCTGGGCGTGCATCCCGTTCAGCCTACTGGGCGGCTATATTTGCCTCCGCTGGGCGAGGGAATTGTACGGCACGGCCGCAGGATTTGTGGCGCTCGTGCTCTGGTGCTCTTGTCCATACATCCTGGGGCATGGCGCGCTATTTACACCTGACGCCCATTCAGCGGCAATAGCGGTTACGGCGCTCTACTGCTTCTGGCGGTGGCTGCGTCACGCGGAGTTCACTGAGGCAGTCTTTGCCGGTATCGTTCTTGGGCTGGCCGAATTGGCCAAGTTTACTCTGTTGATATTCTATCCGCTGGTCGTGCTGACGTGGTTTGTGTACAGACTGCCCGCGTACGGATTTCGGAATCCGGGACGCTGGCTGCGTGATGGTGGAATGCTCATGTCAATGGTGTGCCTGAGCATCGTTGTCATCAACCTTGGCTATGGATGTGAAGGGTCGCTTCGGCCAATCGCCGAGTACCAGTTTCAGTCACAACTATTCAGCGGGCTTGCGTCCAATCCGGGGCCAGCGAGGGCAATCGGGAACCGGTTCGCACACACTTGGGCAGCATGCCTGCCCGTTCCGGTTCCGGCGAACTTTCTCCAAGGCATCGACACGCAGCGGCTTGATTTCGAGCGTGGGTTGCCGTCGTATTTGGGTGGCGAGTGGTCAAAACATGGCTGGTGGTATTACTATCTGTATGCCTTGGCGATCAAGATGCCTTTGGGAACGTGGTGCCTAGTGGCATTGGCTCTTGCTGTGACCGTCTTTGGGCGTGGCTACTCAGCATCGTGGCGTGACGAGATGGTTGTGCTTATGCCGTTTGTCGTGATCCTGGTTTTCGTCAGCAGTCAGACGGGATTCTCGATCCATTCGCGTTATGTGATCCCAGCGTTGCCGTTCCTGTTTGTCTGGACGGGCAAGGTCGTCCGCGTGTTTGAGATGCACCCCTTCACAAACTGGCGAGTGGCGATAGCAACGATGGTATGCTTCGCGCTTGCATGGTCCGTTGGCAGCAGCCTTTCGTGCTATCCGCATAGCCTATCGTACTTCAACGAATTGGTTGGTGGGCCAATGAACGGGCATTACCATCTACTTGATAGCAACATCGCCTGGGGGCAAGACCTGTTTTTCCTCAAGCGTTGGTATGACGATCACCCGAACGCGAGACCGTTTCACTTGGCCCATTCCGGGCTAATTGATCCAAGACTTGCCGGAATCGAGTTCACGCTGCCACCAGTTGGACCTGCTTCCGAGACTCCACAAGCTGCAAGTACCTCACCGAAAAAGGTGGGGCCATTACCGGGTTGGTATGCTATCGACGTGAATCATCTTCATGGGGCAGAGATCGGCGCAGCAAACGGTGAAGGCGGCTGGCAAAGCGTAGCTGGCGACAGTTACGACTTGACTTACTTCCAGCGTTTCCAGCCAGTGGCCAGAGCCGGCTATTCGATCTACATCTATCACATCACGCTCGACGAGGCCAATCGCGTCCGCCGGGAACTGGGATTGCCCGGACTGCCGACGGATTGACGCTCGTGACCGTCGGATCGGCCCCGCCTTGCGCTTCCAATCCGCTGGGTCCCCGCGCGGTGGGGAGCCACTGTTGGAGTGCAGCGATTCATCACCGCTTTTGTTCGCGATTTGCAGTGACTCTGGTGTCGGTTCCCGGTGTGGAAGTGACCCGAAAAGCCGTGACACCCCCCTTCTGGTCCGTAAGAAAGCGGCAATGAATCGCCGCACTCCGAAAGGCGAAAGACTCGCGCCGTTGACAATCCGGGCACTTTCGGGGGACAATTGCGGAAGGCCGTGCCCATCGCACATCGTAGGTTTCGCACCGTCAGGAGATCACTCATGGATCGCAGGCAGTTCATCGAGCACGTCGCGGCCTGGTCGGCCGGCGCGTGCTTGGCAACGCCCTTTTTCGATGTTCGTTCCATCCTTGCCGCCGAGGTGAAGCCCAAGGGCGATTCGCTGTTGGCCGTGGCCAAGGGCAAGGACTACGCGGCCCTGGTCGGTCGCGTGATGCAGCCGTTGGGCGGCATGGGCCAGTTTGTCAAACAGGACGCCCGCGTCGTCGTCAAGCCGAACATGGGCTGGGAACGCACGCCCGAGCAGGCGGCCAACACGCATCCCGACGTGGTGAAGGGCATCGTCCAGCAATGCCTCGACGCCGGGGCGAAACGGGTGCTCGTGTTCGATCGCACCTGCAACGACGTCCGCCGGTCGTATGCCAAGAGCGGCATTCAGGCCGCGGTCGAGTCGATCGGCGACAGCCGCGCGCAATGCGTCTTTCAGGATGAGAGCCGCTTTGTGCCCGTCGACATCGCCAACGCGAAGTCCATCAAGAAGTTCGAATTCTACCAGGATGCGTTGGAGTCCGATTGCGACTGCTACATCAACGTGCCGATTGCCAAGCACCATCGCCTGACGAAACTGACGCTGGGCCTGAAGAACATCATGGGCATCCTCGGCGGCAATCGCGGCGAGATCCACAAGGACATCGGCCGGCGGCTCGCCGACTTGAACCTGGTGGTGTATCCCAAGCTGACGATCATCGACGCCACGCGGATCCTGTTGCGCAACGGCCCGACCGGCGGGAACCTCGAGGACGTCAAAGTGCTCGACACGCTGCTGGCCTCGACCGACACGGTCGCCGCCGACGCCTATGCCACGACCCTCTTCGGCATGAAGCCCGAGGAAATCAGCTCGACCGTCGCGGCCGCCGAGATCGGCCTGGGCGTGATGGATCTGACGAAGATCAAGACGGTCGAAGCGTGAGCGCCATGCGGCGAGTGTTGTGGATTCCTTGGCGGTGGTGGCGGCGTGCCGCGCAGCTTGCGGGGTTGATCGCGATTGTGTGGCTCTTTCGCCGCACGGAGTTCAGCAACGCCGACATATTGCCCGGCGGCGAAAACCTCTTCTTCCGTCTCGACCCGCTGGTCGGTGCCGCGGCGATGCTGGCCGGCCGGCAGTTCATCGCGGCGTTCTGGCCGGCGTTGGTCGTCGTCGGGCTGACACTGGTGCTCGGCCGCTTCTTCTGCGGCTGGGTCTGTCCGCTGGGAACGCTGCTGGATGTCGCCCACCGTCTCGCGCGTCCGCTCGCGCGGCAGACGAACCGCTGGGTCGCGCTGCGGGCCAATCGCAAGAGTGGCACGTCCCTGAGCGAAGCGAAGGGCGTGGTTTCCCAGCCCACCACGCCCTTCGTTCCTCAGGGCGTGCCACCCATACAGGGCATGCCACCCTTGCGGTACGTTCTGTTGATTGCCGTTCTGGTGGCCGCGGTGTTTGGGTTTCCGTTGGTCGGGCTGGTCGATCCCTTCGCGCTTCTGATCCGGGGAATGACGTTCTGGGGCGATCCGATGTTCTATCGCGGGTCCGTTGCCTCGTTCCGCTGGGTGGGTGAGGGTTGGGCCACGGAAACCGTGCAGCCCTTCGCGAAGAAACACCTGCTGCCGTTCCGCGCGATGGTCTTTCAGTTGGCCGGCGTGTCGGCGGCATTGCTGGCCGCGGTCTTCGCGCTGGAACTGGTGGCCCGGCGGTTCTGGTGCCGCTACCTATGTCCGGCCGGGGCGATGTTCGGACTCCTCGCCCGGCCGGCGCTCATGAAACGCGTGCCGGCCGGCGTCTGCAAGTCGTGCGGCCAGTGCGCGACGACGTGCCGCATGGGCGCTCTGTCGGCCGACGCGGGCCTGTCGTCCGAAGCCTGCACGCTGTGCATGGACTGCGTGGACGCTTGCCCCAAGCGTATCGCCCGATTCCGCTTCACGCTGCCGACGAAGCGTCCGGTGAAGCACGCGGCGCGGCCGGTCGACCTGGGGCGGCGCGGCGTATTGACCGGCATCGCCGCAGGCGCCGCCATTCCGGGCGTCGCGCTGGCCGCGAGACTTGGCCAACCGCTGCCCGTGCCGCCCTACCTGCTCCGTCCGCCGGGCGCGGGCGAGGATCGCGACTTTCTCAACCTGTGCATCCGCTGCGGCGAGTGCATGAAGGTTTGCCCCACGAACGTCGTGCAGCCGCTGGTGTTCGAGGCCGGCTTGGAGGGCCTCTTCTCGCCGCACCTGATTCCCCGACTGATCTTCCAGCAGAGCTACTGCGAGTACGCCTGCACGCTCTGCGGGCAAGTGTGTCCGACCGGGGCCATCCCGCTTCTGACCGAAGAGGCCAAACACGAGCAGCCGACCGGCAAGGCCTATTTCGACCACAACCGCTGCCTTCCCTGGGCCGAGAAGACGCCGTGCATTCGCTGCGAGGAGATGTGCCCCACCGCGGAAAAGGCCATCAAGATCCTCAACACGTTCACCATCACCGACGCGGAAGGCTACGAGGTCGAGATCATGCAACCGGTCGTCGATCGCGAGTTGTGCGTCGGCTGCGGCATGTGCGAAAGCAACTGCACGATCGAAGGCGTGTCCGCCATCCGCGTCCAGCGCCCCGACGCCCCCGACCCCGGCACCGAGTTTCTGCTGAAGCAGGGTGGGCCGAAGTAGGGTGGGGCCGAGCGCAGCGAGTCCCACCACGAATCTTCTCGATCATCGCGAAAACGCGAAGGGGCGAAAGCACGCAATCGAAATGATCGGTTTGTTCAACGCTCTTTCGCCTCTTCGTCCCTTCATCGGTTTTCGAGAACCGGAGGCAGGTCGCGGCGGGAGTGAACCACGGCGAGAATGAGAAGCCGATCGCGTTCCGGATCCGCTCGATAGATCACCCGATAGGATCCGACAACGATCTGGCGATAGCGACGGTGCGCAAACTCGCGCAGAACTTCACCAAGTTCTGGGAAGTCCGCAAGACGCTGGACCACGCCCGTGATTCTTTCGATCGTCAGCCGGGCGTATTTTCGAGAATCCCGCGCAATGAAACCGTACACCTCCTCGAGGTCGGAGATCGCCGGTTCTGCCCAGACTACTCGAACCACTGCTGGCTCCGCTTGACAACGTCTTCATGGGCGACGACCGACCCTTTGGCGACTGCGGCCTCAGCGTCTTCCAGCTTCGCCCGAAGGTACAGATCGTGCATGAGCTGTTCGGGATCGATCTCGTCCGGCAGCCGTTCGAGCATATCCAACATCTCTTGCTTCTTCACTGCTGAACTCCCCAGCTTCGCCCCAAGGCTACCGCGGCGGTCGCGCCTGTGCGACAGCGTCGGCAACCACGCCGCGTGGTCATCGCCGTCGATCGTATTGAGTATACGCCACTCGTCCATTGAGAACAATCCCGCCCGCTACCGTTGAATATCGCCATCCGTCGACCGGCGGGCGGTTGCCGAGGGTGCATTACCCGGACTGTTGACCGGGCGCACGGGGTGCGGCGCGGAAGCATCGGCTTGCGAGCCGATCATGCCAGGGTAAGATGCCGTGGCCGGCGGTCGCACGATCTCGGCTCGTATCAGAAAGTACGTCGCCACCTCGTTGCGCGTTTCTTCCACCGGTACTCGCGTCACGAGGCCGCCGAGCACGACCGTCTCGCCGCTCTTCATTTCCGTGCGGGTGTCGCACTCCACGGTTTGGACGCCGGGCAAGGTCTGTTGTCCGACGCGCATCGTATGTTTCGGGTCAATCTCCATCAATCGGCAACGGAGCGCCAGACGCACGCGGTCGCCCAGCACCTCGGGCGTCAACTGCACCATGGTGCCACGCTGATACTCGATCGCCACCGAGCCGTCCGGCTGTCGCTTGGGAACGGGCACTTCGCCGCCGGAGTTGAAGAAAACGGTCCTGCCACTGAGGGTCACCAACGTCGGCTCCGCGAGCACCTTCAACAGCTTGTCCTCGCGGAGCGCCGCGAAGAGCCCCTGGACGTGACTGCCATCGCTGATGAAGAAGCCTCCTTGCGCATTGCCCCCAATCTGATCGGCGCCGACCTTCTCGACCGACGGACCGGAGGCTCTCTTTAGGATCTTTGTCAGATCGAAGCCCAGCGATCGCAGCTTGGTGATCGGTAGCTCGACGACTTGCAGTTGCATGACGACTTGCGTTCCCGCGCCGAGAGCCTGGCGGACTTGCGCGGCTTCCGCCTCCAGTGCCTCGAGGCGGCCGAGCAACGCCAGACTCTCTTGCTCGGCTTGCCGACGGACCGCGGCGGCCTGATCCGGATCGCCGGCCTGTTCCAGTTCGTAAGCCCTCTGGCGAAGCTGTTGCAGCCGCTGGCCGGTCGTGTCGGGCTGCGGCTCGCAAGGCACTGCCGCGAGTGGATCAGTGCCGCTCTGCTGGCCCTGGGCCGTGATCGCCAGTGTCAGCACCACGCAGACCGCCAGGACGCATTTCATGGACACCCCTCGACGGATAGAGAAGGCGGCAGGCCCGTCCCGCAAAACCGCTTCGCGGGCTCGTGCTCGGGCCAACTGCCACGTCGGCGGGGCTTGTACCGGCTAATCGGAGCCGAGTCAAGAGCAATCGACGGCTGCAAATCGGGCTGTCGCGTCCGGGGCGTCTCACCACGAATCCCTCTTCTTATCGCGAAGACGCGAAAGGGCGAAAACGCGAAACTACGGCAGCAAAACGTTGTCGTAGTCTCTTTCGCGTTTTCGCCATTTCGCCTTTTCGCCTTGTGTCCTCTTCGTATTGCATCGAAACGGGGTATTGTGCTATAGATTTGCTTTGGTCGTAACTGGTTGACAGTCAGGAGATTATGTCATGGAGGACTGGTCATGGACGTTCTATCGCGGTTATGTTGTCAGAATTCTGAGTGACCCGACTACGGGAAACGCGGTGGCGAAAACCTGTCGGTGTGCGGCCGCTATGGGCCAAACAAGCAGCGGCGGATGCTCCGCTGCCGAACCTGCAAGGCGCGGTTTTCGGAACGCAAGGG
>JAPLNP010000334.1 GCA_026401055.1 Planctomycetia bacterium
GGTTGTCTAGGTCCGGTAAAGTTTCCGGCCGCAGATCGCCGATGAATTCGTCCAGAACGCTTTTGGAGATTACCGGATTTTGACGATAGACTAGATTGAAGCCCAAAAGGGGGCTATAATCCTCCGGACGTGGAAAGAGACGTGGAGTCATAACGGAGGTCGATACGACGGAGTGCCCGAGAAATCGGGAGAATCAAGCGGCTTCTTTCCCCTCCGGAAAGCACCGGGATTGCCCCTGAGGCGCCTGGTGCTTTCTTTTTTTGATACCCTGTCAAGGGAAAAATTAACGATTCTGCAGTTTTTTTCGGTTGTGACGACCTGGGGTTTCTCAACAACACTGAACGCTTGAACGTGCGACGTTGTTGGGGGACTAACCAGCCAAGTATCCGCCAGGGCAAACGCAAGGTCGCTGCATGCCAGCGTTGCAGTACTGAAAACCAGCCCGAAGCCAGCGATGGAGTCCCCACAGAGATGACCAGCCATTCTTATCCCTGGGGATTCCCCTCGGGGCTGCCATCCTGCCGCTAGCCCGCATTTCTCACAACTGATCAGAGCCGTCCCGATGTACATCGGGATGAGGGAGCGGTCAGGCAAGAACTTGCGCGCGGAATTCAGAGCGCGGCGGGAATGCAGAGTGTGAATACCAACGCGCATTCAAGGAGCTGCGAAAATCGAGCGCCTACCGCTTCCTTACCAGGCTGTCGAAATACTCTGGAACAGTTCTTGCAGAGCCCAGAGAGGTTGGGGGTGTCAGGGACGATGGTCAGAGAGCACAGCCATGAGCGGATTTCGGCAGCCGGAGATACCTCGGGAGCAGAGGGTGTTGTGGTCGCACCAATTGGAGGACGCCATCCCGGCGGATCACCCGGTGCGGTTGTTCGACGAGTTGCTGCATTCCGCGGCCTTTGCGAAAACCTTCGCAGGATGGGAGCGACAGTACGATCTGCAGGAAGGTCAACCGCCGTACCATCCGCGGGACTTGGCGGGGCTGTACCTCTACGGGATGCTCCACCGGCTGCGATCCAGTCGGCAGTTGGAGTCGGCCTGCTACAACCGACTGGATGTGATCTGGCTGCTGAGCGGTCAGACGCCGGATCACTCGACGATCGCGGCCTTCGTGACCAATCACGGAAAGAGACTGAAGGAGTTGTTTCGCGACGTGCTGGCGGTGGGGCTTCGGGCGGGTTTGGTCAAGCTGGAGCACGTGGCGGTGGACGGGACCAAGATCCAGGCGGATGCGGGCCGGGGCTCGGTGCGGACGGAGGCGAAGATTCGCTCCTGGCTAGGTCATCTGGACGAGAAGATCGCGGCGTTACAGGCGGAATGGGAGCAGAACGAGCATCGGGAGGCGACGCTGTTCGGGGATCGGGCACCGTGGTCGCCGCGTGGCGGACGGACGACGGCCCAGCGGTTGGCCGGGATGCAGCGTCAGCAAGAGCGATTGCGTCGGGCCCTGGCGGAGATCGCGCGTCGGCAGGAGGAGTCGGCCGGCGATAAGCCGGTGCAAGCCATCGCCTCGACGACCGATCCGGACAGCCGGAGCATGAAGGATAAGGAAGGCCGGAAGAAGCCGAACTACAACGGGCAACTGGGGGTGGACGCGGCGACCGGGATGATTGTCGCCGAGGGGGTGAACGACGCCCCGGAGGACAGCGGTCAGATGACGCCGATGGTGGCGGAAGTGGAAGGAAATTGCGGGCGTCGTCCGACGGCGGTGAGTGCGGACAGTCAGTACAACACGGGTCCAGAGCTGGCCCGATTGGAGGAGCAGGGCGTCGAGGGTTATCTGCCGGATTGCGCGGAGAACAGCGAAGCGGCGAAGACGGGGAGTGCGGAGACGGAGGCGGCGGTCGCGGCAGTGCAGGCGGGAGCGTGTTTGAACGATGCCCAATGGTCGGCGTTACCGCGGAACAACGAGGGGAAACTGGCCAAGTCGGCGTTTGCCTATGATGCGGCCGCGGATGCCTATCGTTGTCCGGCGGGGCATTCGTTGACGTACGTGCGGACCAGCCGGGATCAGAAGAAATGGGGCGAGGCGGTGCGTCGGCAGTATGGTTTTGCGGGGGAACCGCCATGCGTGCATTGTCCGCACGCAGCGGCGTGTTGCCGCGTCCCGGAAAAGGGGCGGACGATCAATCGTGACCAATACGAGGAACATCGGGAACGGCTGCGGGCGCGGATGAAGAGCCCGGCGGGCCGGGCGACGTACCCGCGTCGGAAGGAGATCGTGGAGCCGCGGTTCGGGTACATCAAGCACGACCTGGGAGTGCGGCGTTTCCTGCGGCGCGGATTGGAGAAAGTGCGCGCGGAGTGGACGTTGGTATGTACGGCGGTGAACGTGGGAATTCTATTGCGCCATTGGCGGGAGGTGTCGACCGTGCTCTAGGGAGGATGCGGCGAAAAACACTGCGCCTGGAGGCCGGGCCTCGGCTGGATGGTAGAAGTAACCGGCCTATCGGAAGGCTTGAGTTTGCCGATCGAGTTGTTCGATCGCTCGTCCAGCCTTGCCGATTTCCATTTTCGTCCAACGCCCCAGAGTATTCCGACAGCCTGGTAAGGGAGCGGTTGGCGCTCGATTGACGCGACCGGCGACGAGTCTGTTCGCCTCCACATTCTGCATCTTCGACTCTCTCTGAAGACCTTGCGCAACTTCATACCCAACCGCTACCTTACGGTCGCGGCTCTGATCAGCGGTGAGAAATGCGGGGTAGGTCGCCGACCGAGCCGCGTGGCGCAAGCCCGCAGTCGACCGTGGAATTCCTGGCGAAGCCCGCACTGCATACGGCACCGGGCTTGCGCCTCGGTGCTCGGAGAGCGGCCATCGCCTGCTTTCGCAACCAGGAAGCCGCGAGCGGCTCACTCGCCATTTCGGATGAAAATCGAGTTGGAAGAGAAGAATACTCCCTCGCTTAGCCCGCATTTCTCACCAGTTT
>JAPLNP010000005.1 GCA_026401055.1 Planctomycetia bacterium
AGGTGGGCTTCGTAACGCCGCCGGCGTCCGACGGAGGTTGTGTAGATCGGCCGCCGCACCTGGAGCTTGCTGGCCGTCTGGACCGGGCGCCGGCCCTCGTGGAACGAGAGGCAGCGGTCGTCCCACTCGAGCCGTTTGCGATGTGAATTGTGAAGCGGAGGACGATGGAGGCGGCAAGGGGCCGGAGCCCGTCGGTAGCGGGGGAGGCGGCGGGGGAGATCGGCGGATCGGACGCGAGGCGGCGGGCGGGAGGCGGGGTCGGCGCGCGGCGTGGTCTAGGACGATCCCTGCAAACGGCGGCGGCTCCCTGTCAGGGGACAGAAGGTTGCTTGGCGAGGGCCTTCTGAATCGGACTCAATCGCAGTTTGCCCAACGTCCCTTCCCGTCGCGGGGCGGCGGCCAGCAGCGTGGCGAAGCTGGCATGGACGATCAACACCGCGCCGATCATCGCGTGGAACCGCCGTGAGCCGGTGAGGTTGCCGTCGTCGGCGCCCCAGAAGAGCTTCAGCCGGGCATTGACCCGCTCGACCGACGTGCGGCCGCGGTAGAGCCGCTCGAACTTCTTCGTGGCCCGCGGGATGGGAGGAAAACGCCGCAGGTCGATCGTGCGGTCGACGCGCACGGTCTTGCCGTAGGACTTGCCCGCGTTGCACACGGCGTCGTGCGGGCACGTCCAACCTTGGTGCCGCGCCGGACAGCGGTACTTCAAGGTCTCGCGCTTCGGTTCGTATCCGATGTAGGCCATCGCGTGCCGCACGATTGGCAGGCTGGTGCGGTCGTAGCAATGCACTGTGCCCGCCTCGTCGTAGACGATGTTCGACGTGCCGTCGTGGCCGGGAAGCATCTGCTCGGTCTGATCCTTCCACAAGTGCCGGTTCTGGATCAAGGGCCGGATTCCGGCCCGATTCAGCAGCCGATGCGACTCGTTGTCGTCGGCCGCCTTGTCATAGGCCAGCGTTTCGATGCGGCCTTCGGGCAGGTTGGCTCGGGCCTGCTCCAGAAGGTCCGGCAGCGACTTGCTGTCGGCGGCGTTGGCCGAAGTCACCCGGTACGCCAAGACCACCTCGTGCTTGGCGTCGACCAACAGGTGCAGCTTGTAGCCGAACCACTCGACGATCTTGACGACCTTGTTCTCGGCGTCGGTGTATTCTTTGTGCCCGCCGTTGGGCTGCGGCAAGCCTTGGGCGATTTCCGCCTTGGCGGCCTTTTCGTTTTCCTTCCGCGATCCGTGCAACGCGGTGGAATCGCCCGCCGTCGCCTGGCCCAGGTCCGGGACCGCTTCCCCCAACCGCTGGATCATCGTATCGAAGATCCGCCGCAACTCCGTCAGGTGCGGCTCCTGCCCCAACACCTCCAGAAACCGCGAGATGTTCCACGACTGAGGAACGCCCTTCTCGTCTTCGATGCCGATCAGCCGACACAAGGCTTCGTTTCTCTTCAGCTCCGCCAGCGTGGCGACCACGCTCGTGTGCCGCAGCGCGGTCCGCAGCAAGAGCACGCCCCAGGCCACATGCACCGGGCAATCGTTGCGCCCCCGGCCGCGATGACGCTGCAGTCCCTCCAGCAACCTGGCATCGGGGACCGACTCCAGGAACTTCTTGATCGTGGCCAGGTTGGGGTTGTCTTCCAGGCAATCCCAAGCGAACAGGGGCTTGTTGACGGTGACGTACACGGGGGACCTCCTTGAATCTGGGTGAGGCCCCAGTCTACACCGCAGACGATCCCCGCACAAGGGCTGCGAGGGTCGAAAAATCCAAGAAAAGAATCTTCCGCGGAGGAATTCCGCGAAAAACGGAGTCTGTAGCATCATTACCGGGTATTATGCGGCCGCTTGCCTGCGAGCGCGATGCAGTGCTTGAGTGGTCAGATCGCGCTGCGCGGCTCGTTCCTCACGTTCCATATCCAAGGCAATCCGCGAGGAGATGTGTGGCCTGGTACGAACACGATACACCGTCTTCTGCATCTTGCGATGGCGGCGGTTCCCTCGCTCCACGGCATTGGATGTGGAAGGAAGGAGTTTGTCATCCAAGAAGGTCAGTGCTTTCTCCAGGTTGGGAGAGAAGAGCTTCTGCAATGTCTTGCCGATCCATTGGAAGCGCCGCACGCGACACCGCAGCCGGGCCAGTTTCTCCAATGCGGTATCACTGCGGCAGCGACGATCGAAGAGGCGGTAGACTTCATCCATGACGCCTCGAAGCGTTCGCAACTCGGGTTGCCCTCGGGTAACGCACATCAGGGTGCGCCGCTGGGCTGGGGTAAGAACGTGCTGCACGAACAGGTAACGATGCTGAAACAGATCCCCGACCTTCCGTTCGATCCGCTTGGCCTGCCGCGCCGCCTTGCGGGCGGCGGCCGAAGACGGACGCCCGCGGCCAAGCTTGGGCTTCGTGGCAGCCAACTCCTTGCGAACCTTGGCGCCCGCGTGCAACACGGCCTTCGTCAGTTCCTTGATGACGTGGAACTCGCAGAGTTGGTGGGGAACATCGCCAAACACCTTGGAAATCGGCTCGGGATACAGGGCCGATCCGTCGGTCGTGATGCCCCGCAACACCAGGTTGCGCCTCTGGAGCGCCGCCTGGAACGTGCGGAAGAATCGCTCGATGTCGGCATGGTCCGGATCGTGGTCCAGCACTTCATAGATGAGGCGGCGAAAGGTGTGGTTGTCCACGATGGAGAGAACACAAAACGGCCCGTCGTACAACTCGTCGGCTGCGATGTACCCCGAGAAATCATCCATCGCGGCGTCCAGGTACTCGCCGCGGATGCGTTGCTCTGCCTTTTTTCCCCCCGGCCTCCACCCAGTTCTGAATCGTGGCGAACGGCACGAAGACGCGGTGGTCCCTCCAGAGATGCCAACTGGCTGCGCGGTAGGGCAATCCGTCCTCCACCACCAGACGCACGGCCATCGCAACGACACGGTGAGTGTAGTGGCTCTTGGGCAGAGCCAAGTCCGACATGTCCACGTTGAAGTAGCTCTTGCATTTACAGCAATAATGTTGCGAGTACGTAAGCAGAATATCACGAGGCCGTTCCCGCACCAAATCGCCGAGATCGTGCAACCTCCGCTCGAAAGTGCGATCGCGGTAGCAACTGCGGCCGCACTTTGGGCACGGTCGTCGCGAATAGCTGCGACTGCGCTCCACCCGTAAAGCTCTGGGCAGGTCTTCAACACGAGTAATTCCCTCGGTACAATCCGCTCGGTATTCTCCTGGTCCCGACATGGCTACCCTCCTTGGCAAGCTTCGGACCGGACAAATACGGAAAAACGCTCAGCGTGTCAATAACAATACCCGGTAATGATGGTAAGTTCTCAATAACCCCGGGGTGGAAGCCGAGAAACTGGGGTAAACACCCCGCACAGAATGAGAAATCCCTGGATTCTGCGCTACATGAACATCGGCCTCCCACGTGGTTATTGAGAAGTTACTGAAAATCGACCAGGAATACGGAGGCGTCCGAAAGACCTCCAGGGAGGGTCTCGCGAATCTGAATTCTGTATTCCGGGAACAGGCTGCAAACCTGGCCCGCCAAATCCGCTTCCGTCGGTGTAGAACTGCCAGACATGATCCCCATCCTCGATCAGTCGTGAG
>JAPLNP010000574.1 GCA_026401055.1 Planctomycetia bacterium
TGGGCCAATCGCATCCGCCTGCAGCGCTGCAGCCGAAAGATTAACCTGTGCAGTATCGCTTCCGTCCGCACCGGCTTATGTCCGGAAGACTGCCGTTTTTGCGCCCAGTCCGCCCGTTACGCCTCGGGCGTTAAACCCCAAACCTTGGATAAAAAGCAAATACTTGCCGCCGCGGACAGGGCCATTGCTGCCGGGGCAAATTGTTTCGGTCTGGTCTCCAGCGGCTGTCGCCCTGACGATGACTTTATTGAAAAGCTGGCCCCCATCATCGCCCGGATCACCGCCGCCGACCGGGCCGGCTGCTGCGCCTCCCTTGGCTGCCTTTCCGAAACCCAGGCCCGCCGCCGAGCCCGATTGACCGGCCGCTTGTTGGCCGGGATTGACGCCGCGATCGAAGCCGGCGAAATGGCCCCGTGGTCATACTTCCCCCGCGACCGCGAGGCCGTGGCCGCGATCCTCACCGCTCATTGCCAGCCCTGCCCCGAGCTTTCCCGCGCCGGCTGCGAGCGCGTCCCCTGGCCATGCAAACGCTGGACGCTTTGGCGGCAAACCGTGCTCGTGGGGTGGTGCAAGCGGTGGGGCGAGAGGGCGGTTGACGGTTCTCGGTAGGCGATGCGCGTGCGCCGGTGGGCGGATGTGTGCTGCGTAGGATCTGCCGCGCGGGGGTGTTGCTGGCCGTCACGCAGGCCGAGGCTCAACAGAATAGCGGATAATCGCTCCGGGCGAGTGTGGCTCTCTTTTGCCTCCGGAGCCGAATCCGCGTCCCCGCCCGCCGCATCCCGCGCCGCCGCTCCGATCGCTGCCGAACCCCTTCACGCGCGCGGAAGGCCGTCCTGGTAGGTCGGTCGGCGCAGCGGCGGGACACGTCAGGGAAGCCGGCTGGCCCCGAACATCGTCTGTGAGCAGACCTACCGAGGACGGAGCGCTACGGCCGCCCCGTATGAGCTATGGGGGGTGACAGCATGTATGTCACACCTCCGCGCCAAAGCGATTGCCACAGAGGTATCGGACTATTACACCACCCGGGGGCCTATTGACGGCGCAGAAGAGGATTGCTAGTTTCTGAGAAAACTTCGCAGGATCAGTGTGACAACGCACTAACAATGTGACTCTGAGACAGCACCAAAGCGTTTTCGGCCCATCGTTGCGAATGATTCATCGGTCTTGGTAGGTACTGCCTCTAGCCAGTTTGACGCCGAGCGAAACCGGCCCGTTCTTGTTCCGAAGGAAGCATCGGTGGTCTCAAATCTCAATCGCAATTTAATTTCAGGTTTTCTTCGGAAATTCAGCACTGCTGGCAATGCTATCAGGAGCCGCACACCTTTGAAAAGAAACAACATGCGTCAACGCACGACGCAACTGCTTATTTCCAGTATTGCATCAGGCGGGGCGTCCGGAGGACGCGGCGCCGCTCTATGAAGACGTGATCCGCCACGATCCACGGCATCCCGGTGCGTGGCATTTGTTGGGCGTCGTCCATCTTGGCCGCGGTGAGTTCGACACGGCGCGCGAGCACATCGAGCGGGCATTGGCGATGGGTATGCGCAGGCGCGAAGGCAGCCAAGTGATTGAGCACTTGATCCGCCAGTGATTTGGAGGCTTGACGTGGGTGTTGTCCCGGACGGAGAGCAGGCGGCTGTCCCTCGCTATGATAGCCAGGGCAACGGGCACGTCCCGGCGCGGATCGCGGCGGCGCTCGTCCAACTGGCAGAGGCCCAGCGGTACGCTGGCCGGCACAACGTGTGGGATTTTGCCGTCGAAGTCGGCAGCCTGCGTCTGAGTACGAACGATCTACGGTGGCTGATCTACAAGGGCCTCGTGGAGCACGGCTGGGAGGTCACTCCGGTTGGGGCCAAGACCCGGTCGTTCCGGCCCGACATGGGCATCACGCTCAGCCAGCGAAGTTGCTTTGTGGCCACGGCAACCGGCCTTTCGTTAGCCGGAGCGTGTTCGGCGGCGGCCGACAAACGGCCAAGCCGCCCCACCATTGTCGCCAGCCGCGACGGTCACGTCAGCAAGTCGTCGGGTCCTCACTGGGACGCGGCCCGCCGTGAACTCCGGCTGGACGGAGTGCTTGTCAAGCGGTTTCGCCAGCCTTCGGCGAACCAGGAGCGGATCTTGTCGGCGTTTCAGGAGGAGGGCTGGCCTCCGTCGATCGAGGACCCGTTGCCTCCGGACCCCGATCAAGCCCCCGAGCACCGCTTGAATCACGCAGTCAGCAGGCTCAACGGGTACCAGAGGCACCGTCTCATTCGCTTCGAGGGGAATGGGGGAGGAGATGGCGTGGTATGGAAGCGGATCCCGCAGACGCCTTCGCATCGCACGCGGCGGCCCCCGAAGTAGCGAGAGCGGTGGTAGAGCGAGGGTAGAGCGGGGGTAGAGCGGTGGTTGTGCGGGGCTGGTGTACTTTGTGATAATCGCGCCCGTCACGTGACGATCAGGTAAGGCGACCTCCTTTCACGGAGGTAGCGGACGTGCGATGGTTGTTTTTCCGTGCGATGGTGCCGTGCTCCTTGGACGATGTCTTGTCGTCTTGCCCCGGTGGTTGCCCTGCGTCTCGGTCAGCTTTGCGTTGTCGTTCGATCAACACTACTCGGTCGGAGAGCGGTTCCGCTCGCCGACAGTCTGACTTCATCTAGAAGGGTTCTCCCATGCGCCGATCAATCTGGTCTTGGGGTCGCGTGTTTGGCCAATTCGGGTCGAAGCGGGACTGTGGCAGCCGGTGTTCCAGCATGTGCCGCGGGGGTCGGTCGCTCCAGGTGGAACCGCTCGAACAGCGGCAGCTGTTGAGCGTCACGTGGAATGGACTTGGGGGCAACAATCTCTGGAGCACCGGGGCGAACTGGGTAGGAGGCCAGGTGCCCGGCGCCGGGGAAGATCTCATTTTCAGCGGTGCTACGCGGACGAGCACCCAGAACGATCTTGCCTACGCGTTCGATTCGCTTGCGTTCACCGCGAACAACTTCTCGATTTCCGGCAACGGGGTGCTTCTGGACGGTGATATCTCGGTGAACTCCGGCGTGGTGGGCACGTCGATTCCGGCAGGGGTCACGTTTGGCGATGAGGCCGACGTCAACGTCGGCTACGGCTCTAACATGACCATTGGCGGCCCTGTCGCCAACCCGGATGGCCTGATGATACACGTGTCCTCCGGTTCAAGCATGACCGTCAGTGGCGGCATATCGGGCGTCGGCGAGTTGACGTTGGACCTGGGCTACGGTTCGAGCATAACCATCGGCGGCGGCATCGCCGATTCGAGCGACGTCACGATGAACGTTCCCTCCGGATCGCACATGATCATTGGCGGCGGAATCTCGGACATCGGCGGATTGACGGCGACCGAAGGTTCCGGTTCGAGCCTGGCGATCAGCGGGGGCGTTTCCGTCGAGGGCAGTATTTCGCTAACGGAAGGCGCAGGCTCGGCTCTGGCAATTGACGGTGGAATTGCCGCCACGGGCGTTCTGACGCTTACGGAAGGTTCTGGCGCAACGGCTACGATCAGCGACGACGTTTCCGGGCTGAGCGGGATAACCTGGAGCGTAGGAAGCGGTGCCAGCGCAACCCTGGACGGCAACGTGTCGGGCGACGGGGGCTTGACGAAAACAGGGACCGGGACGCTGACGCTGTCCGGGCACAACACGTTCACCGGCACCACGACCATCACGGCCGGCACACTCAGCGTCGAAACGTCCGACGCCCTGTCGGGGAGCACGCTGGACTACGACACCGCGGGCGGCTCGCTGGACATCGGCGACTTGACCACGCTGGTGCTGGGAGGGCTGAACGGCGACAAGAACCTCGCGTTGACCAACGGTTCCGCCAAGGCTGTGGCGATTACCGCGGGCGGCAACGGCCAAGACACAACCCACTCGGGCGTATTGAGCGGCTCGGGAAGCCTTACAAAGGCCGGTGAAGGCACGTTGACCCTTTCGGCCGCCAACACCTACAGTGGCGACACAATTGTCAACGCCGGGACGCTCCGACTCGATGAGACCGGCTCGATCACGAGCAACACGACAGTCAACGGGGGGCAGATCGAGTTGGACGTCGATGCCGAGATCACCGGAGACTTGACCGTCGGCGCGAGCGGCACGGTGACCTTCGACGGCGGCGGCACGGTTACGGGCGACGCCGCGATCGAAGGTCTGTTGGACATCGACTCCGGCACGGCGCACGTCGATGGCAAGGTCTTTCTGCAAGGAGGATTCTCAGCCGATCCGGTCACGCTCGTCGAGGGCCAGGGGATGATCACCAGCGGTCTGGTCGTCCAGCGTCTGGTCACCCTGGACGGCGGGATGCTCGACTTGATGGGTGGCGCCATCGCGGTGGACCCGTACAGCGGCGACGGCACGATCCTCTCGGGCACGCTCCGGAACGTCGGCGAGATCCTGCTCTATGGCTTCACGCCGGACTATCCCGTGGGGTTGGACAAGTGGGGCGACGGCACGCTGACGTTGACGGGAACAAACACCTACAGTTTTCGCACGAGGATCTTCGCCGGCACGTTGCGGCTGGGCGACGGAACGACCAACGGTTCCGTGCTTGGCAACATCACGAACAACGGAATTCTGGAGTTCGCCAACGGCTCCGACCAGACGTTTAGCGGCATCGTCAGCGGCACTGGCGCCGTCATCAAGAGCGGCGAAGACACGTTGACCCTCCTGGGTGCCCAAACGTACAGCGGTGGCACGACCATCAGCGACGGCACGCTGCAACTGGGTCACGCGGCGACCGACGGTTCCGTGGTCGGCAACGTCGTCAACGACGGGATCCTGGAGTTCGCCAGTGCCTCGGACCAGACCTTCGCCGGCCTCATCAGCGGCACGGGAAGCCTCATCAAGAGCGGTGCGGGCACGCTGACTTTGCCGAGCGCCAACACGTATGAGGGCGACACGGCGATCCGCTGCGGCACGCTGCGGCTGGGCAACGCCGGCAGCCTGGGAACGAGCACGATGGACTACGACGGCGACGGCTTCGGCGGCCAGATCGACTTCGGGGGTCTCACGGCCGTGACGCTGGGCGGCTTGAAGGGTTCGCAAGACCTGGTGCTCGGCAACGACGCGGACCAGGCCGTTGTGCTCTCGGTCGGCGGCAACAACGCCGACACGACCTACGCCGGCGTGCTTGGCGGCAGTGGCAGCCTGGTCAAGGTCGGCACCGGCACGCTGACGCTCGCCGGCGACAACACCTATGCGGGCGAGACCACCATCCAAGGCGGCACGCTCGCGGTGGGCAACGGCGGCGCCACCGGCTCGCTGGGAATAGGCACCGTCATTGACAACGGTTCGTTGGTCTTCAACACCAGCGACGCCCAGCGCGCGTTCGTCGTCGGCTCCGGCAGCTTGACGCTCTCCGGCAGCGGCACGTTTACGCTGGACTGTCCCGGCGTGCCAACCGTGACCATCAACGATCCGAACGATCTTCTGATTCCCGGCGGCGTGTCCGCGGTGACGGCGCAGACGGTGTTGTCGGGAATGCCGATGACGGTCACGGCGACGGTGGCCGACCCGTGGAGCGAGTGCCAAGCCGTCGCGTTCTACCACGACCTGAACGACAACGGCGTCGTGGACGGCGGCGACGCGCTTTTGGGCAACGGGACCAACGCGGGCGGCTACTGGTCGACGACGGTCTCGACCGTCGGCTGGGGCCCAAGCGACGATCGCGTGATTGCCGAGGCGACGTTCCCGGCCAATACCGAGCACCCACCGGCCTCCGCCGCGGGCGAAACCTCGATGAACGTCCTGGCGGATTGGGCCATCTTGAGCCCGACCGACCAGGCGGGCTACGCGGAATTCGGCGACGGATTCAGCACGGTCTGGACCGCCGAGGCCGTCGGCGGGCGGTACCGCGAAATGTCCGGGACCGATCCGGACGCCTACGTGACGTACACCTTCACCGGCCTTTCGCCCGGAAACTACGAAATCTGGGAGCACTACCTCGCCGGCAGCCAATACTCCAACAGCGTGCCGATCGAAGTCTACGACGGCGACGTGGCCACCGGCGCCTTGCAGCAGACGTTCAGCCTGAACGAGACGACGCTCAACTGGTCGAACTGGGAGGTAGACGGCTACGACTGGAACTGGTCGGGTGGGTACTTCTACAGCAACACCGGCACCGTCACCGTCCGGGTAGCGTGCGACGGCGAGTTGACGCAGGCCCCCGCGATCCGGCTGATCGCCGGCCCGATCCTCGAATCGTCGAACTGCCCCACCTCGAACGATCCGATCAATCTGGCGACCGGACAAATCGAGGCGTGCAACTGCGGCGACGCGGTTCAAGGCACCACCTACGACAATCGGCACGCCGGCACGTTGGGCGACACGGGCAACGGCATGCTCGACGAACGAGCTAGGCTCACGGGACAGGGCATGTTGCTCGCGGCGACCGTCCCTGGCAGCCGCCGCGACGGCCGTGGCGGCCGTGGCAGCGGCGGCAGCGGTGGCAGCGGTGGCGGCTGCTGCGGCGACCGTTGCGACATCCAATATGTATTTATCGAGCCGGTGCGCAACTACGCGCCGCAGTACGGCACGAAGGCGACTCTCGTGGACATGACAACCTACCTGAAGATGACCGAGCCCAACGGGACCATCCACCACTTCGGTTACCCCGACAACACGGGCCCCTTTTCCATCGGGCCGTGGATGTCGACCGAGTATCCCGACGGCGAAACCGCTACGGTCACGCTTTGGGCCAACGATGCGGGCCAGACCAGCGCGACCTACGGCAGCGGCTATACCAAGATGTCCAAGATCGAGTACGAGGCACCGTCTGCGGATGACCCCTATGCGGCCGAAGTGTTCACCTACTACGGCGTTCTCCACGACAATGCCGGCCTTCGCGCGTCGGTCACCTATAGCAACTGGAACCCCGACACCAGCAGTTTGGTCGACGACTATAAGATCGAATACGAATACTACGTGTCGGGCTCCAACGGCCTGCTCAATGACCTGAAAACCGCCACGACCAGTCACTATGATCCCGGGACCAGCACCTGGTCCGACGGCGACACGACGTACTTCCGCTACTACACGGGTCCGACCTATGAAGGGGAAGACTTCGTCGGCTTCGCCCACGGCCTGAAGCGAAAACTCCTGCCCGAGGCCTACGCCAAGGCCGAAGCGTATGCCACCGGGCTGTCGACAACCGTCGACGCGCTGACCGACGGGCAAATCGCCCCGTTCACCTGCTTCTACTACAAGTACGACGCCAACCAGCGCGTCACCTACGAGGAAGTCTACGGCGAACTGCGGACCACGACCTACGACTATACCGAGGGAGCAAACGACCAGAACGCGCGCACCGACCTCAACCTCTGGATCCGCAAGACCGTCGAAACCCGGCCCGACCTCACCACCTACACCGCCTACACCAACTACCTGAGCGAGGAACTCTTGACCGACCTGGAGGACACCTCGGGCAATCACTGGTACACCTATCGCCAGTACGACGCCAACGGCAACGTCACCCTCGACGCCGAGTCCTCAGCCATCGACGATTACGAAGAGAACGCGATCACCGTGGGGCAACTCGACGTCACCGGCACCGACTTCGGCACTTCCGGCCTGGTCCACACCTACACCTATTCCACCACGGACACGGCCGGCGAAACCACCGCGGGCACGGTGAGCACCTACCTCGAGTCGAGCGGCGTCGCCGAAGGCCTCAGCGGCACGACTGTCACCACCGCCGAGTACACCTACTACAAGCACACGGCGAACAACCAGACGGTCTACCACCTGGCCCAACAGACCACCTACATCAACACCGACGAGACCGGCGCGATCACCACCAGCTACAGCGCACCGCTCTGGTATTCCGGCCGCGTCCAGATCAACGAGGAGGTGCTCAACCTGCCGGAAATCGACGACGTCACCCAAAACGGTAGCGGCACGGCCGACCACACCCATCGGTGGTACGACGAGGACGGCAACCTCAACTGGACCATCGACCAGGCCGGCCGCGTGAACTACTACGAGTACGACCCGGACACCGGCCGCCTCGACTACATGATCGAGGACGTCGACTCGGGCCATGGTCTTTCGCCGCCGGCCGGCGTCAGTTGGAGCTTGCCTAGCGACGGCCTCCACCTGCGAACCGACTACACCTACGACCTCTCCGGCCGCCTTGTCCAAACCCTCGGTCCCCAGCACACCGACGATGAGGGCACCCTCGTCCGCACGGCCTCGTGGACCGTCTACGACGACGCCGACCACCGCACCGTCTCCGCCGGGGGCTACGCTTGGTACGACACGTCGGTGCCGCAGTGGAAGTACACGCTGGTGAACCCCGTCGCCATCACCGTCACCAATCGCGACGGCGACTTGACCCAGCGGATCGAGGCCATCGCCCAGACCACGGCCCTGAGCACCACCGACCCCCGGGCCACGATCGCCGCCGAGACGTTCGACCAGGACGAGTACACCGCCTGGACCACGTATCACTACTCCCACAAGCAGTTGGTCGCCACGCGCGTCTATCACGCGATCCCCACGACCAACGGCGACGCCGGCTCTTCCGGCACGAACTACGACCAGACCGCCTACGGCTACGACGCCAACGGCCGCCCCGAGTGGACGCAAACGCCCGACGGCACCATCACCTGGAACGTTTTGGACGCCCGGGGACTGGTCACGAGAACGTGGGTCGGGACCGACGCCGTGCCCACGAGCGACTACAACAGCGACAGCGTCATCGACGTGGGCGATTTCCGCGATTGGCTCGTCGACCACCCAACCGCCACCACCAGCAGCGCCACTCTCGCCGGAACCAGCATGTTCCTCGTCTCGGCGAGCATCTACGACGGTGGCGACGACGGCGGCGACGGACTCCTGACCGAGTCGCGGGCGTACTTCGACTCAGGCGCGACGAACTACTACGCCACCGAGTACTACTACGACTGGCGCGACCGCCTGACGGACACCCGCGGCCCGGACGGCGTCGTCACCCGTTACGTGTACGACAACCTCGGCCGCACGACGTACGTGTACACTTACGCCGATGGCGACGACGACTACTTCACCTACACCTCCGGCGTCATTACCGGCACGAATCTTGAGACGGCCGAACTCCGCGCCGAAGCCCAGTACGTTTATGACAGCCTGGGCCGGGTGTGCAGGAGCCGCATCTGGGAGGTCGATCAGCAGGACGCCCAGTATCCGGGCACGAAGCACGACTACCTGGCTACCCACAACTGGTACGACGCCCGCGGCCAGATCATCAAGACCTCCGACGGCAACGGCCTGTTCCAGAAGTACGCCTACGACGGCCTCGGGCGGCTGGTGGCCTCGTTCACCTGCTTCGACACGGATGAAGCCAGCTATCCAGCCGACTACACAGAGGCCGACGACGTGACGGGCGACACGGTGATCGAGCAGACCGTTTACGGTTACGACGCCGCGGGCCAGACCGTCGCCACGGCCGCGTTCGAGCGTCTGCCCGGCGACACGAGCACTGTCGGGGCGCTCGACGCCACGAACAGCTACGCCACGGCACGGGTCGCCTGGTACGATGGGGCCGGACGGATGACCGCTACCGCCGACTTTGGCCGCGAGGACGTCAATTCCGGCGTGACGCACTACGTGTTCCACGCCACCAGCGGCTCCGACGCGGGCGGCAACTACAGCGCCGGCGACCTGATCGACGTCGACCGCGACGGCATCCCCGACGTAGCCGAAGCGGCCCGGACGGCCAACGACATCGAGACCCTCGTCGAAGACGCCAATTCCGAGGCGGGCGTCGACTTCAACCTCTCGCTCACCGAGTACAACGCCGCCGGCCTGGCCTACCGCTCGGTCGACAACCTGGGCCGGATCGACGAAACCCAATACGACGCCGCCGGGCGAGTCGTCCGGACGATCCAGAACTATGCCAATGGCACGGTTGCCGAAACCGACACTGACCAGGACGTCACGGTCTACTACGGCTACTCCGCCGGCCGCTTGGTCACGATGATGGCGTACAACGCCAAAGGCACCGGCGGCGGCATCGAGCCGCAGGTGACGGCGTATCTCTACGAATCCGACATCAACGCCTCCTGGCAAACGGCCGCCGTCTATCCGGATAGCACCGACGCTCTCGCGCAGAACCTGAGCACCGCGGCCTATACGATCACGACCGACAACGGCGACCACGTTTCGACCGATTACGATCGGCTGGGCCGGGTCACCACTACCACGGATCAGCGGGGCGTCGAGCACGAGTATGTCTTCGACGCCACCACGGGACGGCTCACTGACGATTGCGTCACCAGCCTCGGCTCCTCGGGCATCGTTGACGGCGCAATCCGAAGAATCACAACCACTTACGACGACCTGGGCCGCGTCCAGTCGGTCTCCGGTCACGACGACCCCGACCCGGGCGAAGGCAATGTGGTCAACGAGGTCCAGTACGTCTATAATGGCTGGGGTCAAGTGGCCCGGGAGTACCAGGAGCACGATGGGCCGGTCGACGGGAGTACTCTCTACGTCGATTACCACTACGCCGACGGCGCCGTGAGCACCGTGGCGAAGTACGTCCGGCTCGACGAGGTGACGTACCCCAACGGCCGCCAGGTCCATTACGATTACGGCGCGACCGGCGCGATCGACGACATCATGTCCCGCTTGGCAACCATCGGCGACGGCTCGACCGTCCTGGCCTCGTACAAGTACCTCGGCGCGGGCAGGATCGTCGTGGAAGACTACGAGAACATCGACGTGAAACTCGACTGCTCGGCCAACAACTTCGCCGCCCTGGACCGGTTTGGGCGTGTGGTGGATCAACTCTGGCTCGACTATGGGGCCAACCCGGACGTGGCGCTGGACGAGTATCGCTACGGCTATGACGAGGCGGGCAACCGCATCAGCCGCGACAACGAGAAGGAGGGCACGCTCGATGAGGACTATCTGTACGATGCCCTTGACCGGCTGAGCGAGTGGAAGCTCAACAACGTCTCGCAGAAGGCGTGGGACAACTTCGACGGCTTGGGCAACGACCTCGACACGGGCACGTACAACGCGGCCAACGAGATGACGCCCACCGGCGAGGGCGGCGATCCTTACGACGCCGCGGGCAACATGACCACGCTTGAGTCAGGCGACACGGCCGTTTACGACGCTTGGAACCGGCTGGTCAAGGTCCTCGACGGCGAGACGGTCCTCCAGCAGAACGAATACGACGGCACGAACCGGCGGATTCAGGTCTTCACCGAGTTCGACGGCAGCACGCCCGAGCGGGTTGTCGACGACTACCACGCGGGCCAGCAGACGATCGAAAGCGACGTGACCGCCGACGGCAACCGCGACGGCGGCTATCAGACGATCTGGTCGCCGCGTTACATCGACTCGGCCATCCTCCGCGACACCCTGAACACCGCCGGCACCGCCATCGTCGCCGCCGAGCGGGTGTTCTACCTCGCCGACGCCAACTACAACGTCACCGCCCTCGTGAAGTACAGTCAAGTCACAAGCGACTGGGAAGTCGCCGAGCGTTACACCTACACCCCCTACGGCGAAGTTACCTACCGCAATGCGGCCACATGGGTTGCCGTTGGCTCTTCCGCCAACAACAATACCACCCTCTACACCGGTCGCGAACTCGACCTCCTAACAACCCTCTACTACTACCGCGCCCGGTATTATGACGCTCACCTGGAGAGGTTCATCGGCCGTGATCCGATCGGGTATCAGGGCGGGATCAACTTGTATGCGTATGTGGGGGATCGGCCGCTGGTTCGAACTGATCCGAGTGGCATGGTTCCCTTTCTGCCATGGCCGTATACCCCGCCGCGCCCGAGTAGTTGCCCCTGTACGCAAGCGGAAGTTAACGCTGACACTGCGGGCAAGAAGGCGTGTAGGGACGCAGCGCTAAAGAACGCAGACAAAGCCTATTTGGACCTCAACAAGTGGTATATGGTCGAAGACGACAAGATTAGCAAGGAGTATGAGGAGAACCTTGCTGCTTGTGCCAAGCTTGATTCCTGGGCGGTGGGACCGTGCATTGCTCTTACAAAGGTGGCTTTCGAGGCTTCAGATAAGGGATTGATGGGAGAATACGGCTTCTGGTGGGCACAAGTAGGTGCAACTCTAGGGTTGGATTTGTCGGCGTGCGAAGTCGGCCGCCCATGTGCTGGAAAGAAGGCGGGGGATGAAAAGTACGAGTTCTGAGAGCGTGTGAAAGAATCAAGTTAGCCGCCGCGTCTGCGCGGCGCCGGGCCGAAAGACCCCAGAACACGTCGAGCAGGCTCAACGGCTAGCGACCGTTCGATTCTTTCACAGACGCTGACGAACCAACAACTATTTGGACGACTGAGGTTTAGCGACGTCGGTCCAGGCCGTGGCGGTTTGTCCAACGAGAGCATGGTGGTATCATTGACATTTCTGGCGATCTTGCAGTTGGTTTCGTGGGCGTGACCGATGCCGCCGTTGAGTACGGCCTGTGAGCCAGTGGCGGTCGGTTTTTTGCGAGTCAAGACGAACAACCGTGGCGAGTGATTCGCTGAGTTCACGCGACCGAGTAACCAAATACATACTGCTGAGGAGCCTTGAATGCGAATACGCAACGTTTCCTTCGATTTGGTGAGTTTTATCGGTGCTGTACTCATGGCGGCGTGTGGCGTGCCCACAGCGCATATGCGCAGCGACAGTGATTTTGCGATGACTGTGTGTTGTGGAATGATGTTTTGGTTTCTCGCTACGATACTATTGCTGATATCGTTGCGACTTGGCAACGACCGGAAGAGCCTAAGCAAAGCCGGGGCGAGAAATGAGCAATTGGCACAGCCACCTGTGTCGCATGTCAGATCGCCGAAGATGCAAGCCATTCAATGGACTGTGTGGTTGGGGGTGATTTGTCTGGTTCTCTCCGTGATTCTAGGGGTACTGACGCGACATGAACCCTATTCAAACAGTATTCTATCGGCCCTAGCAGCCTTTGCTGATACGAAGGTTGCTGGCTTCATGTCTGTAGCTATGTGGATGTCTTTGCTTGGTATTCTTTTGCTGATGCTTGGATCGGTCAGTTATGTACTGTGTTGGGTCATGCAATTGCTGACGCGAAGGAGAAGCGGATACCCATAACCGCCGCTAAGCCAAGGCCCGGGTTTTCGGCTGAATAAAGTGGGCTAAATAAAGGGGACAGGCGCATATACTGAGTAGCTTGCGATGGTTAGGATGACTTGCCCGAGCGTCGGTAGTTACCACGCCGCGAACGAGATGACCCGCCCAGG
The DNA here is from genome assembly GCA_026401055.1 of Planctomycetia bacterium. Taxonomy (GTDB): domain Bacteria; phylum Planctomycetota; class Planctomycetia; order Pirellulales; family Thermoguttaceae; genus JAPLNP01. Next base: position 13,205 of record JAPLNP010000574.1, read on the forward strand.
GCAGTTCCGGCTATGGCGCGGCGGGCAATGGGACACGATCACGCGCTATGCCGATCTGGCCGCGACGGACCTGGTGGCCACGGGCGAGTATGGCTACGACCTGGCCGGGCGGCTGACTTCGCTTGGTTATGAAAAGGGTCTGACGACGCTGGTCGAGTACGACTGGTCTTACGACGCTGCCGGGCGGATGACTGAGTACGTCAATTCCCTCGACGGCACGGTGGATTACACCAACGACGACGCCGGGCAGTTGACCGGCGCGGATTACGACTATCAGGACGACGAGGCCTACGCCTACGACGAAAACGGCAACCGAGAGACGGCCAACGGCAGCACCTACGCAACCGGCGACGGCAATCAGTTGCTCTCCGACGGGACGTACCGCTATGCTTATGACGACGAAGGCAACCGGACGTTGCGGTACGTCGACGACCCCGCGCAGGGCACGCAGGGCCAGTTGGACGCCTACGACACGGACATCACCGAATACGATTGGGACTACCGCAACCGGCTCACCCAGGTAGAGCATTTCGATACCTACGCCCATTACTCGACGGGCACGTCCGACCAGATCGTCGAGTACGCCTACGACTACCAGAACCGCCTGATCCACAAGACACTCGATCCCGATGGAACGTCATCCGGCAGCGGCACGATCGAACAAACGGTCTTCGTCCACCTCAGGCAACCAGATCGCCGTGCAGTTCGACAAGACCGGCACGGGCGACGCCGCGGCGGCCGACCTATCGCACCGCTACCTCTGGGGACAGGCCGTGGACCAGCTTCTCGCGGACGAGCAGACCGACGACCTCCAAACGCCCGGCGACGTGCTCTGGACGCTCACCGACCACCTCAACACCGTCCGCGACCTGGCGACCTACGATGCCCAAAACGACGAAACCACCATCGCCAACCACCGCACTTTCCACGCGTACGGCGCCGTCACCGCCGAAACCAACGCCGCCGTCGACTGTGGTGACGATCCGCTGACGCGGACTGATCCTAGTGGCCTTGATTGCGAAAGTGACTTTAGGGCGAACACTGACGCATGTAACGACATGGCAATTCGTTGTAATAGGACCTGCTGGAATATAAAGCCGCCGTGGCCAGTTCGTTATCATAGCTGGGCTCATAGGGCATATTGCGAAAGTACATGCCAGACTGCGTACATGGCCTGTTATGCCGGAGCGGAGGTAATCTATGCCGCATGCAAAGCTAAAGAAGTCTTGGATGCGATGCCATGCTTGCCATGATCCGCTGTGCCATAGTGGTATAGTTTCTCATTTCTGTGATAGCCGTATTCGAGACGGGTCACAAGAGAGGTAATTGTGTATAGTAAGCATAACAACCATTCTTGTTGAGATATTTCAAATGGAAAGTAAGGTAGTTCTAACAATCTTGGGACAGATTGCAGCGTCATTTCCGCAAGAATCTCAAGAAGCCGAAGCGATTAAAGTAGCGAGCCTTGCTGTCTTGTATGCAAATGTTCAGGAAACTCGCACTTTGTTTGAACGATTTATAAGAGAAAAAGATAGGCCGTTGAATGGTTTGGAACTGATCCAATTGCGGCTCTATGGTCTTGATATTCCCGATAATGCAAGAAGTCCTGAAATCTTGGCACTCTCTTCGGAGATAGATAAATTGGCTGAGAAGCTGAGTAAATTTAGGGATTGAGACATAAAGAGATAAATGGGACAGGTGGCGGAGGGACGAATAAAGGGGTCGGGAGCTATGCCGTTGCGCTTTTTCCCGGATTTGGGCGGTAGCAGTATGAGAAACTGATCTTGGGGCAAACAAAAGGACTCCGTTATCCTGGCTGTGTGATTACACAAAAACCCGGCGACTGAGGGGTCGCCGACAGCCGGGAAAG
>JAPLNP010000131.1 GCA_026401055.1 Planctomycetia bacterium
CCGCGCGAGCAGGCCCGCGTGGTGCGGTTGCTGGTCGAGCGGGTCGATTACGACGGGACCAACGGCAAGGCGACGATCACATTCCATCCCAGTGGTATCAAGACCTTGGCCGACGAGCTGGCCGTCGAAAACCCGGAGGAAGATGCATGACCAGGCCCATTACTGTCGAAACCACCATTCACTTCCGTCGCCGCGGTCGGGGCAGCCGGAAGGAGATGTGCCAAGGCGAACCCGTGACGTCTCGACGGCCGCCCGGCCGGGTACCCCGCATCTCACGGTTCATGGCATTGGCCATCCGGTTCGAGCAGCTCATCCAGGCCGGCGAGGTGGCGGATTATGCCGAACTGGCGCGACTTGGACACGTCAGCCGTGCCCGGATCACCCAGGTCATGAACCTGCTCTTGCTGGCACCCGACCTTCAGGAGCGACTTTTGTTTCTCCCCCGTATTGAGGGAGGCAAGGAGAGGATCCACCTCCATCAGCTCCAGCCGATCACGGCCGTGCCGAACTGGCGGAAGCAGGGTCAAATGTGTACCCATCTCCCCTCACCTGTCGGGGACAACTAATCGGTACAAGCTACCTATTGTATGCCGCCATACCACTGCTACAATATGTAGTGGTTCGACGCGGGGACGGCCCCCCTCTCTAGATGGAAGGGCTGGCCTTTCCCGCAGCACCCGGGACAGAGCTTCGGCTGCCGCCACCGGCTGCCAGCCTGCTGAACACTTGCTCCGTGGTCGAACTTCGTATCAATGGCATGTTGCGAGACAACGAGATGAGCATCGGCACGCTCCGGCCAGCAGCATTTACGGATGATGAAAAGGCCCAACTCCTGACAGACCTGCTCGCACTGAAAAAGACGCAGATACGCGAGTTCCTCCTACGCCACGAGCTACTCAGGTCGGGTACGAAGGAGGAAATCCGGGGTCGAATCGAGGAGGCGATCGACAGCGACGATCTTTCCTTCTCTGATGTAGTATCGTTCCTGGATGAAGTAATCCCGTGGGGCAAGCAGCATGTGTACCTGTACAAAGGGCCGCAGGCGCCGATCGGCAATTGGCATCAAACAGAGTGGGTGGCCAAGCTTCTCAAGAAGCATCGGTTCGGCAAGTACCTGAATGCCAGCCTACCGCTTGCCCTCCCGAAGAAGATGAAGGTGTCGTCGGTCCTGCACGATTCCAGCCGCCTTCGCGTTACCGCGATCAAGAGGCGAGATTGGTGGGAACGCAACGAGGAATACGACAGTGCCACGACCACGGGGGAAGGAGACGATGTCCAGCTTCGCGCCTTTGTACATCGGGTCACGCGGAGTCTGGTCGCGTTTGAATGGAATCTGGTCGCCAACACTGCGTTCCTTCAGATCTCTCAGCTTCCGACCGGATTCGACTACGCAGAGGTTGCGGAGGAGTTCTTCAAGCTGATTGCTGACTGGCTTGACGTCACTACCTTCGCTATCGTTGACCTGCGCCCGCCAATCAAGAAGCTTCATGAACTGGAGGAGACCGGATCTGGTGAAACGCGTTCCCACGGCATCAATTACCGGACCCCGGAAGGCAGGCACCTCGAGGCAAAAAGTGCCTCAGCGTCCGATCCACTGCTCGGTGATACCGCGATCGACACAGCCCTCAGCGCGGTCCGCCAGACGGGCGTCAGCCATTCCGCCAATTCCTACTGGTTGTCCAACCACGTTGCGGATCCCGTCCCGAATCCGCTGGATTCTGAGATGCACGTGATCATCGTCGGTTCCAAGAACCGCATCAATTTTCCGACTCCGAACGTGGAACCGACAATTCGATATGTACTTTCCAGAATCCGACATCATAGTACGTGAACATCAGGACTTGCAGCGAGTCGCCACTCTAGTCGATGAGCGATTGTCCGAGGTCTTCTCGACGGCGCCACTCCGTCCTTCGGACTTTGCGTACCTTATCGGGTCTGACGCCAACCAAGTGGCTTCTGTCTTTGATCTGCTTGCCAAGAAGGGTGTCCTGCAACGGACAGAGATGGTCGAGTGTGTTCGTTGCGAGACCCTTATGCCGTCCACCGCTTTTCATCAAGCTGTCGAAGACGAGGACGACTTTGAGTGCTCACATTGCGGTCGCGTCTTCAGCAAGTTGTCTACGCCGATCACGGTCTACCGGATGACAGCTCGCGCCGCATCCCGGCCGAAACCGAAAGCCCCGGAGGTAGATCGCCCGGCGACGTCCGGCGAGGAACCGCTGGGGGACCGGGCTCAGCTTGTCCTTATCGCGATGCTCGATCTCGGGGCAATTGATTCCGATACACGGCGTTCCACCGAAGAGATCGCGGTGAAGGCGCTGGGCCCCGGAGCCGATGCGAATTCCCTCAAGGCTGTCATTTCCGACCTCAGCACGCGCCATTTGATTGAAACCAAGCAAGGACGAACCGGTGGTTGCTGGCTATCCAAGATAGGGCAATCCCGCGCAATGAAACTCGGCGACCGATAACCGAAACTCCGCAACCGTTTCGACACCGTTTGCGCACCGATTAAGACAACCAAGCAGATGATACTTCCCTCGTGCGGGTCACCGATGTGGTGATCCCGAAGATGCACGAGGAGAAGTGATATGGTTGTTTCTGCTCCAGCGCCCGGCGAGGGGCGCGAAAAACTCTCGCAAATCTCAAAGCAGGATCTGTCTTCCTGCCGTGCCGGCTTGGTCGAGTTGATGCAGAGCGTCAACTTCGGCCGGATCGAAACACTCACGATTCGGAATGGCCAGCCGGTTCTCGACCCTCGCCCGCGAGTCGTGCGCGAGCACTTGTTCGGCGGCGAGAACGGCCCCCGGCCGGAATGTGACGCTGCCGACTTTCTGCTGAAGCGAAAGGTCCTCGACCTCTTCGCCATGCTCGACAGACTCGGAAACGGCGTCATCGACGTGCTCGATGTCAAGCATGGGTTGCCGTTTCACGCAACAGTGACGGAGGTGCCCGCCTGAGACCTGGGGTAGGCACCCATTCTGAGATGTAGCGTTTCCATTTTGTTCACCTGACAGTTAGCTGGCCGCGAAGCGGAGGCGATTGTGGGCGACGCCGATCATGGCGTGACTCGCATCGCCTCCGCTTTTTCGTTGGCCTGCATACCTTCGCTTGTCGTCGTGGCCCACGCCCCCCGCTCCTCGCCGGCGAGGAGCATTTCTGTGAACTACGACGAACTCAACGAAACAATCGACCGCTTCACCCGCGGCATCATCCGCCGCAAGATCAACCAACTCATCGGCCGGGCCGGATTCATGTGGCAGGACCGCGATGAACTTGAGCAGGATCTGGTCCTGCGGGTCTTGCAGAGCCTGCCATCGTTCGACCCAGACCAAGCCCATCGCAACAAGTTCATCACCGCTGTGGTCGAGCGGTACGTCGCCAACATCCTGCGCAACAAGAGGGCGGAGAAGCGGGACCATCGGCGGATCAGCTCGCTGAACGTGATGGTCACCATCAGCGAGGACGAGGCGACCGAGTTGGCGGAGACGATCAGCCATCGCGAACTCAACTCACGGCGTAACCGCCATCCTCGTTGCGACGAGGAACTCAGCCAACTGACGCAGGATGTGGCCGAGGTAATGGCCAAGTTACCGGACGAACTGCGCGACTTGGCCGAGCGGTTGAAAGCACAGAACATCTCGGAGATTGCCCGTGAGACGGGCATCCCCCGGACGACGCTGTACGAGTCGGTTCGGCGACTGCGACGACGCTTCGAGAGCGCTGGCCTGAGGGAATATCTCTAGTTTTCTTCGTCACCTCGGGCGTAGACCGGGTAGGTCTTCAAGTAGTGGCCCGTCATCCAACACGAGGGACGAGAGATGACCAAGGAACTGTATCGCTACAAGTTCGATGCCAGCGTGTCGCTGGAGGACGTCGAGGCTTCGTTGATGCTGGCAATTTTGGCGACGGAATCGCTGCATGGCGAGGCCCAGGTGCGCCTGGACGCGGCACATTTCTTCGACCCCGACCGTCGCGCCTGCGTGATCGATGCGGGCACGGCGGTTGGTCTGGACATCAATCGCTTGTTCCTAGGTTTCGTCAGCCGCGAATTCGGCCAAGACGCCTTCCGCGTGGAACGAGTAAACCGTCTTCCTCAACACGCCACCAGGGAGAGCCGGGACCGGCGGACCAGCGAGCAACAACAATCATGACTACCGTGGCCCAGGTGACCGATCTGAATCGCGTCATCCAAGAAGCCCCCGGCTGCCTTCGTGAACGGACCCAGTGGGTGTGCTGGAAATACATCCAGCGCGACGGCAAACAAACGAAGTGCCCCGTGTCCCCGACGACAGGAGCCTTGGCGGATTCCACAGACAGTTCGACCTGGGGAACCTTCGAGCAGGCGCTTGCTGCCTATCAGCAATCTGGTGACTTGGCCGGCGTCGGCTTCGTGTTCACGCCGGACGATCCGCTCTGCGGCGTCGACCTGGACGATTGCATCGATCCGGCCACGGGTCAACTGAAGCCGTGGGGCCAGGAAATGGTCACACGGTTGGCCAGCTACACCGAGATCAGTCCGTCCGGCGGCGGCGTGAAGGTCTTTCTGAAGGCTGTCAAACCGGGAACCCGCTGCCGCAAGGCGTATCAAGACGGCGAAGTCGAAATCTACGACCGCGACCGGTTCTTCACACTCACGGGGTGCCGCTTGCCGGAGGCGCCAGCCGACGTGGAGGATCGCCAGGAGGCACTCGTCGCCGTCTACCACGAGGTGTTCGGCGAGGACGGCGCCTGCCCATCGCCGCCATTTCCGCCGTCGTCCAGCGGCAACGGGCACGTGCATCTCGCTGACGATGAGATCATCCGCCTGGCCTCTCGGCAGCGTCGCTCGGGCGAGAAGTTCGCCACCCTGTGGGCCGGCCGCTGGAACGACCACTTCAACTCCCCCAGCGAGGCCGACTCCTCGGTCGTCTTCACGTTGGCGTTCTACACAAAGGATTCCGCACAGATCGACCGGCTGTTCCGCCAATCCGGGCTCATGCGCGCGAAGTGGGACGAGCAGCACGGCGACCAGACCTACGGCGAGATGACCGTCACCAAGGCGCTGGCCAAGGTCGTCAAGCAGTACGACCCGAAGCAGAAACGCAAGAAGGCGCCGCGCCCCGCAGCCCCGCCGCCGGTCAATCCGGGGCTTCCAGGGATTGTGATCGACGACACGCAACTCAGCGACCTGACCGCCCAGGCTGTGAATGCGATCCTGCGGGCGAACACGCCGCCATCGGTCTTCGTTCGCGCCGGCACCGTGGCCCGGGTGGTCCGAGATGAAAATGCGCTGCCCAAGATCGAGACCTTCGACCGCGTGCGGATGCGATGCCGGTTGTCGGAAGCTGCCAACTTCTTCACGCTCCGCAAAGGAGAAGATGGGTACGAGCAGGTCAGCACCAATCCACCGCTGTCGCTCGCCGAAAATGTGCTGGCCCTAGGCCACTGGGGTTTTCCGCCATTGGCCGGCATTGCCCGGGCGCCCATCCTTCGCAACGACGGCACCATCTGCACGCAGGCCGGCTACGACCCGGTCTCGCGGCTGATCTACTGCCCCGACCCCGGGCTGACGCTCACCCCGATCCCCGAATACCCCGACACCAACGAGGTCCAGGCCTGCGTGGACATCCTGCTGGAGTTGATCAGCGACTTTCCGTTCGTCGACCAGCCCAGCCGGACCAACGCTCTGGCGATCCTGTTCTCGATCCTCATGCGGCCGGTGATCGCCGGCCACATCCCCTTGGCCCTCGTCGATGCGCCAGTCCAGGGCACCGGCAAGACGCTCCTGGTGGCGACCTTGGGCACGATTGCTGTCGGCAGCGTCGCCGCCGAGTCGATCCCGGCAAAGCAGAACGACGACGAGTGGCGGAAAAAGATCACCTCGATCTTGCTGGCCGCCGGCCCGTTCGTGATGCTCGACAACATCCCCGACAACACCACCATCGACTCGCCGTCGCTGGCCGCAGCGCTGACCACGCACGAATGGTCCGACCGGCTGCTGGGCCGCAACGACACGATCCGGTTGCCGTCGCGCGCCGTGTGGGTGGCCACGGGCAACAACCTACGGGTTGCCGGCGACATGCCGCGCCGTAGCTTCGGCATCCACCTGGACGCCAACGCCGAGCGCCCCTGGGAACGCACAGGCTTCAAGATCGCAGGGCTCCAGCAACACGTCCTGACCAACCGTGGAGATCTTCTGTCAGCGGCGCTGACCGTGATCCGGGCCTGGTACACCAACGGTCGGCCACAGGCGGTGGTGCCGCCCTTGGGCAGCTTCGAGGAGTGGGCCAGCACCGTGGGCAGCGTGCTGGCGTTCGCGGGCGTCGACGGCTTCTTGGGCAACCTCGGCCAGACGCAGGTCGCGCAGGACGAGGACACGCAGCAGTGGACGGCGTTCTTCGACGCCTGGTGGGACGCCTTCGGGTCGGCGCCCGTCACCGTAAACGACCTGTGCGAACGGCTAGTCGAGGGGGACGTACAGGGCGCGCACACCGCGCGCACACTCCCGGATCCGCTCCTTGTACATCTCGATGTACATGGTGCGCGCGCGGGCGCGCTACGCCGATCGCTCGGACGGCACCTATCGAGACTCGCCGAGCGCATCTTCAACAACCACAAGCTGTTGCGTGCCGGCGAGCACAGCCATCGCAAGGTCCGTTGCTGGAAGCTTTCGGAGACGCTAACCCCGCAAACCCCGCTTAACCCCGCAGCTAACCCCGCACAACAAGAACTATGGTAGCAAACAACTTACGTCGATTTGCGGGGTTTGCGGGGTTATTCCTCTATACCCTTCGCACACGCGGGAGAGTGTACATCCCCGTACATGTACAAACAGCGCATAGAACCGGGCTAGGAATAACCCCGCACGACCCCGCTAACCCCGCAAACGCCAAATGACCAACCCCAGCACGATTGCCGAGAGCAGATCGAACCCCGTTGGCCCACGTCCGCGCACGTTCGCCCCGTGTGGCGTTCTGTCTGTGGCTTTGGACGAGTACGCCACGGTTGCCAGGCACCCAACACGGGCCAACGTGGCGCGTTCACGTGCAATCCCCCCGGTCGTAGGTACTTCCGGGCAGTCTGGGCAAGGTGGGGTCTGCGGGAACAGCCGCCCGGTTAAGGACAGTTTGTTTTGTCGGTCCGAATAACAACGCAATCAGGTTGAGCTGTGATCGCCAGGAAGTTGGTACTCAAATTGAAGTGGTGTAAGAACACCTTGGTCGATATCCCACGGCCAATAGATCACATGATTTCCAGCCCGGGCCACGGGTTGGGGGGCGGTCCGGTCGAGCACGATGTTCCGCACCAGGAATATCGCGATTCGCCCCCGATGCCGTCGCGCATGCTCCACTTCGTTCCGCGTGAGGAAGACACTGCCCCCATCCCCTGTTGTGCCCTTTACCTCAACGCGAAGTTCCTCGGCTTCGCGGCAACAATGCAAGTCGTAGGGGCTAGTGGACGACACGTCATCCACATCAAATCCCTTCTGAATGAAGTAGTCTTCTGCCAACTGCTGGGCGTAACGCTCGACCGTTTTGCGTTCGGCGGGACTCAATCCGTAGCCTTGCCCAGAAGCAATGTGTTTTTGCTGCGGTACGGCGCGTCGATCTTCGTTGCCCGCCAACGTTACGATGGTCCGCCACTGCTGTGGCTCCAAGGTGAACCCCGTCCCACCACGGGCTCTCGCAGCAGCCAAACCCGAAAGCTCTTCGGGATAGTCCGCTTCCCAAAGTGGCAGGTTTGGCATTTGCAGGATCCGAAATCTTGTTCTCCTTGCTGGATCCGCCGGCGGCGGTACTTGCCAGAATTGGCGCTCGCTTTCCGGTTCTGGCATCACAGACGGATCGGCAATCACCTCTCCGAGGGCGACAACTCCGCGGTTCTCGCTGCTGCCCTTGGCTTGCCAAATGATTATGCGGTCACCTGTTTTGGGGTCGCCCCGGTCAAGCGTCCAGCAAAGTTCGTCCAATACAGCCAATGCGCTCGTCACATCATACTTGTCCGGATTGCAGACGAACGCCCAGTAGTGTACTACCGTGTCGAGCGCAATAAACCTCCACTTGCCCCGGTTAATGCCAGCGACCGTTGCGGCACCGAACGTCGCTACCATCCAAGCATCAAGTTCCTCAGCCAACTCGGGGTTGGCAGCAAAAGCGCCAAGAGTTGCTTCTATCGCCGCGCGGGTCACGGCTCCATCGAAACTCGCACCAGTGGATCTCCCATCGACAGCCGAATTGTATCGCGTGAAATTCATCCCCTGATAGCCAACGAATTTGCCTGGTCCGAAAAGGTCGGATTCGGCGTCATACACCCAATACGTTGTCTGTTGAGCCAGCGATTGCGCCCTTGCGAAGTTGTTTGCCACATCGCGGTGAAAGCGACGGATATTCTCTCGAACCTGTCCGACCCGATGCACCGTCTGAAGCGAGACCACATCAGCCTCGCGATTTCGTACTCGCCGCAGATGAAACTTGGTTGGGGGGCCGTCTTCGCTCGAAACGTACTCAAATGGACCTTCGTAGCGAAAGGCATAGTCCGAGTATTCCTTCTTGCTCTTTCGATAAAAAACCAGCAACTCCAAGCCGAGTTCACGGTGGCGAACCAACCACAGATCGGTGCGCCCCTTTGTCTGTCCCTCAAAGTAGAGATTGTCACCATCGAGACGGTCAACATAGGGAGTGCGATCAGAGGACTTTTCTTCAGTCATGAACAGCCAAACGGAATCATGTCCGTCGGGGCGGAAGGTGCCTGTTCTGATGGTCGCATCCGAAATCGCAAAGAGTTGCATCAGTTCGTTGCGGGAATAGATCTGGCCCGGCGTGAGCTTTTCGGAACTGTGAATTGCCATTGGTGGATGTGCTCCTCAGTAAGTGGCAACCCTCATTATACGGAGATAGGACGATGAGAATAGAGCTTCGAAAGATTTCCAGTATCAAGCCTTACCCCGGCAACCCACGCCAGAACGATGCGGCCGTGGATGCCGTGGCCGAGTCGATCCGCCAGTTCGGGTTTCGCCAGCCGATTGTCGTCGACGAGGCCGGCGTGATCATCGTCGGGCACACCCGCTACAAGGCCGCGATGAAGCTGGGCCTCACCGAGGTGCCGGTCCACGTGGCCACAGGCCTGACGCCCGAGCAGATCAAGGCGTACCGCATCGCCGACAACAAGACCGCCGACCTAGCGGCATGGGATTTGGAGTTGCTGCCGATCGAATTGGCTGAGCTCCAGGGCATGAACGTCGATCTCGAATTGCTCGGCTTCTCGAAGGACGACCTTGCCAGGCTCTTGGATCCGGGCGTGAAGGACGGGCTGACCGATCCGGACGAGGTGCCGGAGCCACCCGACGAGGCGATTACGCAGACCGGCGACTTGTGGATTCTCGGCGATCACCGTCTGCTCTGCGGCGACAGCAGCAGGCCCGAGGATGTGGACCGGCTCTTGGCCGGCGCCGCGATCCAGTTGGTCAATACCGACCCGCCGTACAACGTAAGAGTCGAGCCACGGAGCAACAACGCTATCGCTGCGGGGTTGTCGTCATTCACCAGTTACCACCAG
>JAPLNP010000609.1 GCA_026401055.1 Planctomycetia bacterium
GGAGTGTCCCCGTGCCAGCTCTTTTGACTGATCTGTTGACCCAATCGCGACGCCCGAGGATTCTTGTCCTGGGCGACGTGATGCTCGACCGCTATCTCTGGGGCGATGTCGGGCGGATCAGCCCCGAGGCGCCGATCCCCGTCTTGCAGGTGAGCCGGCGCGAGGACCGCCTGGGCGGCGCGGGCAGCGTCGCCACGATGCTCGGCGCGCTGGATGCCGACGTAAGTCTGGTGGCCGTCGTCGGCGACGATCCGGAAGGCCAAACCGTTGTCGAACTGCTCCGCCGGATGAACATCGCGACCGGATCGATCCGCACCGCCGCGGACCGGCCGACCACCGTCAAGGAACGCCTGCTCGGTCGCACGCAGAGCCGGCATCCCCAGCAGATGATCCGCGTCGATCGGGAGTGTACCCGGCCGGTGGCCGAAGACCTGGCCGAACGGCTGTTGGACGACGTGCGGCGCGGCCTCGAGTGGGCCGAACTGCTGCTGGTGAGCGACTACGACAAGGGCGTTTGCGAAGACCGGCTGTTGGCCGAGGCGATCGCGATGGCCAACGCGGCGGGCGTGCCCGTCGTGGCCGACCCGATCCGCGACGCCGACTACGGCCGCTACGCCGGCTGCGCGTGCATCACGCCCAACCGGACCGAGGCGGAGATGGCCCTGGAGCGGCGGATTCGCTCGCCCGAGGAGGGCCTGGACGCGGCCGAGCGGCTTCTGGCGTTTGGCGTCGACTCGGCGGCGGTGACGCTGGACCGCGACGGCATCGCCTGGGCGGACGCCCGGGGACACAGCCGGCTATTCCCCGTCCGGCCGAGACAGGTCTACGACGTGACCGGCGCGGGCGACATGGTCATCAGCGCCATCGCCTACGCCGTGGCCTCGGGCGCCGACTGGCCGACCGCCATCGAACTGGCCAACCTGGCCGCCGGCCTGGAAGTCGAGCGGCTCGGCGTCGTGCCGCTAGGGCGAACGGAAATTCTGGCGTCGATCACCCAGGCCGGATTCGCCACCGGCCAGAAAATCCTCTCCCTCGAGGCATTGGACGACGCGCTGGCGGCCCGCCGCGTCACCGGCGAGCGTATCGTCATGACCAACGGCTGTTTCGACCTCTTGCACCCCGGCCACGTCGCCTCGTTGGAGTTCGCCCGAAGCCAGGGCGACTGCCTCGTGGTCGGGCTCAACAGCGATCAAAGCGCGCGGGCGCTCAAAGGCCCGGGTCATCCGGTTGTCGACCAGCGGGGCCGCGCCGCGATGCTGGCCGCGCTGGCGTGCGTGGACTACGTCGTCGTGTTCGACGAGGCGAGCGTCGCCGGCCTGGTCGAGCCAGTGGCGCCCGACGTGCTGGTCAAGTCGGCCGAGTACGCCGTCCACGAAGTCGTCGGCCACGAGACGGTTCTCGCCCACGGCGGCAGCGTCGTCCTGGCCCCGAGAGAAGGCGATTACTCGACCACGGGGTTGATCGAGAAGATCGTGCGACAGCGGAAGGCAGAAAGCGGAAGACGGACTTGCCGCCAGCGACGCCGGGCGGGGTGACGCGTCCACCTCCAACGGACGATCCGAGTTGAGGGCGATCAGTGAAGGTGCCACCCGACGCGATGATCGTTCAGAACAGAGTGCGAGCGACGTTGTGAATTCGTTGTCCGGCCACAGAGAGAAATCGCATATTGATGTCGAAACCAATCACTCGCCTCCCGGCCGATACCGCGACTTCAAGTGCTGTTCCAATGCCGGCGAATGGATCTAATACGATTCCGTCGGGAGGGGACGAACTTCGAATTCGCGGCTCGATCAGCCGCGGCGGGAAACAGGCGCTGTGCTTGTGCTTGCCGGGCACCACATTTACCTTCTGGACGTCGTGTGAGCTGCCGGCCTCGGAAAGGTCGTAGTAGTACTTCGCCCTACCTTCCTTCGGTCTTTTCACGAAATGGAAGAAGTGTTCGTGCGTCAGACCGAGTCTGTCATTGAATGGGCGCGGCGGGATGTTCGGCTTGTACCAGATTAGGTCATTCCGAAGTATCCACCGACATTCCTGCAACGTGATCGCCACCCTCGCGGGAATCAGCAGCAGCTGCTTCTCCTGCCTATAGCCTCCCATCGGCGTCTTCCGGCGCATACGTTCGTCGCCGTTCAATCCCTGGCGTCCCTTGGATCGGATGCTCGACCATCGAGCGAAATACGTATCTCCGATATTAAGCCAGAGGTTACCCGACAGTCTCAGTATCCTTTGGCACTGGTTCACGATCTCTGCGAGGTTCGAGACGTACCACTCCGGAAGCGGCTCGAGCCCCAGCAGTCCGCCATGCTCCCGATACCACCGGTATGGGGGGCACTCTTTGGCATGTTTTCCGCCCTCCCAAAGACCGAGAATCTCCCAATTATGTTCCGCCTCGTAATCCCGAAGGCCCCAATACGGGGGGCTCGTGATTATCAGATCGACACTCTCGGCAGGCAAGTTCTGAAGAAGATCGTACGCGTCTCCCTGAACCAAGGCGACACGCTCCGCACCCAACAGGACCGCCTCTATGTTGGTGTTTGTGCTCATTCTGTTGAATGTACCACAAGAGCGATTCTCAGACAACTGTCTGTAGACGTTCAGTCACGATTCGGCCATTTTAATCCTTCATGGAAAAAAAAGCGACACAACGCCTCTTCGGAGAGGTGGTGCGAGAATGCCGCCAGAACCGCAAGGTGTCTCAGGAGACGCTGGCGGCCGCTGCCGGATTGCACCGAACATACATCAGCCTCCTAGAGAGGGGGATGAGGAATCCGTCTCTCACTGTGATACAGCACCTAGCGTCGGCACTCAAGGTCAGCATGACGGAGCTTATCCATGCATTCGAGGAGAGGTGTTGAATGGGATCTCGCCCTACTCCTCCGAAGGGCTGCACGAACGGCAACTTCGTAGCGGAATGGTTCGGCCACCGAGTATGGCCCACGGTGGATCAATCCAGAGCCGCCTGCATTGATCAAGGATCTCGACTCTGTCCCTTCCTCACCGCAGCAACGGAACAGCGAACGCTATGCGTCAAGCGTGCCAGTGGATGGAAGGAGCCCTATGGGGTCTGTACGATAAGCAGTGACAGCAACGGACCCAGACAGGATTGGATTGCCTGCCCGAACCGCACGCTCGATCAGCACTTCACTCTCCTGGCCTCTGCAGTCCATGCGGCCTACGGCATTTCCGAGGATCAGCAGATCCTCCTCTTGCCGCTGACCGTGTTACATCGGCCGGATCAACGCAAACGAATCGTCAACGCCTTCAGGACTCGCAATCGCGTTTTCTTGTTCTCCTCCCAGAAACTTGGGGGCGAGATTGACCTACCGGAAACCGATGCCTCTCCAGGCGCCGCCGTGGATGTATCGGTAATCGAAGTATCAGAGGTCGATAAGGAGGGAAAACCGGCACGCTTTGGCGACCACCTCTTCTATGAAATACAAACAGCCGATTTTCATGGCAGTCCGCTTCACGCGGCGGAGTTGCTTCGGAATTCCTGTCCTGCATGTAGCGCAGCGAAGGGCTACCACAAGGATCTGAACGCGAGGGTGGAAATCTGCGGAACAGGTGTTGAGGGACCTAACAAGGCAAACATCTTCAAGCGGACGATCTACCAGATGATCTTCAAGATTGAACTTTCGCGTTCGCCCGAGTGTGCTGGTTTCGCGATCGTTCTTCCCGTTCCTGTCTGGGAGAGTTGGCTTCGGCACTTGGGACGGCCGCAACTCATTGAAGACGACCAAAGATGGCTTTCGCTCCCGTCTCCCGCAGAAACTAAAGAGACCTCCGGAGAGCGATCCGGAGCAACGGTCTACGTTTTTGACATTGATCGCGATTCCAGGGAATCGCCCAACCTGCTCAACATCGTTCAATAAGTGAGGATTACTGCAGGTGCCCTCATCTATCACGCCTTCGACGCGGCATCTGCCGAAGCCATCGGCCGGGGAGTCGTCACTTCGTTTCGCAGGTCGTTCGTCGAACGCGTAGTGAAGGGTTGGAATGGGCAGCTGCGTTTTCGTGAAATGGGCTGATGCGATGCCACATTTGAGATGATCCGGGACTGTTTTAACTGTCGCACGTCTCTGTTCAGCCGACCGGGGCGGCGATTGCGAACAGTGATCTGAGCGGTCGTCTGCCCGTCACTTTACCACCGATGTCCCAGCGGTTCGTCGGGCTGGACTAGGCTGTGACGCATGGCGGCGACCTGCTGCTTCAACGCTCGCCCTGGAACCGCTCGACCGCCTGGCAGTCGGCGTCGAGTCGGGCGAAAACGCCGGCGGCACGACGCGGGTCGTGCCGACCTCTCCGCCACGAACGTCGTTGGCCGCGCGGGCACGATAGCGACACGCCATTTGTGTTCGCATCCCTCTCCGGAATTCTACTCCCCCGCACCACTGACTGACGAGGGATCGGTTGCCTTATGCACCTGGAACCGAACGGTGATCGGGCCGATCTGTTTCGAAAGGTCGACGGCGCCGCTTTCGTCGACGGTGAGGGGAGTTCCGCCCACGTTCGCCGAGACGGCCTTCCAGCCTTCCGGCACGCGGGCCCGAAGGAGCGTTCTCTTCGGCCGGCGCGGCGGCAGGGCGATCCGCGCGAGCAGTTCGCCTTGACTGTCCTGCACCAGCAGATGTCGCAAGGTCCATAAGAAAAACGCATTGCCGGCCGTACAGGGCGGCAGGTACATGGGACGCCCGTGCTTATCCAGCGGGTCGAGGCCCGTTCCCTCGCCGCCGACGAACGTATCGCGGGTGAACCCCTGGGCCAGTTTGCCGTAGAACGAGACCAGGGCCCGGTCCACGTCATCGTGCCTTAGCAGGTGGAGCGTGTAGCCGGTGGTGTAGTTGTCGTCCACGCCCCGTTCGTTGGCGAAAAGCTTCGAGTGCTGGTCGAAACGCAACATGCCCATGCACACGCCGCCTCGCCGCTGGAGCGTATCCAGAATCCAGGCGGCTGTCTGAGGCTGAGCGTCGAAAACTCCCGCGCCGAGCATGTCGTTGGCCACCAGGCACCAGTAGCTGCCCGTGGCGCTGGCAGTGAGCGATTCGTACGGCTTTTCCACGTCGTCCAGGAGCGCGTTGGGCACAAACGGCGGATCGAAGTCACGATGCACACTCTTGTCGACGGCCTCGAAGATCGCTTGCCGATACTGCCGCGCCCGCTCCTCCAACCGCGGATTCGGCTCGCCCATGTCGCGCAGCATGGCGGCCACGTCGCGCACGCCGCGCCAGCAATTGGCGTTGGTCTTCAGGTTCCAAACCGGCTTGGCAATGTCCGAGGCGTAATAGTCCTTGGGCGTCAGGCCGGTCTGGGGGTCGAGATCGTCGAGGATCAGCTTGACCAGCGGCTCCCAGCGATGACGGTTTGCCCGCACGAACTCGGCGTCCCGCGTGAGCCAGTAGTAATGGGCCAGCGTTCGCAGCTTCCAGCCCGTCACCGCGTACTTGTGCTCCGGTATGGAGTGGTCCAGCAGCGACAGGAGCATGGGTTGCGACTGGCCGATGAAACCAAAGAGCATGAAGGCCCGGGCAGTGCGGCTGCCTTCGGTGATATATTCCGTCTGGTAGGCGTTGCCGGCGCTGTAGTTCACCGTCGCGCCGGTCACAACCGTGAAATTCGCCGCCAGAGCCGCACGCCAGGCGTTGTTCACGACGGTCTCAGGCACGTCGAGCGTTACGCCCTTTCCGAGCAACTCTCGCCATACGGCTACGCACTGCTCCCGCTGTTTGCGGTACTCGTCGCCGGAGGGAACGAGCGAACCGGCGGGCAGCTTGGGGATCGCCGCGGTACACACGGCAAGCACGGCCTCGCCATCGGGTGTAACCGTGGCGGAGAGCGTTTGCTTTGCCGGGTCCCACTGCCAGTTCGGCCCTGTCCCCACAAACACGTCCTCCCGGCTATCGCGCAACTCGCGGCCGACCTGATGCAGCGGCTCCGATGGCGTTATCCTCGCCGTAACCTTCCCAGCTTGGCCGCCGTCGAGCGAAAATCGCACGAACACCACGCCATGGTCCGCCAAACCGGGCTCGACGCTCACAAGAACCTCTTGCCGGTACGTCGTATCTCCGTCGCGGTAGCTCATCCCGACGATGGGCAGATAGCCGTCGGCCAACCGCGGCCCGTCAAGTCTCTCCAGATCGTCGCCAAACGCAACTTCCTTCGGGCCCACGCAAAAACTGACCGGAAAACCCACGTCCTGCCAAGTCGACAAGTTGCCTTTGGCATTGATCGCGCTTCCGTTGCTCACCAGTCGGGCCTTGCATCCGTTGCGCGGGGCGGCCAGAACGATGGGGTAGTGCCGGAACGCGGCGTTGACGTAGCGCAGCGGCGGCATCGCCTTGGCGAAGAACTCGTAACTCGGCCCGCCGGGTTGGCGTATGGCGGCTTCTCCCAGGGTGTCCGTCTTGGCCTCGATGATCTCGTCGATGGTTGGCAACCTGTCCCTGGCGAACGCGACGCCGGCGAGAACTGTCGCCAGAAGCGGCACGGCGAACGCTGCCCTCGCGATGCCCCGACGAACTTGTCTCAGACGACGAACCATGTCGGCCCTCCTTCCTCACTGTGGTCGGAATCCCCGAGATTCTGATTCCATGAACGAGTGGCCCTCCTGGTGGCATAGACGACGTGGCAGTGTTCTACCCATCGAATCCGCTCCTTCATTGCTCCCCGAGGCGTGAACGGTGCCTCGGCCACGCCCTTCGCCGCGCTCGGGGACATGCCACCCGCGCGGCCGCTCACCGCCGATGCCCCAGCGGTTCGTCGGGCTGGGCCAAGTGGTGGCGCATGGCGGCGACCTGCTGCTTCAACAGGCCCAACTCGTCCTGGAACCGCTCGACCGCCTGGCAGTCGGCCTCGAGTCGGGCGAAAACGCCGACGGCTCGGCGGGGATCGTGCCAGTTCTCGGCCAATTGGTTGATCTCCTGCCGAAGGCCGCGACGCAGCCGGCTCGTGAAGGCCCAGAGCAACAACAGCACCCAGAGCAAGAGCCAGAAGGCGGCCGAGAGATAGAAATCCAGCCCCAGGCCCGGCGCGGGCGGATCGGCAAGCCACGAGTCCCAGAAGAAGTTCTTGCCCAGCCGATACAAAAGCACCGCGATCATCGCCGAGAACAGCAGTTCGTAGCGCCATCGGGTGAACCAGCCGGTGTGGCGGGCGGCCAGTCGCGCAAGCAGCGATTCGAGTTCGACCGAGACGTTCTCGACGAACGCGGCCCCGGCGTCGGCGGCTTCGGCGGTGACGTTGGCCAGTCGGGCGTCGCCGCGCCCGAGGCCCGCGTCGACGGCGTAGCCCTCGAGGACCATCGAGGCGCTGCGCAGCTCGGCTTCGTCCCAGCCGCCGGCCACGGCGCGTTGGATGCCGGCGTCGGCCTGGCGCTGGCGGCGGCGCCGCTGCCACGTCCGCGCGCCCTCCATGGTTCCCCACAGGGCGAGTTGGGCCGGCGTCCTCGCCCGCAAGAGCAACGTGCCGCTGAGCAATCCGCCGAGCCCTTGATAGACCCGCAGCACCAGCGACCAGGGGCTGAAACCCCAGCACGAGGCGATTTTTCCCAACAGGCGGTTTTCCCATTGCCGACGGCTGGTCAATAGCTCGGCGCGCATCTGGTCGGCCAACCGGGCAGCCAGCCGCGAGCGCTGAGCGTCGATCGCCGTTTCGAGCTGCTTGATCGCCGGAACGCCCTCCCGGATCCGGTTCTCGCACCCATCGAGCGTCTCGCCGACCAGATCGAGGAAGTTCGCCCGGCGGATTCGCGCCGGTGCGGTGCCGGCCAACTGCCGGGTCAAGAGATCGACCAGGCCGGCGAACTCGCCCCGCGGTTCGACGCCCGCCGCCGCGTCGGCCGCCGCCGCGAGCGAATCGACCAGGAAGACGTGGCCGGTTGTGTACTGACGGCCCAACACGGCTTGCCAGTCCTCGCGGATGTCCTCCTCCTGGTCGGCATGGGGCTGGACAAAGACCAGCCGCGCCCCGCTCGCCGCCGCGGCCAGCTCGTCGGCCACTCGGGCGCTGCGATACTTCTGCTGCGTCGTCGTGACCAACAGGACGTCGCAATGGGGCAGCAGCTTTCGCAGCCGGGCAAGATTCGTGCCGCCCGCGTCGGGCTCCTCGGTCGTGTCCGGGTCGGGACAGTCCAACAACACCAGGTTGGCCAGCGCCGGCAGGTTGCACGGAACCACCTCGACGTCCCGACGGTCAATCCCCAACATGCCCGGCGTCAGGTCGCTCCGGCAAATCAGCGTCGGCCGGGTCGTGGTCGGACGCTGGCGTCCCGGGCGGACCACTTCGGCCCCGACCAGGGCGTTGACCAACGCGCTCTTGCCGGTGCCGGTCCCACCCAAGGTCGCCACGATCAGCGGCGCTTCGAGCCGCACCCGCAGCGCCCGGGTCCGATCAACGAGCCTGGCGACCACGGCCCGACACGCCTCGGCCGGCTGCCACGCCGGCGCGCCGTCGGCCCAGCGCCGCAGCCGCTCGACCAGCGAGTCGACTTCGGCCAAGAGTTCCAGATGTGCCAGTTCCGGGTGGGGCATACCACAAGGATAGCAGATGCAAAGAGAACGGTTCAGGGGGTGACTGGCGACGATCGCCTAACTCGTTTCATATCAGTGGTTTCGGTCGATACCGACCGCGCCGTCCGGTGTCCGATCATGCCCAACAGTACCAAAAACAGTACCTAACCCGGCTGCTTGGGTTTTTCGGTAGGCGTCCCACGCCGAATCCGCCGTGGTCTGGGCGTTGCGGCCCACATAGAAACGGAGTGTGGTGTTGATCGACTCGTGGCGCATCAACTGCATCAGGTCCGGAGGCATCACACGATGTGACCACCGCTCGCCGAAAGATCGGCGTAGGTCGTGCGCGGAGGCATACTTGACCGTCCCCTTGGTCGGGTGGGTATGGACTTTCACGTTGGCCTTGCGGCCGATCAGGGCGATCATCCGCGAGACGGTGTACGGGGCCGCCGGTTCGCCGAGCTTGCACAGCGGCCGGAAGACTCGCCCGCGGCGATCGGCGGCCGGGGTGAGCTCGAGGAATTCGCCGAACTCCGGCGCCAAGGCCAGCACGCGGTCCCTATGGCCCTTTTCCAACTCGGCCGGGACGTGGAGCATGGGGTGTCGGCCGCCGGTGTCCACACAGAGCCGGTCTGAGCGGTCCCAGAACGTCTCCAGGGCTTCGCCGAGCCGGAAGACCGCTCCCACCACAGGCCCTCCAGCAAACGCCTCCAGGACGCGATAATAGCCGTGTTGCGTCCAACGTCTTCGTCCGTCAACGGCGCGGTGGGCTTTGCCAGAACCACCGCCGGCGCTTTGGCCAGCATCCGTTCAAACTCTTCGGAAGTGATCGGCCGGCCTTTCATGGGCGTCGAGGCCGTCGCCTGTTTCGCCCGCTTCGGCCGTTTGATTTTCGGAACTTCCAGGATCAGCCCCTCATTGACTGCCCAGTGTAGTGCGGCGCCCAGGTGGGCCAAGTACCCGGCGATCGTGGTTTCGGCGACGCCGGTGTCGCGTATGGCCGTCTGGAAGGCAGACAGCCGCGTGGTGACGTCCTTGAGCCGGCCCTTGGCTACGACGGGCAGCAGCCGCTCGACGGCGTTGAACACAGTCGCGATCTTCGAGCCGGTCATCTCGGCCAGCCCGGGGACCACTTCGATTTCATAGCGGTCCCGAAACACCTCCCAGGAGATTTGCCCGTTGCCCCGCTGGGCGCGGCCGCTGTTCAACTCGGCTTCCAGCGCGGCGGCCTCTCTGAGGGCGTCGTGACGTTTCGACGTCTTGGCCGCCCTTCGTTTCATGCGGCCGGTTTCCGGATCCGTCCAGCGCAGGGTCAGGTTGGCGCAATCGCCGTACTGGACCACGTGGACTTTGGTTTCGCTCATCGGCGAACCCTCCAAGAAAGAGCAAGCCCCCACGGTCCTAGCAACGTGGCGTTGGAGCCACGATGGCCGGGGTTGCCCGTCGGCCGGGCCGTGGGGGACTTGCGTTATGCTTCAGAGTCAGCATCGGAGAATTCCAACGTGCCATTACGCTTCTGCTGCTACTATTCTCGCCGATTCGCCCGCCGGTTTCAAGCCCCCTCCGGACCACTGTTTTCAGCCGGCCGGCGGGGGCCTGGGTCCTGGGGCGGGGAACCACGACGCCGCGTTGCCGCCCGCCGGGCCGACCGTCAATTCCGCTCGGCCTCTTGGAGCGCCGCCGCGCCGGACATCTCGCCGACGGTCAAGTCGCCGTCGATCTCGATTGCGTCGATGTCGCCCAGGGCTTTCGCCATGATCTCGCGAATCTCGACCGCGGCCTCCGGGTGTTGCCGGCAGAATCGTTCCGTCCGCTCGGCGAGTCCCCTCTTGAGCCGCATGGCGAAGCGCCCGAATTCCAGCGCCGACACGCCGTCATTTTGTTCCCGTATTCGCATCCGTCTCGCCTTCCGCGTTTCCCTGTCGAAGTGCCCCACAAAAACCCTCGATTACCTGTTCGCCCTCGGTCAGCCCCTCCTCTAAAATCTGGTGCGCCTCGGGCCCGGTCAAG
Source organism: Planctomycetia bacterium (assembly GCA_026401055.1). Classification (GTDB taxonomy): domain Bacteria; phylum Planctomycetota; class Planctomycetia; order Pirellulales; family Thermoguttaceae; genus JAPLNP01. Next base: position 10,515 of record JAPLNP010000609.1, read on the forward strand.
CTTTTGGCGCGCTGTAGGGTGAGTCCGATGCCTCGGATAATCGACGCGAACAATGTCAGCCCGTCATGGATCACGTCGCGGGGAATCCATTGGCCCGACTGTTGCTCGATTTCCATTTCGGCGAGGATGGCCCGGGCCGTTCGGTACCGCTCGAGCGCCGGCGTCGAGTCGCCGGCCAGCAAGGGATCCCGGGGATCCGCCGCGCGAAGTTTCACGGCGTTGTCGGCCAGAAAGCCGTGCAGCCAGGTCGCCAGGGCCGCAAGGTCGATTTCCTTCCCGCCCACCGGCACACCGTACCGCGCCGCTTGTTCGTCAAGGATCTTGTGTTGCCGGCCCGAAAGCGTCGCCCAATGGCGTTTTGGGATGCTGGAATAGAAACGCCACCGGTCGGCCTCCTCTTTGGTCCTTTCGAGACGAAGGAGGGCCCGTAGCTCTTCGCGAGTCGGTTTTTTGCCGGCCTTCCGCTTGGCAAGCGCCGATTCGATAAGCTCGCGGTCGACCGCATCGACCAACTTCCGCGACGGCTTCGCCGCCATAGTCGCCGCATGTTTCTTCGGCGTCTTCTTTGCCACGGTCGCCCTCCCGCGTGCGCGCTTACTTACTTGGAAAATTGACCTTTGCGTGCATAGATCCGTGTCGATAACCGCCCTTCGGGCCGAGGGGCTCCCGGGGGAAGAACCTACGTACCCCCCCACCCCCCCTACCGCGTAGAGAAAAGCGGGCTGGCACGCCGCGGGGAGGTCTCGTCCGCACAGCGCGCCGCCCGCCGGGGCCGCCCGCCGCATGGCCAGTCCGGGACCCGCGACGGTCGGCAAGTGGCCGTTGGTCGCCGTCAAGCGGACGACACGGCCGGGATGACGCGCCTCAGGTCGTGATGTTTCCAAGCAGGTACCCCGCTTCCGGGTACATGACGACACAATCACGGTTGTGCCTCGCCCGAATGATGGACGATCGCACCCCCTCCTCGCGGTATTCCTCGATGATGACCCCAAGCGGCTCCCCCGTTCCGGGCGCTCCCGGTCCGTCGCCGGCCCAGCAAAACGTTCTGCCGAGACACGGTTCGCGAGGGTCTTGCGTTATCGCCACCCGGGCAACGAGCGCGTATTCGTCATCCCAAACCGGGGTTGGCACAGCGGTTGCGGCTTCGTTTGCGGGGTTGTGGACGGCGGACCCTTCGAATACGAAATCAAGACCCATCGCCTGGGCAACCATGCTTGCGGTGATCGTTCCCGGCGTCCCCTGTTGGGAGTACTTGATCAGGTCGGTTAGTTGGTCGCTTCGCTTCAGGTTGTAGAAAGCCTTCGAGCCGACGACGAGCGCGTTGGCTCGCAACCCGGAGGCGTCCAAAACCGCCTGCTTGGCCAGCTGGACATTGTTGAGCGGAACCGAGCTCGCATGGGTGTCCCACGGGATGCCCACGTCGGAGGTCATCGACGCGAAAGTCGTCGGATTGAACACCGCCGCCGCGACGGCGCGCTCGTACCCTCTGAGTAGGGCATCCTCCCCCCTTTGGGCGTGGATCAATTCCATGTCCAAAATGTCCGTGTAAACGTTAGCCGTCCAGTCGTCGATCGGCTCCTCGCAGCCGAACTCGCGGCAGTCATAGGAGAAGGTCGCAAACGAAAAATCGCTTCGCGAGTAACTCCCCTTGGGGGCTCGCATCGTTTCGCGGTCGACCAGAAGCGATTCGAGAGGGATTTTCCCCACGTTCGCTTTTTGCAGACCAACCGAACGGGGCACGAGCACTTTGTGCCCGATGAAACCGAGTTTGCTCGCCGCGAGGTCAAACTCGGAAAAACTGCCGGACAAATCGAGCCGGCTGATTGCGGTCGAAGGTGTGGCCATCGAAAAACCCTCCAAAGGTACTGACTTGTTTTGTGAAACAGAAAACCGCCGTTGCCACGCCATGCGCCGGCTACGCGAATCGCTCCGCGACCAAATCTTGGACCCGCCGCGTGTTCGGGTTCGTGCTCGCGACGTATGCCGCGTGCAGTTCCGGGTGGGCGCCGGCCACCGCCCGGACTGCATCACGACGGCCAAGCCCGGCGCGCATCCGCTCGGCGACCTGGTCGCCGAATTCCGCAACGGCGCCCACGCTCGCGTCGCGGACGCCGGCGCCGACGTGTTCCTCCAGCGTTTTGACGCCGTGACGTTTCGGGGCCCCGCCGGCGGCCGCGGCCCGCTGTTGCAGCATCGCGATCGCGTCCGCTTGCGCCTGGAGGATCGTGGCGTTGCTTTCGAGCTGCGCGAGGTAGAACGTCGCGTCCATGTTCGGAACGCTCTCCCGCAATTCGGCCAGCGTCGCCGGCCGGGCTGTACTGTTGTCGATCATTTGGTTTTCACTCCGAATCTTGAAGGAAGTCTCTCCGGCTTGGAGCCGGGAAAGGACTGAGGGGAACGTGTCAACCGCGTCGATCAGCCGCAACGTGACGGCTTCGGACGCGACGTGGAGCTGGCCATCGGCCAAGCCGAGAACCGCTTGCTCGGACATTTTGCGGCCGGCGGCAACCGTCTTGACAAAATCGGAAAAGAACGTCTCGACCAAGCCGCCGAAATACTTCCCGTGGGCTTCGGTAAACGGCACCATGGGGTCGCCCGCGGACTTCAGGGGCGACGTGTTCAAGTCGATCACCTTGACGCCGGCTTTGGCGAGCATTTCGCTACAATCGAGCAGAACCCAGCGCGTGCCGATCGACCCGCAAAGGCTCATTCTCGACGCGCTAATCCGGTGGCATTGCGAGACGACCATGAACGCCGCCGACGCGCAAAGATCGCTCACGTGGGCCTCGACCCGCTTCCGCGATGCCGCCCGACGGACCTCATCACAAGCGGTCGCCAGGCCCTCGACCGCGCCGCCCGGGCTGTACACGTCAAACAATATCGCGCGAACGGCGTCATTGTCCGCGGCGTCTCGGATAGCGTCGGTCAATCGGTCGATGTCGCAACCTTCGACCAGATTCATGAACTGCCCTCTTCCGATCGGTCCGTTGATCGGAATCACTGCGACGCCGCGCTGGATGGTTGCGGAAACCGCGGGCAAGAACTGGCTTGCCCGCGCCAACTCTTCCGGCCGGATCCCGCTGAGCGCCGTCGCGAGCGTTTGAGCGTAACCGGGCGCGATCGCAAGCAGGTTTTGGAGTGGAACGGTCATCGCTCTGGCTTTCTCTCAGGGGGTCAAGGACTGCCGCGACGCCGCGGCCCCGCGTGGTTCGCCGGCCTACTCGACGAGGTCGCCGTCGCCCCGGTCGTTTTCTTCGCGGACCGCGACCAGCAGGTGCTGAACAAGCCCAATATCGTCGGCGTCGATCGGCTCTCTCAGAGCCAGCTTCGCAAGTAGTTGCCTGGCGTGGGCCGCGCGGTTCCAGTGCTCGGAGATGTCCATCCGCTTCGATTCGTCGTGGTTCTTGTTCCAGAAATACCGGGCCTGGAGGACGTGGCATGAATCCGCGAGGATTTCGGCCAAGTGGCCCTCCAGCTCGATTTGCTGGAATTGTTCGCGAGTGAGCATCTTCTTTCCTTTCGCGTTTGGGTTGAATTTGCCGCAATGGGGCTACTTGGTTTCCGCGGTCGAGTCTACTGGCCGCGTGCTTCTTGCGGTAGGCCGGCTTTTCGGTTTCCGGACTAACTTAGTCCGCGCCTTCCGCCTCCGGATTTCGGAAGAAGGAATGATCCGTTTCGTCCTGAAGGTGCATTGGTCGCACGCGATGTACTGGACGGACACCTCCGGCCCGCGCGGTTTGCAGGATACCGCTTTGAGGATCCCGCGCCGGCACGCCGGGCAAACCGCGCCCGGCCCGGGCCCCGCCGCCACGCCGGCCAGCAAGTCGGCCGCCAGGTCGGCCACCGTCCGACCCGCCGCCGCAAGCGTCGCGTCGATCACCTCCGCCGGCAGCCGCTGGCCGGATTGTAGCGCGCGGAGCATTTCGTCGTAGGGCTTCATTCCCACGCCTCGAATTTTAGCTGCAATCTTGCCGACGTCGCCGTGTCGCTCGGCGGGGCCTGTTGCTGGTTTTCCCGGTCATCACGCTCCCAGGGCGGCTCTTCGTCCGGGTCGATCGGCCGATGCCCGATGGTGTCGCCACGGACCACCAGGGCCAACAGGCGATCGACAAGTTGGTGGTAGGCGCGCCGGTCGTAGGGCGCGGCCTTGGCGACGGCTTGGCCGTGCTCGGCGAAGAATTCGCCCCAGGTCCGGCCGGCGGCATACGCGGTAATCGCCGCTTTTTCGAGCCTCTTCTTGTCACTCACGTTCAGAGCCCTCCCCGCTCGATCCGCCGGCCGGCTGGGCGGCGCGGTGACTCGGCCACGAGCAAAAGCAGCAGACCGCGCCGTCCCGCAGACGATCCACGATCGGGGCCCCGAGCCGTTGGTCAGCTTCCGCCGCCGATCGGACATTCAAGGTCGCCCAGACGGGACGCAGGGCGTTGTACCGCGACTCGATGGCGCGAAGCATCATTGCCGCCTGATATTCCGTCACCGGTCCGCTCGGCGGAATCGGATCAGAAAGGGCCAACACGTCCGGCCGTGTGAGGTCCGCAAAGACCTTCGACTCCGGCAGTTCACCCGCAACCACTCGCCGAAAATCGGCGAACAATTCCAGGCCGTTTTTCCACACGACCGACAACCCGTGGTCCAGAATGGCAATACGGGAAAGACCCACAACCAGATGATCCTTCCCCGAGCCGCAACCGCCGAACAAAACAACTCCGCGCCCCGCCGCCACCTCGGTTGGCATCGCGCCCGCGTAACGACGAAGAGCCACAACCACCCGGCCCTGGTCTGGTGAGAGAACCTCGAAATTCTCCAGCGTACACCCCTCGTACCGCTTGCCACGCGACCCGAGAAACTCCCCGAGTCGTTGCGCGCGCTCGCGCGCTTCCCGGGCACGATCGGCCTCTTGCCGCTCTCTCAATCGCCGCTCGACCTCTGATGGATCGACCGGCTCGCCGAGCCCCTCACCAACCGTTGGGAACGCCCTTTTGACGGAGGGCAATGAACCAAAATCAATCCGTGCCATCAAAATCGCCCTTCTTCATCGTGACAATCTGCCGGGTGCCGTTGCCCGCGCCCGACGTCCAACCCCCGCCGGCCGCCGCGGGCTGTGTCGCCGTCGTGGCAACCGGCCAGCAGCCGGCCTGCGTTCAATTCGCCGTTTTTGTTCCGGCCGAAAATCCACGGCAGGGTGAACCACCCCTGCCCGTGGCAGAACCGCGCGCCGCCAATCGCCGCCAATAGCCGGGGCACGTCCGCAAGTGCCTGTCTCAATTCCGGATCCCGTTCCACCCGCCGCCAGCCGGCCAAGACGGCCCTGGATGGTGGGTCCAGCCGCGCGCCGTTACCCTTGGCGACTATGGTAGGTCCCAGGTCGTTCCATCCGCGAATCAACGCGACCAGCCCGTCCGGCGGCACGCTCTCCGGCGCAGCCGGCGCGCTCTTCTTCCTTGGTTTAGTTCCTGGATCTAGTTCCTCGGGACACGGGTCCCGTTTCATTAGGCCCGGAAGTCCCGTTTGACTGGTCGAAAAGTCCCGTTTCACTTGCTCAAAACTCCCGTTTGACTCACCATGAAACGGGACAGGCGTCCCGGTTTTGACGATGTGCGGAAGGAAGTAGATCGCGCTGTCGTGAAACCGCTTCTTCCGTTCGATCAGGCCGGCCGCCTCCAGGACCCTCAGGAACTTCCGAACCGGTTTGCCGGAGAGCCCCGCGTCGTGCTCGATCGTCTCCTGCCCGGGCCAACATTCGCCAGCCTCATTGCAGTGCTTCGCCAGAACGAGGTAGACACAGGCCGCGCGCCCAACTTCCGCGAGGCGGTCGTACAGTGCCATGGGGACGCGAAACCACGTCCACTCTACCGCCGGCGCGTTGTTCCGTCCGCTCGGCGTCATTCGTCGGGACCCTCCACGTCCGGTTCGGCCGCGTCCGTGTAGCCGTCGTTGCCTGCCAGTCGGTCGACGATGCCCCGCAACGTATCCCTCTCGGCCATTTCAACCCTACGGGTGCGCTCCAAGGCGTCGGCGTCGATGTGCTGGCATATGAGGATCTCCACGATTTCGCGCAGCGTTTTCGGCGGTATCGCGTCGACCTCGACCGACTCCCCCTTGAACGACCTGGAACGCGAATCTGATCGTTTCGTCGGTCGTGTCGGCAAGTCAAACATCTCGACCTGCTCGCGTGTGACCGCAACCCGCTGGAAATGAATTTCCACGTCGGGGGCAAACTCCCGGATGTCCTGTTCGACCTTCCGGGGAATGTCCACGCCGGATGGATCCAGGTCGCCGAAGTAGTACAAGTAGCACGGCCGATCCTCATGACGGATTTGCTCGGCCGCCGTGTGTAGGAACGAGAGTGACGGGTAGCCGCGAGTCACCATCAACGGCACGTCCCATCGTGCCGTGACGTCGTAGAGTACGCCGGCCAGCGCGTCTTTCTCCAGCCAGATTTCGACGTAAGCGGCTTGCGCGTCCCACAACGCATGGCGATAGGTCGACGCGGTGTACCGCAGCATCGCGTCGAGTGACCCGTGCGTGTCCGGCTTTCGCATCCACCGGGTCGCGTCGGCGATCCACGAATACGGAATGAGACCAGCGCGTCGCATGACGCCGAGTTGCCGGACGGTGTTTTGATATTCAGCTTCGGTCTTGTCGATGACGCGCATCGAGACAAGGCGGTAGAAGACCTGCCTGACGGTCATCGGGTTCTCTTCGGCAAGTAGATCCCGGATGGCCTCGCGAATCGCCTCTATTTCCCGCTTCGTCCGCCGAGTCCGTTTTATGGGGCTAGACTGATAAGAGACGTTTTTCATCGTGGCTGGCCCTCTTCCGCCTGCCCGTCCGGCTCGGGCCCGACGGCGCCGATCGCCTGTTTATCCGCGAGCCGGTCAAAGAATCTCAAGACGTCGGCGCCGCGGAAGTACACTCCCTTACCCAGGACGATCGCGCGCAGCCCGTCCCGGCGCATCTTTTCCAAAGTGTGGCGGCCGAAACCAAGGCGCCGGACTAGCACCGTCTTGGGCACAATTTCGTCGCCGCGGATGGAATCCAGGGCGGGCTTGTTCATTGGCGGGGCCCTCCCACGGCCTCATCGGCATCGGCAGCCGGGCGACGATGCGACTCGACCCAATCGCGCAAATCTTGTTCCGAGAAGCGGACCTCGCCGTCCGGAAGAATCACGCATGGGCACTTGCCAGATTTGGCAAGCCGAACGAGGCGTCGCGCCGGCATCCGAACCAGATCCGCGGCCTCGAAGTCATGCAAGAGAATTGCGTCGTTCATGCTGCCATCGTAGGGCAACGTCACGACGCGAGAAGGGCAATTGACGCCGCTTCGGACTTTATCGGACTTCCTACCGACTTCCTACCGACTTGCGGGCCTCGGGGTGGTCTCGTGGCAGGTCGTCGACGTGGACGCGGTAGCTCTTGTCGGACAGCTTCCGGGCCCGAATCTTGCCCTCCCGGCATCGCTTCACGAACGTGTCTCTGTGGACATGGAAGAGCTTCGCCCACTGAAGTGGCGTTCGTTCCCGAGAGTATTCGTCCGTCTCCGACGTAGCCGACACCCCCGCCCGGGCCGAGGCCCACTCGCACTCGATTTCGGCGGTCGCCTCTTCCGGATCGAGCACGGGGGACTCCCTGACCGCTTCGGCCACCCTCGACCAAAGCCCGCTGTTGTCCCCCTCGAGGCCCTCCAGCGCCGGCCCCAAAGCCGACCATTGTGCCTCGACCCCGATTTCGGACAACCGATCGTCCCCAGGATCGGCGACCAGGCAGGGAATCGCCACCATCCGCTCGGCGTGGCCGATCGTCGCTTCGTGCCAGGTCGAAAAGGCCCGACCGCCGATCCGCACCGGTGCGCGGCACGGCTTCCCCAGTACGAGACCGTCGAGAACCTCGGCCGTCAACTCCCGCCGGCCCCGATCACCGCATCCAGTTCAGCCGAAGTGGCCATCCAAAGAACCCTCCTTGCTTGCGTCGCCGGGTCGGCACGGCGCCGGGCTGGGTGCAAGGAGAAACCCAACTCGCCGCCGGCCGACTTGCGCCCCCGTCGGGGCCCCGGCATTTCGACATTGTACCCGACCAACCCACGCCCGGTACCAGGCCCGGCAGCCGGCAACAGTACCGAAAACAGTACGCAACCGCCGCTCTGACCTATTTTCGCCGACTCAAAAACCCCGAGAAAACAAGGGTCCGGCGCGCGTCGTACACGTGTTATACCCCATTTTTCGCATAGCAGATGCCGCGGGAACCGGCAGGGGGTGGGGGGTGGCTGCCGGTGATCGGCGGCCCTCTTGTGTGGATTTGCCGCTCCCACTACAATGGGTGCCTGGGTCGCCGTCGTGGTGTTCCCTGCCATGCCATCCGGGCCCGGCTTGTCAGCCCACGGGCGGCAACTCCCGTGTTCGCTGTTGTCCTGTCGCCGAAGGAAGAACCATGAAAACCGTTTTGTGTTGGATCGTGCTCGCGGCCGCCGTCGTGCCCGCCCGGGCGGAGCTTACGCCGAATCAGGTGGCCGTGATCGCCATGGCCGAGAGTCCCGAGTCGAAGGAACTGGCCGCGCACTACATGAAGGCGCGGAATATCCCCGAGACGCAAATCCTGTTGCTCGAAGGCAAGCCGGTCGACACGATGAGTCGCCAGACGTGGGAGACCCAGATCCGGCCGGCGATCCGAAAGTGGCTGTCGGAGGGCGGACGGGACGAGAAGATCCGCTGCCTGGTGACTTGCTGGGACGTGCCACTCAAGATTGACCGGCGCGCGGCGGATTCGCCGGTGGTGGTCGAGCGGACCAAGTATCTCGCCGGGGCCAGGTCCGCCCGGGTCGCGCAGATGGACAAGCTGCTCGGCGAACTCGACGCGCTGGGTCGAGAGAAGCCGCCCGCGGCGCCGGAGCCGATAGCCGCGGACGCCTCATTGCAGGCGATCGCCTCGCGGTTCGACGCCGCGATGAAGGACACGCGGGAGCGGCTCGGCAAGATCACCGCCGAGGACGAGAAGCAGAAGGCCAGCGCGACGTTCGACCGCGTGTTCGTCGGCGTGGGCGGAAACGTGGGAATTCTCCGGATCATGGCCGCGCGTTCCAAAGCCGAGGCCCTCGGCCAGGAGCAGACCGCGCAACTCGCCGCGGTCAACGCCCGGCTGCAAGGCATCGCTCAGGGGATCCAGGCGATGGACGCCTTGCCGGATACGGTTTCGCGCGACGCCCAGATTCTCGGCCTGGTTCAGTTCACCGAGGGGCTTCTCGGGGGGATTCGCTGGATCGACCAGCAGAAAGACGCCCTCGAGAAGAACGAGACCTACTCGAGCTTCGACAGCGAACTCTCGCTGGTCCACTGGCCCGACTACCCGCTGTTCCGCTGGCAGCCCAATCTGCTGTACTACGGCTACAAGGTCTCCGACGGGCAGTCGGTCCTGATGGTCTCGCGGCTGGCCGCGCCGACGCTGGACCTGGCCAAGAAGCTCGTCGACAAGGCCGTGGCCACCGAGGCGACGGGCCTGGCCGGCAAGGTCTATCTCGACGCGCGGGGGATGACCTACGACGCCGAGAAATCGCAGCCGGGCTCCTACGAGGCCTACGACCAGTCGCTTCGCGACCTGGCCGAGCGGCTCAAGCAGCACACGACGCTCACCGTCGTTCTGAACAACGAGCCCGAACTGTTCCAGCCGGGCGCGTGCCCCGACGCGGCCTTATACTGCGGCTGGTACTCGTTGGCCAAATACGTCGACGCCTTCGACTGGAATCCCGGCGCGGTCGGCTACCACCTGGCCAGCGCCGAGGCGACGACGCTGCGCACCCCGGGCAACCAGGCGTGGTGCAACGCGATACTCGAGGACGGCATCACGGCCACGCTCGGCCCGGTTTACGAGCCGTATCTCCCGTCGTTCCCCAAGCCCGACGACTTCTTCCCGCTATTGTTGACCGGCAAGTACACGCTGGTCGAGGCCTACTACCGCACCAAGCCGTTCGACTCCTGGGTTATGGTGCTGGTCGGCGACCCGCTCTACAACCCGTTCAAGAAGAAGCCCGCGCTGGATGAAGCGGGTTTGCCGGAGCGGTTGAGGTAGCGGACGGGCACGGCGGTTGGGGCAACTCGGGGCGGACAAGCCAGCACCCGACGACTTCAGCCCGCGTTCTCGCCTCTCCACCAAGGAACTGACATTTGTCTCAAATTGCTGTGAACACGGCAAATATCTGCCGCGGCAAGACTCGGAATGTGGAGGTCCAAGCGATCGTCCTGCGAGAATTCCGTGCTTCCTATAGGTATCATCCGGTCTTGCGAGAATCTGACAGTGGCTTCCTCACCACAATGACCATGCAAGGCTACCCGAATGTTCCTTCCATCAAGCCCCTCGATATTTCGCCCTCCGGTAGATCCTTTGACTCGGAGAAGATTGTGCATCCCACGCTCGACATTAAATGTCAACGCTGCATATCGCACGGAATGGCCATCATCTCGTCCCAGTAGCCAACAGTGCAGATTGATGAGGTAGGGGTTACGCGGAAGTATTGCCTGATCCCAACCTTGACGCAGATTGCCGAACACTGTCCTAGCGAAAGCCGCTGCAACCGGGTTCACGCGACTTTCTCGGGCTGCAAAATGTGCGAATGCCGTTGGGTCGCCGGCAAATCGCCGACCATACTCGGATGCCACATAGTCACTTCGTAACAGACTCATGAGTTCTTCGAACTGTTCCATGAACAGTGGGTCTGTCGTGAGGAAGACAACGTCGGTGCCCTCAAGAACGGAGTAGATCGCTCCATACACCAGCAGTTCGTCCGACGCAAAGAGCAGCCGATCATTCTGACTAAGTTCGCCATGTTCCGCTAGAAGTCTGCCCAGTCCTCTGTGTCTAGAAAGACGATAGAAGAACTACCCTTCTCTCTCGCGGCGACGAGGATGTCGCGGAAAGATGCGTTTGCGAATGGGTTCGCAATCCAGTCCTGCATCTCACCCCAAATGGGGGAAGCAAGCGCGATCTTCCTCGACAACAACGCGTCGAACATCGCAATGGGTATCTCACGGCGATGAAGAAACGATGAGTCAAGGAAGAACACTGCATCGGGCGGTGCCGAGTGGATGTGTTCCTTCGCGAAGTCGCTCCATGTTGTGGGGCCCTCGTGAGACCACCAGGAAAGCCCATTGATCGGACGCCGATTTGGAGCCGCGGGGACTACAGGCATCAAGAGTTCGACCGAATCGGGCCGACGCTGGTCAAAGAAGCTTAACGTGCTGTCCTTACGCGAAATCCAGCGTGTAGCTATACACGTCTTGCTCGAGCTTGCTGGTGACCTTGGTTTCGCTGCGGTTGAGGACGGCTTGCATCGCCTTGTTCTGGCGGAGGACTTCGGCCGTGAAGCCGCTGATGCCGTGGCGCTTGGCGATGGCGGTGAGGGTTTTCAGCAGGAATCTGCCGATGCCGCGGTTCTGCCATTCATCGCGAACGACGAAGGCCACCTCGGCCCGGTTCGTCTTCGGATTGAGGTAATACCGGCCGACGGCGATGATGTCTTCGCCGCCCGGGGCGGGCAACGTGCCGACGATGGCCACCTCGCTGCGGTGGTCGACGTAGACGAAGTCCTGCACCTGCTTCTGCGAAAACTGTTTCAGCGTCGACATGAAGCGGTAGTAAATCGTCTCGTGCGACAGGTCGTAGAGCAGATCTTTCATCCGCGGCTGGTCGGTCGGGTGGACGTGGCGGAAGCTGATCTGCGTGCCGTCGTCCAACAACATGCTGGTGCGTTGCTCGGGCGGGCCGACGCGGACCTTGCCCTCGACGTCCTGCATTTCCTGGCGGACGTATTTCATTTCGATGGCGTCGCGCAGCAGTTGTTCGCGGAAATCCGGGTGGGCGATCGAGATCATGGCGATGGCCCGCTCCTGCACGCTCTTGCCGTGCAGGTAGGCGACGCCGTATTCGGTGACGACGTAGTGGACGTCGCCGCGAGTGGTGACGACGCCCGCCCCGGGGCTCAGTTGCCCGACGACGCGCGAGACCTTGCCGGCCTGGGCGGTCGAGGGCATGGCGATGATGGCGCGGCCGCCTGGCGCCCGGGCGGCGCCGCGGTTGAAGTCAACCTGGCCGCCGATGCCCGAGTAGAACCGCGTCCCCAGCGAGTCGGCGCAGACCTGGCCGGTCAGGTCGACCTCCAGCGCGACGTTGATCGCGACCATTTTGTTGAGCTGGCTGATCACGAAGGCGTCGTTGATGTATTCGGTCGGATGGAAGACGAAGATCGGGTTGTCGTCGATATAGTCGTACAGCCGGCGCGTACCCATGCAGAAGCTCGCCGAAACGCGGCCGCGGTCGAGCGACTTGCTCTCGCCGGTGACGACGCCGGAGTCGATCAGGTCGATGATGGCGTCGGTGAACATCTCGGTGTGGATGCCCAGGCCGCGTTTGTTCTTGAGGAACTCGATGACCGACTGGGGGATGCGTCCGATGCCGAACTCGATCGTCGAGCCGTCGTCGATCAGCGCGGCGACGTACTCGCCGATCCGCCGCGTGTCGTCGTTTGGCTCGGGCGGATGCACCTCGATCAGCGGCACGTCGACCGGCACGAGGATATCGATCTCGTGAACCGAAAGGCCGGAGTCGCCGTGGGTCCGCGGCATTTGCGGGTTGACCTGGGCAATCACGAGCGCGGCGTTTTCGGCGGCGCTCTTGACGATGTCGACCGACACGCCCAGGCTGCACATGCCGTGCTCGTCGGGCGGGGTCACGTGGATCAGCGCCACGTCCAGCGGCAACCGGCCGGTCGAGAACAGCCGGGGGATGTCCGAGAGGAAGATCGGCGTGTAGTCGCCCAGCCCTTCCTGGATGATGTTGCGGACGTTCTCGGCAATGAAGAAGCTGTTGATGCGGAACGACGAGGCGAATTTCTTGTCGGCGTAGGGCGCCTCGCCACTCGTCAAGAGATGGACGATTTCCGTGTCGGGCAGTTTGGACGCCCGGGCCGTCAGCGCCTTGACCAGTTCGGTCGGCTGCGCGCAGCCGGTGCCGATGAAGACCCGCCCTCCGGGATGGATCTCCGCCACGGCGGCGTCCGCCGTCATGATCATCTCCTGGTACTTGGTCCGCCAGTCCGGATCGTAGGTGATTTTGTCTTTCATCAAGGGCGACCTTTCGTTCGCGAGATACTGATTCGGGCGTCGGCCACCACCGGGTTGCTCCCGAGCCCTCCGACGATCAGCGGATTGATGTCCATCTCTTCGATCTGCGGGAAGTCGGTGACCAGTTGGCTGAGACGTTGGAGGCAATTGGCGATGGCGTTGATGTCGACGCGGGCTTCGCCCCGGGCGCCTTCGAGCAGGGCGTAGGATTTCGTGCTGCGGAGCATTTCCAGGGCTTCTTGGGCGGTGACCGGCGCGAGGTGGAACGTGACGTCTTTCATGACCTCGACGAAGATCCCGCCCAACCCGAACATCAGCATCGGCCCGAACTGCGGGTCCCGGGTCATGCCCAGGATCACCTCGCGGCCTCGCGGACACATCTTCTCGAGATAGACGCCGTGGATTCGCGCCTCCGGCATGCGGCGCGTGATCCGGAGCAGCATCAGGTCGTAGGCGTCGCGGACCGCCTCGGACGTGGCCAGATTGAGCTTCACGCCGCCGAAGTCCGATTTGTGGATGATGTCGGGCGAGGCAATCTTCATCGCCACGGGGAAGCCCATCTTCACCGCCGCGTCCATCGCATCTTCGACGTTCGTGACGATGCGTCCCTCGGGCACGTTGAACTCGTACGCCCGCATGATGTCCTTGGCCGCCGCTTCGCCGACCTGCCATTCACCCGTCCGGGCGCAACGATGAAGAATCCGCTCGACGCGGCGCTGGTTGACCGGGAACCGCGCGACCACGCGCGGCGGCATCTGACGCCATTGGGTGTAGTCGACCATCGCCTTCAAGGCGGCCACCGCTCGCTCGGGCGAAGGATAGTCGGGCAGCCGGCACTCGACGAGTTCCTCGCGGCCCGGCATCACGTCCAGACCGCCCATGAACGACGCCAACACCGGCTTCGTGCCGCGCAATCGTCGGGCGATCGTCCGGGCGGTGTCGGCCGGCCGGGTCATCGCCTGCGGCGTCAGAAGGACGATGATCGCGTCGACCGAGTCGTCGTCCTGCGCGGCGTCCAGGGCTTCGCCGTACCGCTCGGGATCGGCGTCGCCCAGCACGTCGATCGGGTTGCCGACGCTGGCCGCCGCAGTTTCTCGCGAAGCGCGGCGGCGGTGGCTACGTTCAACTCCGCCACCCGCATCCCGGAGTTCTCCACCGCGTCGGCGGCCATGATGCCCGGTCCTCCGGCGTTGGTGATAATCGCGACGCGATTGCCCTTGGGCAGCGGCTGCATTTCCAGGGCGGTGGCGTTGTCGAAGAGCGACTCGAAGGTGGCCGCGCGAAGGATGCCCGAGCGGCGGAACGCCGCCCCGTAGGCGATGTCGGCCCCGGCAAGGCTACCCGTGTGGGACGAGGCGGCCTTGGCCCCGGCGGCACTGGTTCCGGCCTTGAGCACCACGACCGGCTTGATCGCGGCCGCCGCGGCCGCCGTCTGAATGAATTCCTTGCCCGAGGCGATGCTCTCCAGATAGGCCACGATCACGTGCGTCTCCTCGTCGGCCGCCAGGGCGGCCACGAGGTCGCACTCGTCCAGGTCGGCCTTGTTGCCGATGCTGATGAGCTTCGATAGGCCGATCTGTCGTTCGGCGGCCCAATCGAGGATCGCCGTGCAGAGCGCCCCGGACTGCGAAATGACGGAGATACCGCCCTGGCGGGGTGTCTGCTTGGCGAACGAGGCGTTCATCCGGTGATGGGTGTTGATCAGGCCGAGGCAGTTGGGGCCCAACAGTCGGGCATGATGCGCGGTACAGACCTTGGCGATCTCGCGTTCCAGCTTGGCGCCCTCCTCGCCGACTTCCTTGAACCCGGCCGTAATCACGCAAACCGCCCCGGCCCCAGCGGCCAGCGACTCATCCACCGCCTGGCGGACCGCCGCGCGGGGCACGGCGATCACGCTCAGATCAACAGGTTTGCCGTAGGCCTTCAGCGTCGGAAAACAGGGCAGGTCGAGCACGTTGTCGGCCGTCGGGTTGACCGGCACGATGGTGCCCTGGAAACCGGAGTTGATCAGATTCGCCAGGACTTCGTGTCCGACCTTGCCCGGACTCCTGGAAGCCCCGATCACGGCCACCGTGTCCGGTTTGAGCAGTTTTTCCAGCATCGCCAACCAGCCTTCCTTCTCAGTCCCTCTGAAATTCAAGACCCACCCGATCGCCCCCGGGCAGCGCGTAAGGCTACTACTTTACCCACATTCCGAACGCTGTCTAGGCGTGGCAAAGTGAAAAGAGAGGGAGCGGATCTACGGGGCGGCCAGTTCGCGGACGTGGGTCAGGTCGCGTGGGCTGACCGGACGCAATTGTGACGGCAGCACGGTGGCGACCGCGATGGTTCGGCCCGTTAGCGTCGTGAACTCGACCTCGTATCCGGCGGCGTCGCGGTGGATGTGAACCACCGTGCCCACATCGCCGGCCTGCAACCGGTCGTCGGCGATGTCCTCGGTCAAGACGATGCAGTCGTGTTGTTGAATCATTCGTTTGACTCCAAGGGATACGCGGTGACCAGCCGCGGGGCGGTCTGGGTCTCGTCCAGTTGCCAGACGGTGCAGACACGCGGGCGGCGGCCATCCGGGGCCATCAATTCCCCCTGAACCTCGTAGCGTGGGCCAAAGCCGGTCTGCTTGACGCGGCTGACTTAATTCTGTCGGCCATGCTCCCGCAGGGCAAGGGCCAACTCCTTCCAAGACTCGGCCCGGAACCCGAACTGGGCGAAGAATCTCGCCTTGCTCGCGCCGTAACGGTGCTCCGAATTGAGCAGGTAAGGGAGTTCCGGGGGAGTTCCGGGGACACCATACATAACTCTTGACAAGAACGAACGGTTTCGCTAGGTTCATCGCATGGCTCGATTGGCGAGAGTGGTTGTTCCCGGGATGCCGCATCACGTGACGCAGCGGGGGAACCTGAGGTGGCGACTTGAATTGCGGGGGCAAGACCGCATCGTCTTTGGCTGTACCGTGGCATTTTGGGCCGGAATTGCGGGGGCAATCGTGGGGGTTCTGTGGGCACTCGCACTTTCTCTTAGCCTCATCTTTGGGGCGATTCTGGGGGCATGTATCAACGCTGTTTTTTGGGTTCTCGCCTGCTTAGCGGCCACGGCGAGCGGACGAATCACACCCAAGGAAGCGGTTTTTGTGATGGGAAGCGTAATGACACTTCTTTGCAGCCTCTTAACAATAGTTGCCTTGGTGGTCTGGGTGATTCGACTCTTGCTGTGAAGAAACGAATGGAACGAGTCTCAGGAGAAATATCGTTATAATGGTCGGGAGTTTTCGGGCGCGTGAATAAGGTGGATTCGCCGATGAGGAGTGGAGACTCCAGGAGGCGAATGGATGACGAGGACGCGTAGAACGTTTTCGGAGGCTTTCAAGGCGAAGGTGGCGCTGGCGGCGA
>JAPLNP010000388.1 GCA_026401055.1 Planctomycetia bacterium
TGCTGCCCTGGGCGAGGGAGGTGTCGGCGTATTTTCAGGCCGACGACACCGGGGCCCGGCATCAGGGGCACAACGCCTACACCACGGTGATCGCCAACCCGTTTTTCGCCTCGTTCACGACCACCCAGAGCAAGAGCCGCGTCAACTTTCTCAAGTTGCTGCGGGTACCGCACGACGAGTACACGGTTGGCGAGGACGCCCTGTTGTACATGAAAGAGCAAAAGCTCTCGAAGACGCTCTTGACGCGTTTGGCCGCGGCCACGAGGCGCGGGGACCGCATCGTCTCGGGGGACAAGGCTTGGGAGCGGCAACTGCGGGCATGGGGCATCCATGCCGAGGAATCGCGGCGGATCGTGACGGAAGGGGCGCTGGTGGGAACTCTGATCCATTACGAGTTGTACCTGGACCAGCCGCTGGTCAGCGACGATGCGGGACAATTCCAGATCCTGGGCTTTCTGCACGGTCTGTGCTGGTTGCACGCCGAACGGTCGCTCCGCAAACTGCTCCCCTTCAACCCGCGGGAGCGGGAGGCATTGCAGCGCGTCCGCGACGACGTGTGGAAGTACTACCAGCGCCTGCGTGCCTACCGGGAGTCGCCCACGCCCCAGCGGAAGGTCGGACTCCAGCGTGATTTCGACGAACTGTTCCGGCGGCGTACAGGTTTTCACGACTTGAACGAAGCCTTGAAGCGGATTCACCAGAATCGCACGGACCTGCTTCTGGTCTTGGACCATCCGGAGATTCCCCTGCACAACAATCTCTCGGAGAGCGACATCCGCGAGTGGGCCAAGAAGCGAAAGATCAGCGCCGGGACGCGCAGCGAACTGGGCCGACGCTGCCGAGACACCTTCGTCAGCCTGAAGAAGACTTGCCGCAAGCTGGGCGTTTCCTTCTGGCAGTATCTTCAGGATCGCATACGCGGACTGCACAAAATCCTCGCGATGCCCCACCTTCTCCGCCAGGCGGCGCAGGAGGCGTAGCCCTTTCACGCTCCGCTCCGCCTCCGTCCTCGTTCGCCCACCGGCCCGGATCGCTCGTTCCACCGCGCAACGACCCCGGGGTTATTGAGAAGTTACTATTGGGGCCGGGGTATTACCTATGGGAAGAAGGGCGAGACGGCCAAAGCAGAAGAGGACATCGCACGGGCCAAGCAGCTCGGCCACAAGTCGCAGTAGGCACGGCGGGTGCCGACCGTTTCAGAGAAATCCGGGAGACTCTTCACCGCCAAGGTGGTTCCCGGCCGTCACCCTTACCTCCCGTGTTCCCCGAGCCAACCCATGAGCTTCTCCAGATCCACCCGGTTGAATCCTACCTTGCATCCATCCCGCCAAGCCTTGTACAGCTCGAACAGGGTGTCGCCGGTGTTGAGTTGCTCGGGGTCGGTGTCGGCAAGGTAATGGTCGAATGCCTTGGCGAGGCGCTCGTGCCAGCCTTCGGGGAACTTCGCCTGGACTTCGTGGTCGTAGGCTGCGGCTTCATGGACTTCGTGGCCAACCACGGTCTTCTCCAGCCGCTTGCCCTTGCCCCGCACGACCTCGTACTGTTGCCCGCCGAACTGGAGGGTCTCC
>JAPLNP010000086.1 GCA_026401055.1 Planctomycetia bacterium
GGGGGGGGGATAGGTGAATGGTATACATGCACGGTGTTTAGCGAAGATGGCGAAGCGGTTCGGTGCGGCTTTCAAGTACCTGATCGGCATCGTCCACTTCTACGACGCCTCGCGGATCGCGTTGGGGAAGCCGGCCGGGTAACGATTCCGGGCAACCCTTTCGCGACGCAATCCAATATATCGTAAACACTTTGCGAAATATTCTACTTGACGGTTTGACCCGTCCGGGGCAGACTCAAGTGGACGGGGCAGGGCAATCCGTGGCAATCCGGGATGCCGCGCTTCCGGCAAGTCCCGCCGCCCCTTGGAGAGGCCCCGGAACACAGAAGGTCCAATCATGGTCGCGACGCGGCAACGCGGCTTCACGCTCGTCGAATTGTTGGTGGTCATCGCCATCATCGGCATCTTGATCGCGCTGTTGTTGCCGGCCGTGCAGGCGGCGCGAGAGGCGGCGCGGCGAATGCAGTGCGGCAACAACATCAAGCAGGTTGTCCTGGCGTTGCACAACTACCACGGCGCCAACGGACATTTTCCACCCGGCGACGGCTATCAGCCGCCCAGTGCCCAGGAATGGAGTTGGGCGGTCCGGGCATTTGACTTCATCGAACAAGACCGCACCGGAAAAGGCATTAACTGGAATGCCGTGCATTGGATGGAGGGTCCCGGAACAGCCGACCCGCCACCGGAGATGCGCGAGGTTCTGACGGCCCAGATTCCGGCATTTCACTGTCCCTCCGATCCCGAGGTGGCAACGCTGCGAGATACTCGCTTGTGTGGCTTTACCCTCGATATCCAGACCAGTAAGAGTTCTTACGCGGGCAACTATGGACAGGGACAGCAAAGGGCATCCAATCGCGTCAACGGCGTGCTCTACAGCAACTCGAAAACCAAGATCTCCGATATCAAAGACGGCACGAGCAATACCCTCTTGATTTCCGAATTGATCGCCGGCGGCAACTGCTCGGTACGGGGAACGTACACTTACGTGGAAGGCCCTCTGTTCATGGTCGACTACACGCCCAACGATCCCACGCCCGATTTGACCCGCTGGTGCGACGATACCGCGGACGCCGTGCCCGGAGCCATTGCTCCCTGCATCGGCACCGGCGGACACAAAGGGACGGTTGGCCTTTATATGGTTTTGCACACGTCTCGCAGCTTGCACCCGGGCGGCGTGACTTCGGGGCTTTGCGACGGCAGCGTGCGATCCATCAGCGAGGAGATTTCGCTCGATATCTGGCGCGCCATGGGGTCGCCCAACGGCGGAGAGACCTTTGCGAAAGACCTATGATCGAATCCTGAATGGACTGGGGATTCCGACGGGTCAGCCGTTGCGTGGACGCCTTGACACGCTCGCCGCGGGAACCCTAGAATCAGCCGTAGGCGAACCAAGGCCGCCCCATGAGGCGGCCTTTTCCATTGGGTGTCGTGGGATTCCATGGACAGCGAGACGCTCCGCGAGTATCTGGACGATCCGGCGGCGGCGGGGCCGTGGCTGCGGACGCTAGGGGTGTTGGACCCGGCCCGGGCGCACACCAACCTCGTGGCGATGGCCGTCTCGGGCGTGACGCTCGACCTGCTGGCGGTGATCGGCGATCAGCTTGCCGAGCGGTTGCCGGGCTGCGCCGATCCGGACATGGCGATCAACAACCTCGAACGTTTCGTCGCCGCGGCGCGGAATCGGCTGGGGGTCGGCACGCTTTTTCAGCGCGACCCGGCGTCGTTGCGGACGTTGATCCAGATCTTTTCGACCAGCCAATACCTCAGCGACGTGCTGATCACCGACCGCGAGAGTCTCGACCTGTTGCGACTGACCGAGGGCCAGCCCATGGCCCGGCGGCCGATGGTCGACGAGTTGGTCGCCGAAGTCGGCGCGCTCGAGCGTGATCAGGCGGTGCTCGGGGCGCTGCGCCGTTTCAAATACCGCGAGACGCTGCGGATCGCCTACGGCGACATCAGCCGGGAACACGGGCTACGGATCGTCACCCGGCAGATATCCTACGTCGCCGACGCCGTCCTCGAGGCGGCGCTTCGCGCGGCCGGGCGCAAGATCGGGCAGCAGCACGGCACGCCCTGGCGCCGGGACGGCCAACCGGCCCACATGGTCATTCTCGCGATGGGCAAACTCGGCGGCGTCGAACTGAACTACTCCAGCGACATCGACCTGATTTTCCTGTACGACGACGACGGGCAGACCGACGGCAGACGCCGGATCACCAACGCGGAGTTTTTCAGCCACCTCGCCCGCGAGTGCGTCCGGCTCTTGACGTTGCAGACCGACCTGGGCGCGGCCTATCGGGTCGATCTGCGGCTTCGGCCCGACGGGGAGCGCGGGCCGATGGTCGCCAGCGTGCCGGCCGCCCTGCGCTACTACGACCTTCGCGGCCGAACCTGGGAGCGCCAGGCGTACATCAAAGCCCGGCCCGCCGCCGGCGATCTTGCGCTCGGGCACGACTTCCTCGACCGGATGCGGCCGTGGATCTATCGGCGCTACCTGAGCCGGGCGGACATTAGCGGCATCAAGACAATCAAACGCCGCATCGAACGGCGCAGCGATCGCCAGGGCGTCGACGCCCACGACGTCAAAACCGGCCACGGCGGCATCCGCGACGTCGAATTCGTCATCCAGTTCCTGCAACTGCTCAACGGGGCGAACCTCCCCGAGCTACAGACGGGCAACACGCTGGAGGCGATCGTCCAACTGGAAAGCGCCGGCTGTCTGAGCAACCTCGAACGGACGCTGCTGGAAGAGAACTATTCTTTCCTGCGCAAAATCGAGCACCGGCTCCAGATCATGTTCGACCTGCAAACGCATCTCCTGCCCAAGACGCCGGGCGAAGTGCGCAAGCTGGCGCTGCGAATGGGCTACGCCGAGCGGCCGGGGCGAACGGCGCTGGCGGCGTTCGAGGCGGATTACCGCGACAAGACGGCGCTGAACCGGCGGATTCTCGACCACCTGCTGCACGATGCCTTCCCCGATGACGAGAAAACCGAGGCCGAGGTCGACCTGGTCCTCGACCCCA
>JAPLNP010000520.1 GCA_026401055.1 Planctomycetia bacterium
GACGCTTCGAGCACGGCGGTTTGCCGGCGCCCCTCGGCGCGGCGGGCGGCGGTGGTTGCGGCGATCGTCTGGAGGCAGAGCAGGGCGGTCGCCGCCAGGAGGACCCCGGCGACCATGCATTCCAGCAGCGTGAATCCGCCGCGTCGGACGGCAGTGGTGAACATGGCGTTTTATCCCGTCAGATTCTGGATCAGGGCAACCAACGGCATGAAGAGGCCGACGACGAAGAACATCACCGTCAGCCCCACCAGGCCGATCGCGAGGGGAAAGAGCACTTGCACCAGGGCGTGGAGCCGGTAGGTGAGGCGGCGTCGGCTGCTGTCGGCCAGTTCCCGGAGGGCCCAGCCGAGGTTGCCCACCCGGCTTGCCGCCCCGAGCACGGCGAAGTCGGCGCGGTTGATCAACTGCCGGGCCAACAGGGCCTCGCGCCAGTCCGCCCCGGCCGTGACGTCCTCCCACGCGAGTTGCAGCCGGCGACGGATCGCGTAGCTGGGGTACGTTCGAGCGAGCGTGGCGAGGCCCTCGGTCATCGGCCGTTGGCTCTCGGCCACGAGCGCCAAGGCGTCGAGGATCGCCGCCGTGTCGTACCGCCGCGCCAATCGCTGGATCCCCGGCGGGTTCCACGTCACCCAGCCCGTGTATCGCAGCAACACGTAGACCGCCACAGCCACGAGGGCGAAGAACAGCGGCATGGAAAGGTACCAGTAGCTGGAGAAGGCGTCCGCCACGGAGAACAGCAATTTCGTCCTTTCCGGCAGTTCGGTGTCGAAATCCTGGAAGATCTTCCTGTAGGCGGGCACGATCTTGTTGAACACGAACGTGGCAATAAGGAGGAAGAAAATGGGCAGTGTGCACAGGTAGACGAGCTTCGCCGTCAACGAATGCAGTTCGGGCGAGTGCAGGCTGCTTGCGGCAGCCGCCTGGCGAAGCGCCGGGGCCAGATTGCCCGACTCGTAGCCGATCCGAACCAGCGGCACCGCCTCGCGCGGGATCACGCCGGGCGAGCGCTGGACCGCCTCGGGCAGCGGCACGCCCAGGCGCAGCATGTGGGCGAGGTAGCGGGCGCGACGCGACCACATCCCGCGTTGCTCGTCGGCGAACGCCTCGATGGCGGGCACCAGCGGGATGAACCGTTCGGCCGCCGCCGCCAGGGCCCAAAGCAGCGCACTTTCGCGCGCAATCTGCCGCCGGCGCCACGTCAGCAGAAACACTACCACGCCGATGACGGCCAGCACCGGGCTGAAAATCACCACCACCAACAATACATACGGGAGGACAAACAACGCCAGCGCGAGCTGAGTGGGATTGCGATCGCGATATTCCATGACATTCTATTTGGTCAGGTTCTGGATCAACGATATCAGCGGCATGAAGAGAGCCGTTACGATCAGGCCCGCCAATAGCACGAACAGCATCAGCGTGAACGGCAGGATGAGGATGTCGAGCATCCCGGTTTGAACCTGGGCACGGCCCTCGAACATCTCGCCCACGGCGCGGAACGCCTCGGCGAGCGTGCCGTTGCGCTGGCCCCAGGCGATCATCGGAATCATGCTGTCGGGAAACTGCCACTGGACCGCGAGGCTTTCGGATAGCGGACGCCCCGCCTCAACGTCCGACGCCGCCCGGCGGCATCCCAATGCCAAGTTCGCGTCGTGCATCGCCGTGGCGGTCAGACGCAGCGCCGCGGGCAGCGGAATCTCCTCCCGCAAGAGGATCGCCATGAGCCGCGAAAACCGCACCAGCCGGCTCCACCGTCGAAGCGGTCCGACCACGGGCGCCATGTTGCAGAGTTGTTTCACCCAGACCGGGCCCGGCAAGGCCCAAAGCGTGTAGAGTGAGGCGAACAACAACAGGTGTCCGCCCAGGAGGTACCACATCGGCGTTCCAAAGAGCCACAAGACAAATTGGGTGATGGGCGGAAGGTCCGTGTCAAAATCCCGGAAAATACTCTCGAACGGAGGTATCACGAAGAGCCCGAGCAACACGCAAAGGGCGACCATGATCGCCATCAGCAACGCCGGATAGGCGAGAATCAGGCGGATGCGCCGCCGGAGTTCGATCCGGTGGCGTTCGAGATCGACGAAGTCTTCCAAGACCTCGCCCAGCCGTCCCGATCGGGCGCCCGCGAGAATCAACCCGCGGACGTGCGGCGGGAATCGGGTCCCTTCGGCGTCCAGCGCGTCCTCGATCGTCGCGCCGGCGTCCAATGCGGCGGCGATCCGACGCACCGCCCGGGCGACGCGACCGTGGCCCAACTCGGCGGCCAGTGCCCGGAGCCCGGGGCCGAGCGGCAGTTCGGCCCCGGCCAATCGAGAGATCTCGTCGACCACTTCGACGGATTGGACGAGGTTCAAACGGTCCCGGCCCGCCGCCGGTTCGCTCTTGGGCGATGGGCTCTCGGGCGATTCATCCTCGCGCGCGAGGTCCGCCCCGTCGGTGTTCAGCCCGAGGTCGGCCAACTGCCGCAGCGCGTCGTCCGGCCCGGTTGCCTCGACGTGCCCGACGGCCCGTCTGCCATGCGCATCGACGGTGGTGTAATGGTATTTCGGCATGGGCGTAAACGTCTTAGGTTCCCTCTCCCTCTGGGAGAGGGCTAGGGTGAGGGGTGTGGGTTCAGCCATCGACCGAACCACCCTCACCCCGACCCTCTCCCAAAGGGAGAGGGAGTGTTTCTACGGTGCTCCGAGGGACTTCAACATCGACACATACGGCAAAAACAGCAACAGGGCGTACAGCAGCACGGCGGTTCCGCCGATCGCGAACGTCAACAGCACGGGCAACAGCATCCGGGCGGCGTCGGCGGCATGCCGCGCGCGGCGGTGATACGCGCGGCTGGCGTGGCGCAGGGCGGGCAACAGGGTCCCGCGCGGGCGGCCCGCCGCGATCAGCCATCCCAACAGCGGCGGAAAGGCGACCGCGCCGACGCTCCCGGCGTCCAGCGATTCGCCCTGCCGCAGCCTGACCGCCAACTGCCCGGCTGAGCGAAGCAACTTGCGATCGCCGGTCGTCTCGGCCGCCAGTACCATGCTCTGGTCGAGCGGGACGTCGTTTTCGACCAACAGCGTCAGGACGTCGATGAACGTGGCGGTCCGCGACGCGCGGAGCATTCGTCCGACCCAGGGCAGCCAGCCCAACAGCAGCCACGACCACCGCGGCTCGACCAGCGCCGCCCGCGTCGATTGGTACCACCAGAACACGCCCACCAGAAGGATCGCCAGCGGGATGGCCTGTCCCCAGATCGCCACGGAGCCGCCGATCCGCCCAAGCCAGGCCGTCAGCCCGAAGTCATTCACCCCCAGGTCAACGAAGAACACGTGGAAGCACGGCGCGATCTTTACCACGAAGAACGTGAAGAAGCCCCAGGCGACCATGGCCACGATCATCGGATAAACCAGGGCGGCGGCGACGCAGCCGCGGGTGTCGGCCAGGCGGCGCAACGAGCCGGCCAGCGACTCGAGCGCGTCGGCGAGTCGGCCGCTTCGCAGCCCGGCCTCCACGACCGCGCGATAGACGGGCGGGAGGTGCCGGGCCTGGGCCGCCAAGGCGTCGCCGAGCGTTTGGCCCGCCTCCATCTGCCGCGCCAGACCGGTCGTGATCCGGCCCAGTCCGCCGGGCATGTCGCCCCCGAGGGCCAGAAGCCCCTTTTCCAGGGGCACGCCCGCCCGGACCAGCGCGGCGATCTCGTCGTTCACCGCGATGAGGTCTTCGAGCGTGACGGTCCTGGTCCGTGCATCCGACATGAGTGCGACCGTTTGTGTGAGTTCAAGCCGTGGGTTGATTCTGACCCTTTCACTACCGACCGACACAAGCCGCAGCGCACCCCCCCGCACACAGTGCGGGGGCGTTAAGGACCCGCGAATCAATAACTGTCGTATTGTCGCCTTTCGCTCCGCGAAAGTAGCGTTCCTTCCGCGCCACTTTCGCGGAGCGAAAGGCGACAATTATTGATTCGCCAATCCTTACCACTTACCGTCCACCACTTGCCCGAAGCCAAGAACGCGACGAACTTCCGCCGGACTGGTGCGTCCGTCGCGGACGGCGTCGCAAGCACGCTGCCATCGGGTGACCATGCCGGACTCGACGGCCAGACGCTCCAACGTCGCGGCATCGGCCCGGGAGAGGATCGCGCGGCCCAGGTCGTTTCGCTCGACCGAGAGCAGTTCAGCCAGCACAAGACGTCCCTGATAGCCCGTGCCTCGGCAATTCTCGCACCCGACCGGCATGTGGACCCGTTCGACCGGGAG
The DNA here is from genome assembly GCA_026401055.1 of Planctomycetia bacterium. GTDB lineage: Bacteria > Planctomycetota > Planctomycetia > Pirellulales > Thermoguttaceae > JAPLNP01. Next base: position 4,245 of record JAPLNP010000520.1, read on the forward strand.
CCCCAACCGCGCCTCGGGCGCGTCGGTGGCTTGGGAGCACGAACACAGTTTTCGGACGAGCCGTTGCGAGAGGATGGCCAACAGTCCGCTGCGCAACACGTAGGGTTCGATGCCCATGTCCGACAGTCGGCCGATGGCCTCGGCGGCGCTGCCGGCGTGAAAGGTACTCAACAGCAGGTGTCCGGTCAAGGAGGCCCCGAACGCGGTTTCGGCGGTCGCCCGGTCGCGGATCTCGCCGACCAGGATCACCTCGGGGTCCTGCCGCATGAGGAATCGCAAGCCGGTCGCCAGATCGAGCCCGACCTTCGGGTTCACTTGGGCTTGGGTCACGCCGTCGACGGCCACTTCGATCGGGTCTTCGAGCGAGACGAGGCTCCGCGCGGTGTCCGGTTCGGCGGCCAGTTCGCGCAGGCAGGCGTACAGGGTGGTCGTCTTACCGCTGCCCGCCGGTCCGGTTGCCAAAATAGCCCCCGATGTCTCGCCGAGGAGCACCGCGAGTCGCCGGCGGATTTCGTCGGGAAAGCCGAGGTCGTCCAGGCGCTGATACTTGCCCGAGCCGGGAAACAGCCGCACGGCGGCCCGCTCGCCGTGGAGCGTCGGGAACGTGCTGACGCGCATCTCGACGTCGCCGTCGCCGCGGATGCGTCCTTCCTGGGCGGTGTCGGTCTGGTAGGTGAGCAAGTCGGCCAGGACCTTGAGCCGCGCGACGATGTTCGGGCCGAACGCGGCGGGGAAGGTCGCGTCGACGTGCAGCACGCCGTCGATGCGGTACTTCAACTCCAGCCCCTCGGCCGTGGGCTGAAGATGCACGTCGCTGGCGCCCCAGCGGCGGCCGGCGGCGAGGATCTCGTCGACCACCTGGGTGGCGTACCGCGGATCAACCGGATCGAACCGCTCGAATTGCCCCCGCCGGGCACGGTGGGTCGACTGTCCCATTTCGCCGCTCTCTTCCCTGCCAGCCGTCGCGACCGACGAAAAACGTCGGGCCACAGATGTCTGTATCATAACCGTTCGGCCGGGGGGCCGCAAATGTTCTTGCCCAAAGAACAGGAGATCTGCAAAGTCCATTTTGGCAAACCATGTGGCGGGTGTTGCCGTAGAAACAGGGACCGTAGCGGAGCTGCGGCTGGGATTTCTACTCGTTTCATGGAGGGCCACATGATGGTCGCTGCGTCGCTATCTCAATT
>JAPLNP010000022.1 GCA_026401055.1 Planctomycetia bacterium
CACCGAAAGGACGCTCGTCAGCCCCCCATCCGTCAACCAATCGTGGAGCCTGGACAATTCGTTGTGTTCGCGTTTCAAGTCGTCGTAAATCCGCAGCAGCACGTCCAACGCATCCATTACGATCCGCTTAGCGCCGATCCTCTTGACGTGCCCGCCCGCGATGGCCAGCATGCCCTGAATGTCGAAATCGCCGGAGAAAATTTCTTCTCCGGGCAAGCGAGCCTCAATGATGGCCATCTTGCTGGCCTTCTCCAGGGCCGCCAGATCCCACCCCATCGCCCAGGCGTTCAGGCGGATGGCCTCGGCTCTCTCCTCGAATGTAATGAAGACCCCGGGTTCACCCGCCATCGCCCCACGGCAAAGGAACTCCAGGCCCAGCACCGTCTTTCCGGAGCCCGGCCCACCACTGACCACCGTGGTCCGGCCTTGGGGAAGTCCACCCTCCAGTATCTCATCCAGACCGGCGATCTTGGTTGGCACTTTCGGGATGGGTTGCCGTTTTCCTCGCATGTTCTACTCTTTTCTGTGAATTCACTTCCGCTTTCCAAGCCTGCAAACCATCAGCGGTTCCTGGCACATATCCCACACTCAACGAAAAAAGCCGACGCGGTTGAATGCACTTGAAGCATTTAACCGCGCCGGCTTACTATTCGACTGGCCGGTCGCCGTAGCGACTTCCCCTTCAACTCGTCATCCGACGGCCATCCTGATCGGAGCGACTCACGGTTCGGAGGCGCTCCTCGACAGGAATTTGATTGTACTTCGCCGGAAGATTGTACTTCGCCGGAAGATGGATAACAAGTGGGTTTTGTCTGACACAGGTCCATTCGGCAACCATGCATTCCCACTCTGCCCAGGATCTACGCACCGATCTGTTGACGTAACTGCCGGTGGCCATGTAGTTTATCGCTGAGGCGAGGAGCGGGACAGCGGCTGGGATGCCGTCCACGGCTTACGCATCGAATTCTGGTCGCAACCCCTTAAAAAGCCAGGATTTGCGTCAATTCACCCAGATGCCCTCATGTGAAGGCAGCCCCGTGGGCAGGCGGAGCCCAGAGGACGTGACTGAAATCCCCGGAAAATGGGCTGAAAACCGCCCCAAAATCGATGCGTAAGCCGTGGGATGCCGCCCGACCTCGCCAATCTCCGGGGAGCACACGGCCATGGATGGCGAAGCACATGACTTTCTGGAAGGAGTGCAGCACTGTTTCTCAGACCTCGAAGACCCGCGAATCGCGGTGTCCTGCAAGCACCTCTTTGCTGGATATGCTGGTCATTACGATCCTTGTGGTGACGTGTGGGGCGGATGACTGGAACGATGTGGAGATCTTCAGCCGTCTATGGATGGAGTGGTTGCAAACCTCTCTCGCCCTGCCCCACCGGATACCCTCGCATGACACTTTTCACCGCGTGCTCGGCCTTTTGGATCCACGACAGTTCGCGGCGGGACTGTTCCGATGGACGCAGGCCCTGCATGATGCCACCGGGGGCAAACTGATTGCCAAACGTATTGCGGGACGCGTCAACAAACCACCCTTTGATGAGGCGCGAGGCCATAGCCGACTGCGTTGTCGGAGTTTGCCATGCCGGCTCAACCGCTGGCGAGGGCAGACAAGAAGCCCCCGGCGGAAGATTGGGCCGGCTTCGCTCTCGACGAGACGCAATCCACGTCGCGGGCCAACCGTTCGAACCCAGCGAACGCGACGCGCAACGCAGGGGGTTACGTCGGTTTCGGGAGCATGGGACGCGCCAAACGCGAAAGGGGGGCATGGAGCACCGTCTTGTCGCCACGTCGGTGGCCGGTTTCGTTCAACCGTGCCGCCGCGCTGCTGGGCAAACCGGCAGTGGCACCCGGCGAGATGGCAGAATCGGACAACCGCTCCAGGACTTCGCATCGCCTTACAGTGACGGGCCGACTGCCGCGGGAAAGGAACCATTTCGGGGACCATCGGCCTGTAATCTTCGGCTGAGCAGGTCGCACCACGTCGGTGCCGCTTCCTGATGGATAGCTGCGTCCCGGGCAGTCCATCGCCCTCGTTCCGCCCCGAACCCCGAATTCAACTCTCGAAAATGCCTGACGGCAACGCCTCCGCCGCCGATGGCCCGCAAGCCACGGCCGCAAGTCATCATTTGTCTGCCCTCGCGACCCCAGGGAGGGTCAATTGCGAAAATGCCGAAATCTTCGCTCTGCCTATTGACGGCGTTCATTTGAACGATATAATGGCGTTCAAGTGAAAGTAAAGAAGGGAGGCGTGACTGATGGGAAAGCGACCCGCCTTGGCAAAATCCGAATTGGAGGTTGCCCAGATTGTCTGGAAGCTGGGCAGGGCGACCGTGCGCGAAGTATTCGAGGCGATGCCGAGCGAGCGCGACCTCAACGTCAAGACGGTGCAGACGTACTTGCGCCGCTTGGAAGCGAAGGGGTACGTCCAGACGTACCGCGAAGGTCGCAACAACGTGTATACTCCCCTGGTCCGCGCCAGCCAGGTGGTTCGTCGTTTGGTCGATGATTTCGTGAATCGGATCTTCGGCGGCCAGCCATTCCCCCTGGTGCAACAACTGCTCGAACAGCGTGGATTGACTGACGAGGAGATCGATCGTCTTCAATGCATGTTGAATAGGCTTAAAAAGCTGTCCTAACGCCGGCAAGACGGCCCGCGCGGCCAGTAAACCTTCAGTCGCCGACCCGCTCCGAGGTCGGCATTGAGAGGTGCAACGATGGGAGACTACGGTAGTGGTCTGGCGGCGATGGCGTGGGCTCAACTCTGGCAGGTGACCGTGGTCGCGCTGGCCGTCGGCGCGATCGCGTTGCCGCTCGGGCGACGACGGCCTCATTTGGCCTATGTGCTCTGGCTGCTGGTTGTGGTGAAGTGCCTGACGCCTCCCGTCTGGAGCAGTCCTCTGGGGGTGTTCAGTTGGGCCCACGGCCCGATCTCCGGGAGGGCCGAGGTGCGCCTCCAGCCGGCAAACTCGACGTTGCCCCCGCAACAGCCGGTGGCGAGCAGGGTCGTGGCTGAAGTCGATCGAGACCGCTCCGGGAACGCCGCGGAGTGGCCTAATCCGCTGGCCGCCACCGCCGAGACGCCTGCGCCGGAACCCGGCATGGCGGCGCCGCCCGAGACCGAGCAATCGAAGCCATCGTGGTCGCCATGGTCCGATCGGTTTTCCGCAAGCGCGCTACTGGCAGTCGCATGGCTTCTGGGCGCCGCCGTATATCTGACGGTCGCCATCATCAGAATGCTCCGGTGGGAATCGGCGGTTCGACGAGCGCGGCCTCCCGGCGACGGCCCCTTGGTCGACCTGGTCGGACGATTGTCCGCGCGACTCGGCGTGAGGCGGAAGGTCGCCGTGCGGATCACTGCCGAGGCGCTGGGGCCGGCGGTCGTGGGGACCGTGCGGCCGGCGGTTCTCTTGCCCGAAGTGCTTGTGTCGAATCGCTCGTCCGAGCAGCTTGAGCCGATCGTAGCGCACGAATTGATCCACATTCGGCGATACGACGCGGCCGTCGGCGCATTGCAGGTGCTGGCGCAATGCCTATGGTGGTTTCATCCCCTGGTATGGTGGGTCAATCGTGCCGTTTGCCGGGAACGGGAACGATGCTGTGACGCGGAAGCCGTGGGCAGCTTAGGCTGTCCGCCGGAGAAGTACGCCCAGGGCCTGCTTGACGTGCTCCGGCTGGAGCGGCATTTGGCGCCGGCGGTGGGAATGCCCGGCATGTACCCCTATCAGATCACCCGAATGCGATTGGAGACCGTCATGAATCCCGCGATCCGAGTTCACTGTCGCACGCCGCGTGGCTATTGGCTCGTTTTTGCCGCGGGCTTGCTCCTGTCGCTACCCGGGGTCGAAGCGACCGGCGAGGCGGAGCCACCCGCGTCCAGTCCGTCGGCGACCAATTCGACGGCGGCGGATTCACGCACCGTGGCTCCGCCATCGGTTAGGCCGGTGAAGACGCTCTCCGGACATGCGGGAGCCGTGTGCTCGGTGGCGGTCTCCCCGAACGGCAAGATCCTGGCTTCGGCGGGCGTCGACGACTCGTCGCGGCCGACACCGGCGGCACCCTAAGTTTCTTTCAACTCGATCCGCTGGAACTCCGCGACCGTATCTCCAACTGGACCGAGATATTCTCCGTCGCCTGCGCGCCGAACGGTCGGGGCGTGGCCATCGGACTCGGCTGGGGTGAAGCCATTACGCTCTGGAGTCCGGACGCCGACGGAGAAAAGCGGCGGTACGTCCTGGGAGGTCACCAGCATGGCACAAACGCCGTGGCGTTCTCTCCGGACAGCGCGATCATCGCCTCCGGGGGCAAAGACGGCAAGATCAAGATTTGGGACGTGGGCACCCGGCGCATGCTGGCCGAAGCCACGGCCGACCGGGGCGCCGTGATGTCGGTGGCCTTTTCACCCGACGGCAAGCAACTCGCCTCGGCCGGCGCCGATCACCAGATTCGGCTTTGGAGCGTCGACGAACTGAAAGCCGTGCCGCGGGAAGAGCCGCGTTTTCCCAAAGTGGAAGAACCGCCGCGGCCCGTGGTGCTCCACCACGCCGAGGAGCCGCGGTTGGTCGGGGAATTGAAACGACTGGGAGCCGTCTTCCTGGCCAAGGGGGCACGCCCGAGTTGGTCGCCCGACGCCACGCGAATCGTCTACGTCAGTGTTCCCGACAGTGAACTCCAAATCCTCGATTTGGTCACGGGCAAAGTCCGATCGCTCGGCGAAATCGGTCGGGATCCCGCCTGGTTGCCCATACCGGGCCGGTGGATTGCCTACACCAGCGGGCGCCAAATTGCCGAGTTCATGGGCACCAGGTCGAGGTCGGCGCCGCTCCTCGACGCGCCACGAGGGGACGAGGAAATCCGCTTGATCGATTCGTCCGGCGGCCCGCCGCGGAAAATGGCCGAAGGCTACGCCCCCGCCTGGTCGGCGGACGCAAAGACCCTCTACTTCATCTCCGGAGAGGATCAGAAGGTGAAGTCGGTTGAGGTCAAGGACGACGGCTCGCCGGGTACGATCAAGGACCTTTTCGGCATCTCCATCCACAGCCTTGTGGCCGCCATTTCGCCGGCCGGCCGGCGCGTGGCCTATCTCGGCGACGGGCGGCTGGTCGTGGCTGATCGCGAAGGCGACAAGACCATGCCGACCTGGCCCGTCCGTCACCTCCGCGATTGGCTGTTGGGATGGTCGCCCGACGGGAAGCAACTCGGTGGGATTAACGTGTGGGGCTTTGGGGGGCTTGTGTTCCTCAACCAGGACACGGGACGCGCGGTCCGATTGGGCGCGGGCGAGGTGGTCGCCCCGGCCTGGTCGCCCGACGGCTCGATGATCGCCTTCAACGCCCACCTGGTTTACGGCAGCGAGATCTGGATGATCGACGCCAAGGCGCTCGCCGCCCG
>JAPLNP010000395.1 GCA_026401055.1 Planctomycetia bacterium
GGGGTGTTCCACAATCACGAAAAGCCATTTAGAATGGTGGCGCCGTCGGCATTACCACCCCCACTGCCCACCCGGAGACATCCCGATGCACGCTCTGCACGCTCTGGCCCTTGCGCTGGCCACCTGCGGCGGGCCGAACGACATGTCGCTCGACCCGATGCCACGCCCCGTCGTCGCCACCGAGACGCTCTGCCAGTGGGACTTCGACCGCGACGCCGACGGCTGGCAGGCCCAGCACCACTGCACACTGTCGACCACGCCGGGGACGCTCGTCGTCGAGTCGCTCGGCGACGATCCGTATTTCCACCGGGCGGTCGATCTGCCCGGCGGGGAACTGACCGTGACCATCCGTGCCAAAAGCCTCGCGGCCGCCGACGGGACCGTGTACTGGGGCACCGACCAGGCGCCCGGCATCGCCGAGGCCCGCTCCTCCCACTTCGCCATGAAAACCGACGGCCAGTGGCACGAATACACCCGCCATGTCGCCGCGCCGGGGAAACTGACCGAGCTTCGGATCGATCCGGGCAGCGCTCCGGGCAAGTGCGAGATCGACTGGATTCGCGTTCAGCGCCGCCGGCTCCATCCGTTGGCGATTGAGCAGGTCGAGAACACCGGCCGCGAGGTCCGCTTCACCGTCAAGAACCACGGCTCCGAGCCGGTCGAATTCACCGCGCTGGGCAGCAGCCACGCGCTCGCCGCCGGGGCAACCGTTGAGTTGAGCCGTCCGATCCGCGCCGACGTGCCGCTCGAGGCGGCTTCGATCGAGCTGCAGCCCAGCGACGGCAAGCTGCCGCCGGTCAGCCGTCCCGTGTTCCTGTTTCACCCGGATGTGGCGACCGACTGGATCGCCCGGCCGCTGGACGGTGGGTCGCTGGAAGTCGCCCCCGACGGCACGGCGGCCCGGGTCGTCCACGGCGGTAAGGTCGTCGCCGCCATCGGCCCGCTGGTCCACGTCCGTGGAAAGATTCCCCGACTGAAGCGGGTCGAGACGCCGGACGCCGTGAAGTTCGAGGGCGACGGCGTAACGCTAACCCTCGCGACGCACGGCCTGGAAATCGAGATCGCGATCCGCGGCCAGGAAGCCTGCGAGGGACCCGTCGTCCGGGCGTTGGGCGGCCTGGAGCAAGGGCTGCTGGCTGGCGTCGAGTACCTGGGCAAGGGCGAGCGGAGTTCCTCGAAGCTCGACATCGAAACCGACGAGCACCGCCGCTACGCCCCCGAACCTCGCCAGGTGACCATGCCGCTGATGGTGTTGGCGACCGATCGGGCAACCGTCTCGATGACGTGGTCCGACATGCGCCTACAGCCCACCTACGCCACGCCCAACTTCGTCGACCTCGCGGACGATCACCGCATGGCCCTGGAGGGCAAGAGCATCGACGCGACGATCCGCGTCGATGATTCGTCGGTCGAGGAAGCTGTCCTCTGGGCGGTTCAGCGATCCGGCTTGCCGCCGCTGCCCAACCCGCCGCGGGACGCTCGCCAGCAAGCGGAACTCTGCCAAAAGGCCCTCGAAGGACCGCTGAAGAACAAGGACGGTTGGGGACACTGTGCGGGCGAAAGCTGGGGCCGGGCGCCCTACGCCGATATGGGCTCGACCGTCTGGCGGCTGACCGGCCAGATTCCCGAGCTTCCGCGCCTCGTGCCCGGCGGAGCCCACGTCGCCAATGACGCGATCTACTTCATCACCGGTCGGGCCGGCGAGTGGCTCGAACGTCATCGGCAGCAGGTCCAGGGCATCCTCCGCAACCAGCTTCCGGACGGCTCGTTCCACTACGACGGCAAGTACCGGCGGGGCCATTTCGAGAACACCGCCAGCGGCATCTGCGCCTTGCCCGCCGCGCAACTGCTGGACTTCGCCCGATACACCGGCGACGCGGAGGCGAAGGCGGCCGGCCTTCGGACCCTCGATTACATGAAGCGGTTTCAAACGCCCCGCGGAGCCCAGACGTGGGAAGTCCCGCTGCACACGCCCGACCAACTTGCCTCGGCCTATCTCGTTCGAGCCTACGTCCTGGGTTACGAACTGACCGGCGACGCCGAGTATCTCAAGCAGGCTCGGCGCTGGGCCCTGAGCGGCGTTCCGTTCGTCTACCTGTGGAGCGACCGGCCGACCATGCTCTACGCGACGACGCCGGTCCTCGGCGCGACGAATTGGGTGGCGCCCAACTGGATCGGCCTGCCGGTGCAATGGGTCGGCGGCGTTTACGCCTACTCGTTGACCCTGCTTGCCCCCTACGACAAGACGCTCGACTGGAACCACCTTGCCCGGGGAATCCTCATTTCCGCCCAACAACAGCAGTATCCCGACGGCCCGAACGCCGGGCTTCTGCCCGATTCGTTCGCGCTGGACAGCCAAACCCGGCGAGGGCCGGACATCAACCCGTGCGCGCTAGTCAGCCTAGAAACGGTCCTCGACGGCCGGCTCGACTCGCTGGCCGTCGCCACAGACGAGCACCACCGCGTCGTCGCCCCGTTTCCCGTCACGCTCGACGCCGGCGCAGCCCACGTCAAGGCCCGGAAGGGGCTCCGCTACCAACTCCTGATCGACGGCCAGCGCGTCGTCGACGTCGAGTCCAAAGGCGACGACGTGGTGCCGGTGGGAAAGACGGACCAATAGCTTGAGGCCGGTCGATTCCACGATTCGCGTCTCGTCCGGCGGCTCGGAGTCAGTTCCTCTTTGCAGCTCACGCAAGAGCGATCCGTTCCTACGTGCACTTGCGGATCGCGTAGCTCGAAAGCGCCCGGCGAAGCCAGGCCCAGCGGCCCTCGGCCACCGCCTTCTTGATGCCCTCGGCCATCTGCTCGGCGCCGGGCGGCAGCGGCTTACCCGCCGCGCGGAGTTGCTCGACTCGGGCCAGCGCCTGCCCGGCGTCGGCGGTGAGTTGCTCGACGATCCCGGCGGGCGGTTTCGCGGTGAAGCCCTCGATTTCCACCTCGGCCGGCAGGGCAAACGAACGAAGCTCGTACGGGCCGAGGACCGTCGCCCAGCGGTCCGTCGCCTCGACGGCCTGACCGGTGGCCAGATCGGTCGCCTTGCCCGGGGAGCCCTTGAGTCTCGCCTCGACGTCGATCGGATAGTAGTCCCGGTTGACGAAATAGACGTAACGCTTCCCATCGCGAACGAGCGTCCGCGCGGCCACCGGATCGGTCGACGGGCCGACCGTGTCGAACTTCTCGCGGGGCAGCGCCCGATACGCCCGGGCGAAACGCCGAAGCTGCTCGCAGTGGGCGGTGTCGAGGAACAACCCTCCCTGCGTGATCCGGCAGGCGTCCAACTCGGCCACGGAGTGAGCGTAGTATTCCATGAAGTGGACGCCGGCCTGCATGGCCGGCGTGATCCGCAGTTGCGAGTCCCACCAGAAGCCGTCCTTGGGGTAGGTCGAGTTGATGCGGAAGATGCCCTCGGCCGGCTTGCCGCTCATGACGGCCAGTTCGCGGGCCTGGGCGTCGTTGGGCTCGCAGGGGAACCACTTGTGGTCGCCCCACGCCTCGACCCAGCAGTTGAACATGAACGCTCCGGGCCGCCGCTGGGCGTGGATCACGTCGAGCGTCGCCGCGTCGAGGAAATCGTGGTCGCGAAACATGCACTGGCGCTCCAGCGGCGTGTTCGCGCCCGACGTGCTCCACCCGTCGCGGTCGCGGGCAGGGCAGAACGAATAATCGACCTCGATGCCCGGCTCGTCCAGGAACAACCCGGCGTCGAACCCGCCCTCGCGATACAACTCGACGGTGTTCTTTCTGGCGTAAAGCTGATGTTCCGGGCCGCCGGCGATGCCCAGCACGCCGGGAACGGTTGTTTCGGTCCATAGGGTGACGGTCACTTTCAAGTCGGGCCGCGCGGCGACGACGCGGTCGCGCACTCGCCGCATCAGGTCGCGGATCTTCTCGCATCGCCAGGCGATCCAGCGCTCGCGATGCTCGCCGGCGAGCACGGCGTGCCGCTGGCCGAAGCGGTCCGGAGCCTTCGGGTCGACGCCGGTCTTGATCCCGGTCTCCTTCTCGAACAGTCCGACCGTGTAGTCGTCGTAGCCGGAGTTCAGCGAGGCGTACCAGAGGATCGTCGAGTGCCACATATTGAGCGAGATGCCCTTGAACGACCGGTGTTTTCCGTAGCGATCGGCGATCTCGCCGACCAGCCCGAGAATCGCCTCCTGGACGACGGGGTGCAGCGGGTTGAACATGGGCCCCTTGCCATAGGGCTCGCCCGTCCGCTCGCCGTAGGCCATCTCGCCCAGCGTGCCGTCGACCTTCTTCGTGAAGTTGCGGACGTTGTAGATCGGGGTCCAGTCCTGAGTGCCGGCCTGGACGTGGTTGCTCGCGAGCATGTTGTTATAGGTTTCCTTGCCCGCCTTGATCGACTCCAGGTCGATGTTCATCTTCTCCATCAGGCTGCCCAGCCGCAGGAGCGTGATCGCCGAGCGAAACTCCAGGCCGTCGCGGTCGAAGCGGTCGAGGATCTCGGCGACCCAATCCGCCGGATGGCTCGTCCACCGGCTGTACTGCTTGCGGTCCCGGCCGACCACCACGTTGAAATCGCCCGAGGGCTCGCGCGCCGACGGGTAATGCGGGCCGTGGTACCAGACGATCGGATAGACGAGCAGTCCCTGGCCGGAATGCCGGGCGTAGGTGGCGACGCGGTCGACCCACTCGGCGTGGCTGGCGGCCCCTTCGCTCGCGCCGGTGCCGCAGGGGTCCTCGTACTGGATGCCCAACTCGCGTCGCGAGCCGTCGCCGGGGTCGCCGGGCACGTCCAGCGCGGGCAGGTCGTCGAGTTCGTAAACCTTGACGTCGGCCACCGCCGCCGGCTCGCCGTCGCCCCAGGTCATGAACACGATGCTGCAATCTTCCCAGCGGGGCCAGAAGACCTGCCTGAGTTCGATCATCTTCCCGCTGAGCGGCTGCGCGAAGTTGGTGAACACGCCGGTGGTCAGGTCGTAGCACGTGCCGTCCATCATGCACATGTAGCGGCGTTTGTCGTCGGGATAACGGACGACGGCGACGTGCGGCTTGCCGACGTGTTGGATTTTGAACCGGTAGCCGAAACGCGACAGCGGCTTCGCCTCCGCCTCGCGATACCGCCCCACCGCCGACTCGACCACGCGGATGTCGCCCTGGCCGAAATACTGCTCGGGCGGATAGTCCTTGGTGCAGTCGATTTCCACCAGCAGCTTGCCCGGCTCGTCGCCGAGGGCCGGCATGGTCCAGGCGAGAACCAGTGTCACGGCGCAGGCCGCCGCCAGGGCACTACCGCGCGTCGCCAGAAACCACGCCCGGTTCTCGCTCGTTTCGTTCGGTTGCATCATCTTGGTTCCTCTTTGGCAAGCATCCGAGTCAGAATGGTCTAATCAGAATCGAAAACCGTTCGACGACAAAGGAACACATCCGGCTGAATCTGTTTGTGCAAAAGAAGTCTTACCTCGTGCCGCGTTGCCGCTCAGAGCGATAGCTGCGTTGTGTTACGGCGCGTTGACGCTCGGTTTCGTTAGTCGGGCAAAACAATCGCGACCACTGCGGGCGTATCTTCCCCGGCGTTGAGCGGGACAGGAAGAGTCATTGCCTCCACTCGCCAGCGACCGAATCCCTCAAGGTCCCATGTCTCTTGTTGACTGGTCACATCATCAATTCCAGAAGCGGCGTATATGCAGGAGTCGTCCGGTACAGACTTGTGCCGTGGAAGGAAGACTGGAAATGCCGGGCTGGATACGGCGTACAGAATTCGCATCTTTGCAGCCGGATCATCAAGGTCCGCGATAAGCGGGGGCGTCCGTGCCTTTCTCCGTTCGTTAGGTGAAAGCCGACGTGACAGAAAGACAATCGCTGCGGGACGATCGCCCAACTGAATCATCCTCCGTAGGACCGCTTCTCGGGAGGCAACGTAGCGATCCGACAGAAAACGAACGGAACGCATTGAGAATTGAACCTGCGCGAGATCGTTCAGAAAATCCTGCGTCGGCATGAGCAACTCCGCCGCGCCGATTTGGCACAGTTGTTCGATTTCGGAATTAGGCCCATACGTGGTCGGATTGGACTTCCGTTGGGATACGACCTCGAAGCAATCAGTGAAGAACGTGTGTACGATTTCGTGACAGATCGAGAAGTTGCGGCGGACATCTGCCCGCTCTGGATTGAACTCGAGCAGCAATTGTCGATCGGGCAACGGCGTCAATTGCGCCTCAGCGGAAAGCAAGCTAGAGTTCGCGTGATGTCTGATCCCCAGCAAAGAAACCAGGAGGAAGGGATCGTAGGGAGGCCCTGTCCACCTGTGTCCTTTGGCCAACGAAACCAGGTCTCTCGCTTTTGTCCGAATGATAGCCTCCGGGTCACGGCTGCCGGCGTCGCTCATGAGGGCAATGACAGACCGATGACGCCAGCGGCGTGAAGGCGCGACCACCCCCATTGTCACTTCCCTCCGAAGGTACGCTTAAAGAACTGATATATATATGTCCAGTCGTCCACCGTCTCGGGCCGTTTGCCCCGGAACTGGATCCTGGCCAAGTTCAAGATGTCGTCCTCGGAAAGGGGCTCGCCAGCGCGTTTTCGCTCCTTTGCGAACTTGCGCAGGCCCTCTGTGATCTCCGGTTGCTCTTGCGTGGCGGCCACCCGAGACTGTCCGATCAGTTCGGCGACGGTACAACCGAGCGTATTGGCAATCTTATAGAGGATTTCCAGAGAAGGATTCGTTACCTCCTCCGATTCGAGCATATAGATATACCCCTTTGAGACGCCAGCATCCCTCGCAAGAGTGGGTTGGCTCATTTGTTTCTGGAGTCGGATGCGTTTGAGGTTTTCGGCAAGGCCCATCTCATTCCTCCGTCCCCATTGTATTCGTCGTCCGGTTCGATTGACAGAACCAAATCGAGAAGAAGTTCAAAGAAATCGGTTGTGGGGGCTTGTCGGCAGAGGTTCATTGCAATATGATTCAGTCGACACGAGGTTCAATACAATGAACCTCGCCGACTCCTCCCTCGTAGGGCGGGGTACGTGGTGCCGGTGTTGGTCCGGCTAACGCTTCGTATTGCTCAGAGGAGATCGTTCCATGAAGTGTTTTGTACTTGTTTTGGGGTTGGTGGTTTCGGCTGCGCTATTCGTTCAGGCCCAAGACGTAGCTTCGGCTCCGTCGGCGGCGATGAGCGAACGGGTGGTTGTGGTCCCAGAGGACACCACGCCTTTCACTGTGGACAAAGGTGATTTTGTCAGACTGACCGGCAAAGGAATTGCCGGGGCAAAGATCAAGGCCAAGATCGATGGCCCGGCAAAGATCGTAGCTGAAAGCCGCCTCGTTGGCCGACGGAATGGTAAGGCATTGGTTGGCCCAGGAAACGTGGATTTCGAGATCAAAACGACTGGCAAGGGCAAGGTGACAGCAATTATCACCATGACCCCGCCACAACCGGGAGCAGAGAAGACCGTTACTAAGTATGAATTCGAGGTGAAGTAGCGAACCGACCTCATCAGTCCCCCTTGCGGAAGGCGGACGAAGGTAGAGCGGGCCGAGCGCAGCAAGTCCCACCGGAACGTGGCGAATATCCTATTGGTGGGATTCGCTCCGCTCGGCCCTCGCTACGGATGTTTCTGCAACGCAGACTACTTCCGCGGTCTCGTGGGACGCATCAGGAGAACGACCGCGCCGATGGCCGCCAGGGCAAGCGTCGAAGGTTCGGGCACGTTCGGCGTCCCTTCGCCCATGCCCTCGTGCCAATGGGCGGCGAGGATGGCGGCGTCGGCGTCGTTGACGTTGCCGTCGCCGTTGAAGTCGCCGTCGAGCCAACCGGCGCCGCCCTGCTGCCAGTGCGACCCCAGGATCGAGGCGTCCTTGTCATCGACCACGCCGTCGGCATTCGCATCGCCCAGGCCGATGATCTCGACCTGGTGTCCGTCCTCGGCGTCCCACATTGTCAGTTTCTCGCCGCCAGCGTTGTTGAACGCGTCGTAGTCGGCTTGCGTCATGTAGAGAGTGCCTCCGACGCTCGGGTTCTGCATCGTGTCGAGGTCGTCCAGCAGAACATCCAGCGCGTCCGCGTTCATGTTTGACACATCGACGAGCCACAGATCGGTCAGGGCGTGCATCGGATACAACGGGGAAAGGTCGGTGATCGCCGCGAAGTCGATGCCGCTAAGATCGAGTTCGGTGATTCCCGGCATCTCGCCGATGCCGCGGTACGCCGGGTTGGTGCCGCCGTTGCAAAGCGCGGCCAAGGCCGTCTGCGTCAGGACCATGTCTCTGAACGAGGCGCGGACCAAAGCGGCATTATCCGTCAGATCGAAGGCAACGAGCTTGGAGAAGTCGGCTCCTTCCAGATTCACGTCCGTCAGGGCCGGGTTGCCGTGCAGATCCAAGGTTATCATCTTGCTCAACGCGGCGAAGGCCCGCGGTTCGATGCTGGCGAGTCCGTTGCGGTCGAAATCCAGCCGCGTCAGGGTGCCCAGCGCGGCGAAGTCGTCCGATTCGATGCTCGAGATCTGGTTGTCCTCCAAGCCCAGACGCGTCAAGCTGATCAACCCGGTGAAGTCGCCCGATTCGATGCTCGTAATCTGGTTGGTCTGCAAATGCAGGGTCGTCACCTTACCCAGTCCGACGAAGGCGCCCGATCCGATGCTCGTGAGTTGGTTGCCCTGAAGTTGCAGGGTCGTTGTCGGTGTTCCGATCCAATTGTAGCTGCTGATGCCGTCGAGGCTGGTAATGGACTTGTCCGACGCATTCACGGAGGCGGGCGTGATGCCGCTGGCGGCCCAAGTCTGGGTGGCGGCCCAATCGCCGAACGTGATCGCCCTTGCGTCGCTGGGCAGAACAAGGATGAGTGCCAACGCGACGACGGCAAAGGTGGAGAATCCGAGACGTGACACAAACGGTTTCCGCGTACTCATGGTTGATCCCGTGCGTCCTGGTAAGCGTCGACCGGGGACGGTCCCGGCTCTCGCGGCGCGGAGGAGGTAGCCGCGCCGATGGGCGTTTCGGCCGCGACAACGGGCCCATCCCGCTCGCGCCGCATAACGCCAGTCCAACATTCTCGCCAGCGGACGACGGCAATGTCAACCGCCTGAGTCGGGAATGCGGTTGCACCGCAAAGGGGGCTCCAAACGACCGGCGGGGCAGCCCGGGCGACACGCCGGCACGCCAAGGTTGCAGGGGATTCCGCCATGATCGGAGACACCGCCCGATGCGACAAGCGTCGGCCGAAAAATGGGCCTGTCCCCTTCCGCGGCGCCACGGCTACTTTCGTGGAAAAACGTTAGCCGCCGTGCCCGCACGGCGTCGGAATGCCGAATCGCCGAAAACGCCGCGCGGGCCCGACGGCTAACAGTACTGCGATCCATACGGCTGAAGTGTTGCCAAGGTACAAGCCTACCGCCGTATCTGCGCCGAGAAATCGTCGTGGTCGCGGTACAGGTAGACGAGGTAGTTCACCCTCGCCCGGGCTTTGGTCTGTTCGAACGTCGTGTCCGTCTCCAGGAGCCCCAGATCGTAGGCCAGCCGGTCCGAGTAGCCGTTGAGCCACACCCGGTAATCGAACGGAACCCGATCCGGCACCAGGCGGTTGACGTGCGCGGCCAGGTTCGTCGTGCAGTTGTTCGTTAGCGTGTGGTAAAACTCCGGGTGATCGGCCAACTGGCTGACGCGGTGGAAGACGTCGTCGAAGAGCATCCTCGCCTGGGCCCGGGTCGCCTTGGCCCGATAGAGATAGACGTCGTTGAGCCATTGGCTCGCGCGAAGGTCGATCAGATCGCGCTCGTCGCCGACGACGTACATCAACTCGTACTGCCCGAGCATCCCCTTGACCGGATCGTACGTTTCGCCCTTCTCGCGGCGTGCCTCGACGCTCACCGCGACGTACTCGTCGCCCTCGAACCCGAAGCTCAACATGGTGTGGGCCATGTCGGGCGACTCGGGGAACAGGACGACGATGAAATCGACCGACCGGAGCTTGTCGAGGTCGAACGTCTTGTCGTAGTAGTCGACCGTGTAGGCGTTCTCGCCGTGGTGGCGGAAGTTGCGGATGTTGCGGATCGTGACCCGATCGCCGTCGAAATCGGCCCGGGCCAACACGGCCTGCTCCGGCGACCAGTCGCGATCGTTCGAGGGCAGCGCGGCCGACAGGATGGGATGGGTGGCGGGGTCGGTCAGCGTCGGATCGAGTTCGGGCAGCTTCGGCCAGATCGTCTGATTGTCGGCCAACCACGCCCGGTTGCTCGACGCGCAGCCCAGCGCGGCGATCAGCACCACGGCGGCCAGTGTGCCTGGCCACGCCCACGCGGGCCCGCGTGAGTGCCACGAGGTCATTTTGGAGCCCGAACCGTCTCGCATTGCCGGTTTTGGATTAGGAAGAAGGTGGTTGTAGAAGGCGACTCCGTCGCCGATTGCCGGCGGACCCGTGACCCGTCGGCGACGGAGTCGCCTCCTACAAGCGATCCTGACGCTTTCCAAGCCGGGCCTCGCCACGGGGACATGCGTGGACTAGAAGGAATGGGTAACTATGGGTATGGCCACGGCGCGGCGTGACAAGGTAGTTGGCGGGGTAATACCGAAAAACGCCGCCGGAGGCAAGAGGTTTCTCGAGCCAAGGGGGTTCGTCGGTCCCCGTGACGACGCAGTGCCGAGCGACTTGAGCAGCCTGATCGCCAGGCCGTATAATCGGGGCGCTGGACACCGTTTAGGGGAAGGCCGAGGAAGAGTCGTCATGCACGAACCCGACCTGTCTTTTTCACGACGTCAGTTTCTCGGCTACGGGGCGGTTGCCTCGCTGGGATCGATCCTGGCCGGTTCGCAAGACGCCGCCGCGGCCGAGCCGGCGAGTTCGCCGCCCGTGACTCCGCCGGCCGCCGCTCCGCCGCCGGCCGTGCCGTCGAAGTCGAATCCCGCCCTGCCGCTGGTCCGCCGGTTGGCCGACAAGTTCCTCTCCTGGCAGATCGACCTCGGGCGGCTCGATCCGGATCGCGCGTCGGTGGCCACCTGGACCCACGCCCGGTGCAGCTACCCGTGCATCACGATCATCCTGAACAAGCTGTACCGCGTGACCGGCGAGCTGGCGTATCGCCAAGCGGCCGACCGGTTTGCGGTGTTCTTCCTGGCGGCGCTGTGCAACACGTGGAAGTGGCATCCGCCGCATTTCGGGCTGGGGCTGGTCATGTACCACCAACTCAAGCAGAACTACCCCAAGTCGCCCGATCTCGACCCCAAGGCGGCCGCCCTGTTCAAGTGGCTCGCGGACTTCCACTGGGACGAGGGTAGCTACTACCGCAACTGGCTCGTCGCCACCGTGCCCAAGACGGACCTCGACTCGCCCAGCGCCGGCTACTTCCCCGTCCACGGCAAGTCGTTGCCCAAGCCGCCGGACTGCGTCGCCTGGCTTTTGGCCTGGGCGATGGAGGGGCTGCTGCACGTCGAGGAAATCTGACAAGGTGAGCCATGGTCGATCGATTTGTGCTTCACGCGTGCGTGCTTATCGCGGTGGCGGCCTCCGGGACTTCTGCCACCGGCCGTCCAGCTCGGGCCGCGGAGCCGGCGGCGTATTGCCGGGCGGATCTGCCGCCGTTGCTCGAGCGGCTCGATGGGACGCCGGTTCGCGACGCCGCCGGCTGGGCCTCGCGCCGGGAGGAAATCCGGCAGCTCATGTGCCGCTACTTCATCGGGACGTTCCCCGAGAGCGTGCCCAAGCTGGTCGAGGCCAACGTGCTCGACGAGCGCCGCGGCGACGACGGCTCGACGCGGCGTCGCGTGCGGCTCGTGTTCGACACGCCCCACAAAGCGGCGATGGAAATCCGGGTGTGGACGCCGCCGGGCGACGGACCTTGGCCGGTGCTGTTGACCGCGCCGCGATGGTATCAGATCGGCTGGGCTGAAATGGCCCTGGCCCGCGGATACCTCGTGTGCCTCTACCCCGGCGTCGACAGCCACCACCAGGAGAAGGACTATCCGGGTTACGAGCGGGTTTGGGAGCAGTTTCGCGCGGAATACCCCGACGCGACGTGGACGGAGATCTCGACGAAAGCCTGGCTCGCCGGCCGCGCGCTGGATTATCTCTTGGACCCCAAGCAAGGCTACCCGGTGGCCAAAGGCCAGGTCGGCATCATCGGCTTCTCGCGCTACGGCAAGCAATCGCTCATCGCCGCGGCGTTCGACGAGCGGATCACCGCGGTGGTCGCCCGGAGCCCCGGTTCGCCCGGCTCGTGTCCCTATCGTTTCAGCTCGAACGACTCGTTCGCCGAAAGCCCGGACGGGTTTCCCGACCTCTGGTTCCTGCCGAGCCTCCGCGAGTACGTCGGCCGCGAGCACGAGTTGCCGATCGACGCGCACGGCTGGCTCGGGCTGATCGCGCCGCGGCGGTGCCTGATCCACGTCGCCTATCACGATGACAGCGAGCCGACGTTCGCCGCCGAACGGGCCTACCTCGAAGGCCGGGACGTCTACCGCCTGCTGGGGAAGCCGGAGCGTCTGCGGATCCGCTATCGCGAGGGCACGCACGAACCGGTGACCGACGAGCATCGCCGAGAAAACCTCGATTGGCTGGACCTTTCGTTCGGTCGCGGCACGGCGAGGCAAGAGGATTTCCCCGAAGAATTCATCCACCAGTTCGACTGGCAGGCGTGGAAGGCGGCACTGCCGGAGGACCAGCGGCGAAGCCCCTTCGCGTCGACCCGGGCGGCGGACGACGCCAAGGACCGCCGGGCGCGGCTGCTCTGGGCACTAGTTCTACAACATCATTTTGCTATTGGAGGTTTTCGCGGTTTGAGGCATACAGGAGGGATGGTGAATCGAACTGGCCGGTTCGGCGTGTCATGGAAGTCTTTTGGAGGACTTTATCATGGATACGGTCGAACTGCGCG
>JAPLNP010000427.1 GCA_026401055.1 Planctomycetia bacterium
CCGGCGACGTCACGAAGCAGGTTCGGCTGTTGACGACCCGCCACAGTTTCGTCCGCCGGCTCGCGAACGACAGCGGGCTGTTCGTGTACGAAGTGCCGGGCGAGAAGGGGGACGTCCGCGGCGTTCTGCGGATCCGGCCGACCGGCGTGGTGAAGTCGAATGAGCCCTACCAGCGGTTCCACGTCGATTTGATGATGGAACGGCCGCAGCAGGGGAAGGGGTAGGGGTAGGGATTAGCGACTCCCGGCCGCTCAACCGTCGCTGGCCGGTTCGTGCTCGAAGTCCTTCCAGACCATCGGGCGGCGATGGGTCGGCTCGATGCGGAGGATGACTTCGCCGTTCTGAAAGAGCCGCACGGTGCCGTTGGACTGGCTGACGGTGACGGCCACCGCCTTGGTCGCTCGACTGATGGCCGCGGCGGCCCAATGCCTGGCGCCGAGCCCTTTGGAGAGGGTCAGGTTGTCGGCGGGCGAGTCGATGTAGCGGCAGGTGGCTTCGACGATGTTGTCGGCCGAGACGACGATCGCCCCGTCGAGCTGGGCGATCTCCTTGATGCCCTCGCGGACACGGGGGTCGTCCAGGTTGCGTTCCTTGCGGTTGTAGCCGCGGACGGGATCGAAGCCGGCGGGATGGCTGCACGCGAGCACGTTTCGCGAATCGCCCACGACGAACATGGTCCCGATGGCGTGCCCCTCGCGGCCGTCGCGGCCGATTTCGACGGCCAGATCGACGACGATTTTGAGCGTGTCCAGGGGGACGCGGGTTTCCAGTTGGCGAAGGTCGCGGCCGGTGAGGCGGTCGAGGTGCTCCCCCAGATGAACCACGCTGACCGAATCGATCAGGTCCGGCTCGAATCCGCAGTAGACGACGACCACCGTGGCGCCCGGCGTGAGAATGTCATCGGCCACGGCTTCGAGCAGGGCCTGGGTAATCTGCTCGTAGATGGGGCTTTCGGGCATGTCGAGCAAGACGGATTCCAGGCCGGCCTCCTTCACGCCCGAGAGGATCCCCGACGTGTCGGCCGCGACGATGACCTTCTGGTTGCCGGCCAGACCCTTGATTCGCGGCCAATCGGCCACGCCTTCGGCCAGCAGCAGAACGCTCTCGGCGCCGGTCGCCCCCGCCATGTCGACGGCCAACTGGAAGAGTGTCTTGAATCGGTCTGTCAGTCGCAGGGTCTTCATAACGGCGGGATTCGCGGGTTCGCGGGGCACCGGGCGACCCGTCGCCACGGGCAGCACGGGCTCGGTCGACAGCGAGGGCAACGTCATCAGGCCTTGGTCCATGGGCACCTCAACCGCCGTAATGTTAAGCATTTCCCGGTCCCGGAGCAAGCGCAAAGACGCCAAGAATCACGCGGCTCCTAGAAAATCTGTCGCAGCCGTTGGGCGATTGACGTGGAACCCGAGTCCGGCTCGGGAGTCTGGCCCTTGACGTACTGCTGCCAACGGTTCACGTCGTTGCCAAAATCCTTGCCCGTCACCTCGCGTAGCGACAGCACCGCCCGATATTGCAGCGCGGGGTCCTGGTCCTCCAACGCGACGGCCAAACCGGCGACCGCGCCGGGGTCGCGGGTCTCTCCCAGCGCTCGCGCCGCCGCCAGCCGCACGTCGCCGTTGGTGTCGCTTCCGACACGCTCGCCCAAGAGCTTGACGGCTTCCGGCCCGCCGCGCCGGCCCCAGGCCTCGCACGCCGCCATGCGAACCTCCGACGACGAATCCTCCAGCGCGTTGCGGAGCACCATGGCGGCCTTCTCGGTCGGGTAACCGGCCAGCGTCCGGACAATCTGAGCCCGAAGAAGCGGGTCGGGTTCGTCGCGGATCTCGTCGGCCAACTCGCCCGAGGCCAGCTCCTGCTGGGCGGGGTTGGCCGTATGCGAGGTTCGCCCCAGCGCGCGCAACTCGCGCATCCGCTCGTACGGCGGGGTGACGCCGACGACGCGTTCGGGCTTGGGCTGCCAAGGCATTCGCCAGGCACCGCCCCCCGGACCGCAGCACCCGGCCGCGCTGATGGCCATCGCGCCGCACGCGAGACACGCCAGCCCAAGGCCGATCGGGCCCCGACCGGTGGACTTTCGCCCCACACAACGGTCCGTCGTCGTCATATCTTCGCCTCGCACTAACTCCTTGGCGGGGGACCCACGGATTCGAGGGCGGACTATACCAAAGCTCCCCGAGTCACGCCAGGGCGAAGCGAGAAAATGGGCGAGCCGTTCCCACGGCCCCCTCTTCCGTCCAGCTTGGGGGTTCGTTATGATGCGGTCAGCATCCGCGGGAGCAATAATCCGCATCGAGGTACGAACCGCTTTCTGGGGCATCGCTGCCCCGAAAGTGATATCGAGCATCGCTTTCCCAAGACCGCCGGTGACCACCACGCACGGGGGAGAAGACCATGCCGGAACCACGAGACCACGCGGAGCATCGCGGCAGGATCGAAAGTGTCCTTCGCCACATCCCCGGCTTTCGAGGCTATCTCGAAAAGGAGTACCGCCGCGACAGCGATGAACTGCAACGCGAGTGGCTCGCCAACCGCCTCCAACGCGCCAAGAAGGCCCTGGATGCCGCCGCCCGACCGCTGGCCGACGCGGGCGACATCGACCTATTGCCCCAAATCGACCGCCTGCGAAGCCGCTTGGACAAGCTGATCTGGCAGTTCCGCAGCGCGATGCAGGGCTACAGCGGCTTCTTCGACCTGGTTCAGGTGGACGAGGCGGTGCTGGACTGCGTGTACCAACATGACGTCGACCTGATCGACGAGGTCCAGACGCTGGCCGAGGCGATCGAGGCGCTGCCCAAGCGGCCCGGCGGGCCGGCCGACGCGCTGCCCGAGCTGCTCAACCAAATCGACGACCTGGAGAGCCAGTGGCACGCGCGGACCGACATGCTCAAAGGACTGGACTAAGGATTGGCGAGGAAACAAGAGTCGCCTTTCGCTCCGCGAAAGTAGCGTGCTTGCCTTTCGCTTTGCGAAAGACCGCTGCTTTCGCGGAGCGAAAGGCGACACTGCAACAGAAGGAGCCCCTACCATGGCTATCCGCATGGAAGTCATTCAGTTTTTTGACGAGTCGAACCAGTCGATCGTCGAGCGCGTGCCCGCGTCGGGCTCGACCGACATCAAGCTCGGCGCCCAATTGATCGTCCAGGAGACCCAGGAGGCGATCTTCTTCCGCGAGGGCAAGGCCATGGACGCATTCCAGGCCGGCCGACACACGCTCACGACGGCCAACGTCCCGTTGATCACCCGGATACTCACCATCCCCTGGGAAAAATCGCCCTTCCAGTGCCAGGTCTACTTCATCGGCAAGCAAACGTTCCTCGACCAGAAATGGGGCACCCGGCAGCCGATCACCTTCCGCGACGCCGATTTCGGCATGGTGCGATTGCGGTGTTTCGGAAAATACTCAATTCGGGTGGTCGATAGCCCGCTGCTGCTCAACACCCTGGTCGGCACCCAGGGCAAGTACACCACCGACGAGGTCTCGTCGTTTCTCAAGGACCTCATCGTCGCCCGGATGACCGACCTCCTGGGCACGCTCAAGATGAGCATCCTGGACCTGCCGGCGAAGTACGACGAGATCGCGGCGGCCACCCGGGCGAAGGTCGCCGAGGAGTTCGCCAAGTACGGTCTGGAATTGGCCGACTTCTTCATCAACGCGATTACCCCGCCCGAAGAGGTCCAGAAAGCGATCGACACCCGAAGCGCGATGGGGGCGGTGGGCGACCTGAACGCCTTCATGAAGTTCCAGGCGGCCAACAGCATGGCGAAGCTGGCCGAGCAGGGTGGCGGGACCGGCGGCGCGATGGGCATGGGCCTCGGCGCCGGCTTCGGCATGATGATGCCAGGCATGATCCAACAGGCAATGCAGCAAGGGGCCGCTCCGCCAGCCGGACCACAGCCGGGGGCGGCCGTGCCACAACCGGGAGCAGCCGGA
Source organism: Planctomycetia bacterium (assembly GCA_026401055.1). GTDB lineage: Bacteria > Planctomycetota > Planctomycetia > Pirellulales > Thermoguttaceae > JAPLNP01. Next base: position 3,932 of record JAPLNP010000427.1, read on the forward strand.
CCACAGCCGAGAGCGGCCGTGCCACAGGGCGGAGGGCCTGACTTCGGCAATCTGGCGCCAGCCACGACCGATCCGAGGGCGACGGTTCGTTCGGTGATTCAGGCGGCGGGCTACGCGCTGGTCGAGTCGGGTGATTCGTGGCAGGTGACCGTCCCGATCGGCAGCCTCCGCAAACAGAAGGTCACGATCCAGTTCGGCAAGACCGACCAGGAAGGCAACGCGATCGTCACCTACTGCTCGATCTGTGGGCCGGCCCTGGAACGCAACGCGATGTCGCTCTTGCGATACAACACCGAGATGCTCCATGGGGCATTCGCCGTGGTGAAGCAGGACGGGACCGAGATGGTGGTCCTCCAGGCCAATCAGGCGGCCGCCACGCTCGACCCGCTCGAAGTCAGCCGCGCGGTGTCCGCCATCGCCTGGCAGGCCGACCAGGTCGAACAGAAGCTCGGCGGCGGCGACGAGTATTGATTCGTTACATCCCGCCGCTGTAGACCGCGTGGCAACGCGGCGTCTCCGAGAGACGCACCTCGACCACGGGGAATCCCTGCGAGGCGGCGTAGTCGTAGATCGCTCGGGCGAGGTTCTCCGCCGTGGGATTGACCTCCAGCAGGAACATCGGTTCGCCCAGTTGCCTGAGAACGGGCACCGCGGGATCGTCCTGGCGAAGGATCATCTGGTGGTCGAGATGCTCGTCGATCCAGGCGCTCACCACCCGCTTGATGTCGCCGAAATCGAGGACCATTCCCCGTTGGTCCAGTTCCGACGCCTCGATCGTGATCAGCACGCGCCCATTGTGCCCATGAAGATGGGAGCACTTCCCCCGGTAGTCCAGCAGCCGGTGCCCATAGCAAAAGTCGATTTCCCGAGTCACGCGAAACATGGCTAACCTCTCTATCGTCTGCCGAACACCGTCTACCGCTTGCCGTCTGCCGAATACCGCGTCGGATCGCGGGCGTTGATCGACCGAAACGCGGTCATCCGCTCGGCGCACTTGTTGCACGCGCCGCAGTGCAGGCCGTCGACCGGCGCGATGCAGGAGAACGTCCACTCCAGCGGCAGGTCGCGGCCCAACTCCATCACGCCGCGCTTGTCCAACTCGGCCAGCGGCCGGGTCAGGCGAATCGGGGCCGCCGGAGGGCAATTCAACGCCGCTTCGAGGTTCTCGAAGAACGGTGAGCGAGCGTCGTCAAACGGGCTGCTGCCCAGCACGCCCAGGGCCAACTCCCCGATGCCGCGCGTCTGGCACCACAGCGCCGCCTTGATCACGAGCAAGGCGTTTCGGCCGGGCAGGTAGACGGCGTCGTCCGGGCTGGCCCCGTCGGGCACGGCCCTGCCCGTCACGCTCCAGTGTTCCCCATACAGATCATCGAGGGGCAAGTCCAGGACGACCAACTCCGCCAGCCGGGGCGCGGCCATCGCTCGCAGAAACTGCGCGAGGGCGGCCATCTCTTCCCTTTGCCAGACCAAGCCCGAGCGGATATAGAATGGCTGAACCCGCTGTCCGTGGAAAAGCATATCCCCCAGTAGAATGGAACTATCCAGCCCGCCGCTCAGCAGAACGCCGACCGTGCGGCCGGAATCCGGGCTTGGGTCGCCAGACGCTTGCATGGGACGGGGGTGATGGAGTTGGCGGTGAATGCGCTCGGGCCGCACTAATTCTAGGTGCCGCGGGTACGGCTGAAAAGGGGGCGGTGGGACCCCACTGGGTAAGCTGATATTGTGGCCCGAACCCGGCACCGGTACACTCCGCCCTTCTACCTCCTCCTTAGCTCGTTCTCGTCGAGAACCTGGTCGAGCCCCCCTTCCCCGGGGATGTTTTTGCTTGCAATGAAAATCTGGGGTACTTAGAATGAACGAAGGCCCCAGCCGTCCGCAATCCCTTCGAGGTGAGTCATGAAGACGACGGTCCTGGGAACCGTGTTGGTTGGTTTGCTGGTGACGATCGTGGCGGGCGCGCTGCCCGAGGGGCGGGAGGCCGCCGCGCCGCCGCGGATGCCGGTGGTTCGCTCGGGCGTGGCGAGCGAGGGCATGATCGCGCTGGCCGAAACGGTCGAGGGAAAGTATCAGCAAGTGACCGTGATCGATCCCAAGCAGCAGGTGATGAGCGTCTACCACGTCGACTTGGCTTCCGGGGCGATCGAACTGCGAAGCGTTCGCAACATCCACTGGGACTTGCAGATGTCGGACTTCAACGGCAAGAGCCCGCTCGCGCAAGAGATTCAAGCTATGGCGGAACAGAGGTGATTTTGGCATGGCGACCAAGTTCTACAACATCGAAAAGGCGGCCGAGGTTCTTGGAGTCACGCACGCCGAGATCAACGCGATGCGCGAGCGTCAGCAGTTGCACGGCTACCGTGACGGCGCCGACTGGAAGTTCAAGGCCGAAGAAGTCGACCAGTTGGCGCGGCAGTCGGGCGACGCCGCGTCGGAGCAGGACGTTCTTCTGAGCGAGATCGAGTTCGGCGAGTCCGATCCCGGCGCCTCCGGAACGGTCATCGGGCCCCCGCCGAGCCGCGAACCCGCCAAAAAAGACGCCGTCGATTCGGCCGTCAGCGGGTTCGAGGAACTCGACCTGTCGCTCGCCGACAGCAAGCTCGACATGGCCGTCGATTCGTCCGCGAACCTCGGATCGTCCATCGACCTGACCGGCGAAAAACTGGACGACGACGACCTCGTGCTCGGCGGCAGCGGGAGCGGAAGCGACATCACCTTGGGCGGCGACAGCGGCATCTCGCTGATCGATCCGACCGACAGCGGACTGTCGCTCGAGGAACCGCTCGACCTGACCGGCGGCAGCCACGAGTCGCTCGAACTCGGCGAAGGCGAAGACGACTTGCTCTCGCTGGCCGAGGCCTCGAACATCGGGTTGGCCGCCGCCGCGGGCGACGGCGACGACTTCATGCTCACGCCCATGGACGACGGAACCGGCCAGGACGACGACGAGAGCGGCTCGCAGGTGATCGCCCTGGAGCCGGAGGAGTCGGCCGGCGAACTCGAAATGGCCCCCATGCTCGACGGCGACGTGGGCGGACCGCTCGGCGCCGCGACGCTAGCGGCGGTGGGCCCCGCCGCCGCGCCCATGGGAGTCGTGACCGATTTCGGCGCGGCGGCCCAGCCCCAGGCCGGCGCCATGGCTCTGCCCGAGGCCCCCTACTCCACCTGGAACATCGTCAGCCTGTCGGTGTGCGCCGTGCTCTTGGTCATCGTCGGCATGTTCATGTACGACCTGACGCGAAACATGTGGAGTTGGGAACAGGCCACGCCCGTCACCAGTTTGCTTATGGATTCGATTCTCCGGCGGCCGTAAGCTCGATCATCGCGGACGAAAACGATTCGAAAGGAGTCGAATCATGTCGCTCGTCGCTCGAATTCTCCAGGGCGCGGCGCTCGGCGCCTTGCTCGTCACGTTCGCCGGCTGCGTCGTGCCGCGAAGCCAACTCGAGGCCGTGCGCGTCCAGAATCGCTCTCTGACCGAGCAAAACCGCGCCCAACTCGCGGAGATCGAAAACCTCAGGGTCCACGGCCGCAACACCGAGGACCAACTCAAGCGGGCCGAGGAAGAGTTGGCCCTCTTGGAGGACCGCGCCGGGCTCGACGACAAGCAACTGGCCAACTTCCGCCGCGAACGCGACGAGTTGCACAAGCAGTTCATGGGCCTGGTGAACGGCCGCGGGGCGATGCCCGGCGAAATCGGCGGACGCCTGGCCGAAATCTCCCAACGCTATCCGGCCTTGCAGTTCGACCCGCGCTCCGGCGTCGCCAAGCTCGACACCGACATCCTTTTCGACAGCGGCAAGGACGATCTCAAGCCCGGCGCCGAAAAGGTCCTCGCCGAAGTGGCCCAAGTGCTCGCCGCGCCCGAGGCCGCCGATCTGCGCGTCATGGTGGTCGGCCACACCGACGATCGCCAGATCCTCAAGACGCCCGGCGCGGAGCAGTTCGCGACGAATTTCGACCTCAGCGCCGCCCGGGCGCTGACCGTGGCCAAGGAACTCCGCGGGGCGGGGATCAAGCCGGAGCGGATGGGCGTGGCGGGCTTCGGGGCGTATCAGCCGATCGCCCCGAACGCCTCGGCCGCCGACCGCCACAAGAATCGCCGCGTCGAGTTGTTCGTCCTCGCCCCCGACGTCCCCGTCGTCGGCTGGACCGAGACGATGCCGACGATCTATTGACGCGGTTGAAGGTTGTCGGTGGCCAGAGACTGAAGGGGGCAATAGCCGCGAGGCGGCAGCCCGCAGTTGACGGTGCTCGTCGCTATCCGCATGTTTCCGCTCCCCGCTTTCCGCTTTCCCGCGCACTTCCTCCGGGGGGTGGCGTCGCGGCCGTGGGCGTTCTCGGATACAATAAACTACCTGGACGCGACTTTGCCGACCCTTCAGCATTGTGGTGCAGGCGTCTCGCCTGCGTTTTTTCCCGGCAGGCGGGACGCCTGCACCACAAACACACGCCTCCATGCCCCACCCCCAGCAAGATTCCTCCCACCTGCCGATGCCCGTTCGAGCCTTGCTTCGCGTGCTTGCCGCGCTCGCCTCGTCTCGACTGGCCACGGTGGTGATTACGCTTAGCGCGGCCGTGCTGGCGTGGGCCACTTGGATCGAGAGCGAGTACGGCGCGGCGGCCGTCGGGTTCGGCGTCTATCGGTCCTGGTGGTTCGCCGCCCTGCTGGGCCTGCTGGGAGTGAACGTCCTGGCCGCCGCCGTCGCGCGGTTCCCTTGGAAACGAAACCTGATCGGCTTCTTGATCGTCCACGCCGGCATCCTCGTCCTTCTGGTCGGATGCTGGATCAGCCGCCGGAACGGCATCGATGCCCAGTTGGCGGTCTTCGAGGGCGATCGCTCCTCCACCGCATTCGAGGACTCGCAGCATTTTGAACTGGTCGTTCATCCCCGCAACAAGACGGACAACTCGCCGGAGACGATCGAGATTCCGTTCCAGCCCGGGCCGTTCAATTGGGACGATTACGCCTCGCTCGATTCGTTCCCGTGGCGGCTCGCCCGGCGCGATCAAGGGACGCTGCTGGAGCGGGACGGGATCACGCTCGAAGTGCTGGATTACTACAGCGACTCGCGCGAGCTGCCCGTGCCGGAGTTGACCTTGGCCGTATGCCGTGGCCGGGCTGCCCGGAAGCGCGACGCCGAAGCGTCGCGGTCGCTGGTGCTGGCGGTGCGGCGGCTACGCAGCCCCCACATGCCGAACCACCCGTTGACCATCGGCTCGCGCGAGCCGCTTACCGACGGCCAGTGGGTCGTCTTCCGCATGGCCGCGAGCAAGGCCGAGACGGACGCCTTCCGCGACAGCCGGCCGGAGGGCCCGCTCGGCCGCTTGGGCCAACTCGTCTTGCACGCCAGCGGGAAGAAACACTGCCTGCCGCTTGAGGATATCGAAGGCAAGCCGCCGGTTCCGCTGGGCGAGTCGGGCATGAAGGTCGAGCTTGTCCGCTTTGAACCGGCGAGCCTTCGCGTCTATCTGCGGACGTATCCCAAGGAGCCCGACTCGCGGCCGGGAGCGCTCTTGCTGCACGCCTACCGCACGGACTTGGATCAGCAGGATCGGCAAAATGGCGTGTTCGGAAGCTACTGGTTCGATCCGACCGCGAAGCGCGACGAGGCGGCGGACGGGGTTCCGCCTCAGGCAATCGCCGCCGCGGCGGAGCCCCAGGTGGACATTCTCCAGGGCGACGACCAGAAGCTCTACTATCGCGAGTGCCGGGGCATCGACGTCGCGCCAATCGCCGAGTTGCCCCTCGATCGCTCGCCGGTCGTCGTCTTCGACAAGAGCGACGTGCCGGCAACGATCTACGTCGACAGATTTCTCCCCGCCGCGGAGCCGGGCGTCCGCGTCGAGGCTGTCGGGTTCGAAAACCCGGAGCCGATGAAGCGGATGAAACAGCAACGGGCGAAGATCCGATTGACCGTCGACGGCAACGCCGAGGAGTTCTGGCTGGGCGACGGTTTCTCGGACACGCCCGAGACGAGCCAAACGCTCGTCGAGGGAAACGGCCGCGACGTCGCGATTCGGCTCCTGCGCGATCGGGTCGACCTGGGCTTCCAGGTGGCTCTCGACGAGTTCGAGCGCAAGCTGGATCCGGGCACGTCGCGGCCGTCGC
>JAPLNP010000246.1 GCA_026401055.1 Planctomycetia bacterium
AGAATTCTGACAACAGAACCGCGATAGATCGTCCATGACCAGTCCTCCATGACATAATCTCCTGACTGTCAACCAGTTACGACCAAAGCAAATCTATAGCACAATACCCCGTTTCGATGCAATACGAAGAGGACACAAGGGGATGTTGCTGTAGCGCATTATGTGGAAGGGATTATACGCCAACGGCACCAGTCAGCCGTGCCAACCAGCTGCTACCACAGCCGCTTCGTCCGGCGGCGGATGGCTTCGCTGGTGAGTTGCGTGTCGATGTCGCTGGGGCCGAAGGCGCCCTCGCCCGGTGCCGCTTCGGCAGTCACCGGGCGGAAGCACGCGGCGACGCGCTCGGGCACGAAGCGGGTCCGCTGCGCGTAGCCGTGCGCGTCGCTCATGCCGCGCTGATAGCGGTAATATCGCAGCGGGCAGCATACGTACAGCCAGTCCTTCGCCCGAGTCAATGCCACGTAAAACAGCCGCCGCTCTTCTTCGATTTCCTCGGGCGAGCCGGTGGCCATGTCCGACGGGATGTTGCCGTCGGCGGCGTGGATGACGTACACGCAGTCCCACTCCAGACCCTTGGCCGAGTGGATCGTGCTCAGCACCAGGTAGTCGTCGTCCAACAGCGGCGGGCCGGCGAGGTCCTGCGTCGAACTGGGCGGGTCGAGCGTGATCTCCGAGAGCATCGTCTGACGGTCGCGGTACCGCCCGGCAATCTGCTCCAACTGCTCGAGGTCCCGGCCCCGCGGCGCCGGGTTGTCGTACAACTGGGCCAGAAGCGGCGTATAAAACTACCGAACCTGGCTGATCTGCTCCGGCAGCGGACGTTTTGACCGGGCTAGATCCGCAACCAGTTCCACCAGCGCCGGCCATAGCCCACGGGCGGCCTCCGGCGGTTTCCATCGTTTCCACGCCGCGAAATCTCCGTTTTCGCCGGCGAGCATCTCCATGAGTTGCCGCGCCTTCGTCGGACCGATGCCCGGCACCAACGGCAGCAGCCGCCCGCCGGCCACCAGGTCGCGCGGGTTCTCGGCCAGCCGCAGGAAGGCCATGAGGTCTTTGATGTGGGCCGTTTCGATGAATTTCAGCCCGCCGTACTTGTGAAACGGGATGTTCCGCCGCGCGAGCTCGGCTTCGAGGCCCATGCTGTGGTGCGACGCGCGAAACAAGACCGCCTGCCGGCGCAGGTCGATGCCCGACTCGCGGTGCTCGAGGATGTGCCGGATCACGTACTCGGTCTGATCGTCCTCATCCTCGCAGGTCACGAGGGCGGGCCGCTCGCCCTGCGTCCGCTCGGACCATAGGTTCTTCGTGTAACGCTCCTTCGCCAGGCCGATGACCTGGTTGGTCGCGGCCAGGATCGGCTCGGTGCTGCGGTAGTTCTGCTCCAGGGCGAGCACCGTGATGCCCGGATACTGCTTGGGCAGATCGAGGATGTTACGCACAGTGGCCGCGCGGAAGCCGTAGATCGACTGCGCGTCGTCGCCGACCACGGTGACACCCTCGCCGGTCGGAGACAACCCGAGCAGGATCTCCGCCTGCAGCGCGTTGGTGTCCTGATATTCGTCGACCAGCACGCAATCGAACTCCCGGCGAATGGCCTCGCCCGCGGCGGGGTCGGCCAACAGGGCGTGCCAGAACAGCAGCAGGTCGTCGTAGTCCAGCACGCCGAGGGTCTCCTTGCGGTCGACGTAGGCGTCGAACAGCCGCTTGAGTTACTTGTCCCATTCGCCGCACCAGGGGAAGTGGGCCGGGAGCACGTCTTCGAGCCGGCCGCGGCTGTTGACGCACCGGCTGTAGATCGCCATGCAGGTGGCCTTCTTGGGAAACCGCCGGTCGTTCTTGGCGAGCCCCAGCCCGGTGCGAACCACGTTCATGAGGTCTTCGGAGTCGGCGCGGTCGTGGATCGAAAACCCCTCGCGCAGGCCGATGGCCTTGCCGTAGCGTCGCAGCACTCGGGTGGCGATGGCGTGGAAGGTGCCGCCCCAGACGCGGCCGCTTTTCGGACCGCCCGCGCCGGCGTCCAGAAGTCGCAGGACCCCGTCGGCGCGGCGGAGCATTTCGGCGGCGGCGCGGCGGGTGAAGGTCAGCAACATGATCCGCTCGGCGGGCGTGTCCCGGGCGATGAGCCAGGCCACGCGATGGACCAGCGTCGCCGTCTTGCCCGTGCCCGCGCCGGCCACGATCAACAGCGGCCCCCGCCCGTGTACGACGGCGGCGCGTTGCTGGGGGTTGAGACCGGAAATCAGGGTTTCGATGGCCGTGTTTTCGTCCATGCTACCATGAATCATGTGGGCGCCCTGGGCAACGTGTTGCCACCGCTATTGCGACACGGCGTCCCCACAGAGGCGGGGAAACGCCTGCGGAATGCGCGGCGAGGTCTTCGTTGCCACCGCATTTTCCGGCCAGGGGACTGTCCCGATTTTCGCGGCGCGGCAAGCGCAGCCCCGCTGGATGGCGTTGTCGCCGCGAAAATGGGACTGTCCCCCTCGCGGTCCGGCGCATTATCCGCGGTCGTCGGACGCTTGGCAAGCCGCGGGGACCCGGATGCGGGGTCTTCGCGCTTGCGGTTTGCCCGCCAGTATGACAGAATGAGGGTCGCGCGAGGGCCCCTCGCGCGGCACGCGGTACCCGAACCCTCCGGGGCCGGGCGCGCGGAAGACAGCCTCGTTTCGGCCCCTAGAAGGAACCCACCACGCCTCGTTGACCGCGGCGGATGCGGCCCATCCCCGGCGAACGTCGATCGCGGCTTCCCACCTCTGGCCGTCCGAGGACGGACTTCCGACAAGGTACGTCCATGATCAGAAAAGAGTCCAGCGCGGGCATTGGCTATTCGGTCGTCGAGATCAACGGCGTACGCCACGTTTTTGCGGCCGCGGTACCCCGGACGGGGACCGATCTGGCCCATCAACTCCACGACGCGCTCGGGACGATCGAGGCCGTGATCGACGAGGAGGGGACTCGCGGCTCGATCGTCAAGCAGTCCGTGTTCCTTCGCGACGCGGACCAAATCGGTCAGTGCCGCCGGTTGATCAAGGCGTTCTACGGCAGGGAGTTGCCGGCCACCACCTATGTCCCCCAGGCCCCGTGCCAGGGAAAGCTGCTGTCGATCGAGGCGTGTGGCGTCGGGCGACGCCCCGGCGAAGTCGAGATCGAGCGGCGCGGCGAGCGGGTGGTGATCACGCGGCACAACGACGTTGCCTGGATCCACTGCGACCAGGTCTTTCCCGAAACGCTTGCCGACGGCGTCTACGACCGTTCGCTGGACGCCTTCCGGCGCATGAGCCGGCACCTCGCCGACGCTGGAGCCCGCTACGATCACGTCGTCCGGACGTGGTTGTACCTGGGCGACATCGTTGGGCCGGAAGGCGCGACCCAACGCTACAAGGAGCTGAATCGGGCGCGAACGGACTTCTACCGCGACGTCCACTTCGGCAACAACCACGTCGCGCCGGGCGCCGTCCGCGACATCTATCCGGCGAGCACCGGCATCGGCACCGACGGCGGCGACGTTCTGATGAGTTGCATCGCCCTGGTCACCCCGCGCGACGACGTCCGACTCGTGCCGCTGGAGAATCCCCAGCAGACCTCCGCGTTCGACTACGCGGCGAAGTACGGCCCCACGAGTCCGAAATTCGCCCGGGCGATGGCCGTGGTCGCCGGGTCGATGGCGACGATATTCGTTTCGGGCACGGCGAGCATCACGGATTCGACGAGCCGCCACCCCGACGACGTCGAGGCGCAAACCCGCCAGACGCTCGACAACATCGAGGCGTTGATTTCGGCGGGGAACTTCGCGCGGCACGACATGTCGGGGCTCGGCGCGACGCTGGCCGATCTGGCCCAGGTGCGAGTCTACATCAAGCGTCAGTCGGACTACGAGAAGACTCGGGCGGTCTGCGAAGGGCGGCTCGGCGAGCTTCCCATCATCTACGCCGTGGCCGACGTTTGCCGGCCCGAACTGCTCGTGGAAGTCGAGGGTGTCGCCTTCTCGTCGTCGTGAGGCGGGCAGCAGTTTCATGCCGCAATCGCACCCCGAGAGATGACCGATTGGATGCCCCTCTCTCGGACGATTGTGCGACCCGCCCGACCTTGGGCTATAATATCATTGATATCCACCCTGTCCCGATCAACCACGGCCGTGCCAAGCACGAGGGAGAATTCGATGGCCAATTTAGCTGGCGCCATAAAAGAGGAAATTCGCCGTTTGGCGAAGAAGGAAATCAAGAACGAGACCGCCGCGACCAAGCAGGCCGTCGCCCAGTATCGGCGCGAAATCGCGAGCCTGAAACGGCAGTTCCGGGACCAGGAGCGGAAACTCGCCTTCCTCCAGATTCGGGAGCGAAGGCGTCTCGAAAAGCCCGCGGCCGGGGCGGCGTCCGAATCGGCGGCCGAAGGCGTCCGCTTTTCCGCCCGCTCGGTCAAGGCCCAACGGGATCGGCTGGATCTCTCGGCCGCGGACTACGCCCTTCTGGTCGGCGTTTCGCCGCTGACGATCTACAACTGGGAGAAGGGCAAATCGCGGCCGCGCGCCGAACAGCTTGCCGCCCTGGTTGCGGTGCGCGGCATCGGAAAGCGCGAGGCCGCCCGACGGCTGGAACTATTGAAGGCCGGCGCGTAGCGGACGTTCTTAACTCACCGCCTCGATCCCGTAAAGCCGGCAGAACGTTCGCAACGCCGGGGCGTGGTTGCCATAGAAGATGGCCTGGTGCATGCCCTTGGTGTCGCAGGCGTCGGCGACCTCGTTGATGGTCATCTCGATGTTCGTGCGGCAGCCGCCCGGCGCTTTGGGATAGCAGCGGACGACCTTGCCGCCGTAGATGAGCATTTGCGGGGTCTCGCCCGACTGATACGAAATCATGGTGACCTCCTGTCCTTCCGGGAAGAGGACCTGGGGGACGCAGCCCCAGCCCGCCTCGGCGTGCGTCCGGAGGATCATCGGTTCGGCCGGCGCGTCGGGTCCGTTCATCTTCGAAGGGCAGGTGCAGTGCGCGCCGAAGTAGTGGTTCGCCTCGGTCTGGGCCGAGGCGTTCTGCTGGAAGCCCGGCAGGCCGAACATCTCCTGAACCAGCATCATCGACAGCGTCGCGTTCAGGTCCGCCTGGCAGCCGGCCGGGATGCCCTCGTCGCGCAGCGACATGAAGCCCATGCACGGCGGCACGTGCTTGTGCGGTTGCTGCAAGCCCGGCAGGCAGTCCATCATCAGCGCGTCGGCCCCTTCGGCGCGGATGATCTCCTTCAGCGCGATGTACGCCCGGGCGGCGTCGACGACGTCGGCCTCGGTCGGCTCGACGGTTTCCTTCGCCCCTTTGAGGTACGACGCGGCCAGCTTTCGGACCGCGTCGGTCGTCTCGGTCGCCTTGAAGACGGCATAGAATCGTTCCAGCGGAACCGTCCGCACCCGCGTGCCCAAGCGAGGCACCTCGACCTCGCCGGGCGGCGCGCCGGCCAGGTTCACCAGCAGGCTCTCCCGCATCCGATGCGCGGCGCGGAACATCTTCATCCCCTGCTCCAGCGAGGCGAAGTCGTCCATCGCGCTAATCAGGTATACGCCGGGCTTTCGATGGAGCTGCCTGATCTGGTCGATCAGCAGCACGCCGAGCGTGGCGAGCACCACCGCCGGCAGCTTCGTCTCCTCGATGATCCGGACGACGTGCGGCCAATGGTTCTTCTTGAAGGGAACCAACAACAGCCCGGCCGGCGGCGCGGCTTTGACGTCCTGGATGAACCGCGCGACGCCGGCCTCGTCGTCCAAGGGCGCGGCGTCCATGGCGATCGACATGCCGAGTCGTTTCTGGATCTTGTCGATTTCGGCGGCGTAGCGCTTCTGATGGCCCTCGGCGTCGAAGCTGGAACCCGGCCAACTATAGTAGCCGGCCTCGCGGAGAGTCTGGGAAGGAGGATAGAGGAATGCCCCGCGAACCGGCGCCGGCTGCCGCTTGGGCCGCGCCGCGCCGTCGGCCTGCGCCAGCGTAATGGCGCCGCGGGCCAAGAGCGCCGCCGTGCCCGCCGCCGTGCCCATCGAAAGCAGGAAATCGCGCCGGTCAAGACAGCAGCCGTGACACTCGTGTTCGTGGGATCGCATGATCGGTTCTCCTGGTCGGTTGTCAGTTGCCGGTGGTCCGTGGGGAAATCAGCCGCGAGGCGGAAGCCCGCGGTCCGCGGTGGGGTGGCACGTCCCTGAGCCCGAGGCGAAGGGCGTGGATGAACCGCCTTGGATGCTGACCACGCCCTTTCTCCTGGGGCTCGGGGCGTGCCACCCGATCGGTCAGCCACTTCCCAATGTAACCCTCCGTCTGGCAGTGTCAACTACCATACGCGGGGGCACGCAACCGGTCCCATGCAGCTATGGGGACGCTGCCGACCGGCAAGGGCAAGATCATGGCGCCCGATGTGCCAAGCGAGTCCGGTTCATCTCTGATCGGGTGGCACGCCCCCGAGGGACGAAGGGCGCGACTGAATCGTTGCGCATTTTCGCCACGCCCTTCGCAACGCTCAGAAACGGCCACCCGGTCGCAGCTCATCTCTCTCGGCGAGAGGCCGCGCGGCGGAGCCAAAACACTCCCAGCATGGCGGGCACCAACAGGGCGAGCGTGCTCGGCTCTGGCGTGGGTGTGGATCTGCTCTCGGCCGGCTGCCAATGAGCCGCGAGGATCGCCGCGTCGGCGTCGTTCACCTCGCCGTCCTCGTTGAAATCGCCGTCCGCCCACGTCGCGCCGTTGGGCTGCCGCCAGTGACTCGCCAGGATCGAGGCGTCGGCGTCGTCGACCCGCTCGTCGCCGTTGGCGTCGCCGGGCATCGGTATCCAGCCCAACGGCATCACCCGAATCGTGCCGGCCCGAAGGGTCAAAGGCACGTAGCCCTCCGGATCCTCGGCCAAGAACGTCCCGTCCGTCTCGTTCGGATCGAACGCGAAATGGAACTCGCCGGTCGTTGAGCCGGCGATGGAAAACGCGATGCGCGCCAGCCCGGCGCCATCGGTCAGTGGCACCGAGCCCGTGAGCAGAAAGTCAGCCGCCTCGGCGGTAGCGCCGTCGGTGCTGCCCTGAAAGTCCCCATCGGGCAGGAGATACGGGTGCAGGCCGGTTGAGGGCGTCGGCTCCATGCTCGAGAGCGTGAGGCCGCCGCCGGTGTCCAGCAATTCCAGGCGGACGGACTGGCCCCACACTTGCGGCGCGTCATCGCCTTGGACGCGAACGTAGACGTCAAACGCCCCGGTCCTCGGCCCGTCCGAGTAGGGCAACAACAGGTCGTCGGACCGGACGGTCACCGTCGCGGCGTGTACCAAGGCGGGCGAAACGGCCAACAGCATCAACAGCCCGATTGTCTTCACGCTACCCATGACACCGCACCACGGAGAAATCCAGGAAGAAGAGCCCGCGCGTCAGGGGCCGACGGAAGCCGTTCCCCGCCCACAATGACACGTCATATACCCCAGATTAACATGGGCGGCGACTTTCCGCAACTACCTACCCCCTCGTGTGCGGTGGAACTGTCTCAGTGACCGTATTCCCGATGTCCTCCCCGACCGGTCTTGGATACCCCCCTTCAAGGCTGAGGCGATACGCAGATTCAAGATTCAGCCATACCTCGGCGGAGGTTCCAAACGCCGCTGCCAGTTCCAGCGAAGCAAAAGGGGGTCGGGAGTCTTTGTTCTTGATGAAGCCGGTGGGAATTGGTAGTCTCTGGCCATGCCACGACGATTGCGAGTTGCCAGCGGGGGATACGCGTACCACGTGCCCAATCGGGCCGTGGGGCGGATGCGGATTATTTCGGTCCTCTCAAATCTGTCGGCGATTATCCAGCGGGTGGCCGATCTGGAGACGGTGGAAAACACCTACGCGATTGCGGCGACGACGAAGGGCGAAAGACTCATGCGGTGGCTGGGATTCGAATTGCACAGTCCGGCCGAGCGACGCAAAGATCGGCACAATCTCTTCGTGGTTCGAGCATCCGTCGCGGTGCAGAGGGTCCTGGAAATCTGCGGAAACCGAGTCGCCGAAGCGGATACCCTAAGGTTGCTCGATGTACGCATGAGCGCCCGCCTGGGCACGGAATCGCATTTCCTGCACGAGAATCATTCCGACGAAACCCTCGCCCACGGTGCCCGCCTTCTCAAAGCCAACCGCCAAAATTCCCATGACATCAAGCGTCAAGACTCCCACGAGTAGACCGTGGGGCGAGCGGTCTGGATAACCTCGCCAGGCACCCGACCGTAGCGGTGGCGGCCAGATGATGCTCTCGGAGATCAGGCTCGACCCGCCCAGTTCGACGCAGGACCTCGCCGGCCCGCCGCTTCTGGACGACGACTACCTGGTTCTGAGCACGATCCACTCGGCCAAGGGCCTGGAGTGGGACTGCGTGTACGTCATCCATGCCGCCGACGGCAACATCCCGTCGGACATGGCGACCGGCTCGCCCGAGGAAATCGAGGAAGAGCGGCGGCTGTTTTACGTGGCACTCACCCGGGCGAAGGACTGGCTGTACGTCTGCTGCCCGTTGCGGTACTACCGCTACCAGCGCGGCATGAGCGACTCGCACGGCTACGCGCAGCGAACGCGGTTCGTGCCCGAGAGCGTGGCGGCGTGCTTCCGGCCGGTCCTTGCCCAAGCGGCGTCCGCCGAGGACGCCACCGGCCCGAGCGGCATCGACACGCAACTCACCAGCGAAGCGATCCGCCGCCGGACAAAGGGGCTTTGGTAGCAGAACAAGTGTAGGGCGGGCCGAGCGCGGCGAGTCCCACCAAAGCGCCGTTGGATCCTTGTGGGCCGCCCAAAGCTATGCTATGTTAAGGAATCTGGGATGGCGTCGGGGGGCTCCCGCCGTGTAGGAAGCCCAAACGAGGCGAGCAGACCACGAGTCCGCGGGCCGCCCTGTTGGCGGCCGATTCCCGGATGGAACAGGCGAGGAACGACGGGCAGTCAAAGGGTGGCGGTATGCTCCAGCAAATGGAATTGGTCGACGGCAAGGTCGCTCCAAACGGTGATCTCACGGGCAACGTGCACGTGTACGTGAACCCAGACGAGCAGGAGCGCAGGTATCTCGTTGAGACCCTCAAGATCGACGAACACACCCTGGTCTCGGCCCTCGACCCGGATGAATTGGCCCGATTGGAGATCGAGCCCGAGCACGTGGCGATCATCTACAAGCGGCCCCGCAATTATTCGAGCGCGGACGAGTTCGCCTTTCGTATTGCCTCGACGGGCCTCTTTCTCTTTGCCGACAAGCTCGTGATCGTCGTCTCGGACGACATGCCGGTTTTCCAGGGCAAGCCGTTCGCCAAGATTTCCTCCCTTTCGGACCTTGTTTTGAGGAAGATATACGGTTCCATCTTCCATTTCGTGGAGCATCTCAAGGTCATCAACGCGGTGTCCGAATCGCTGGAGGACCAGATCGCCGCCTCGATGCAGAACAAGTACCTGCTGAACCTGTTCAGCCTGGAAAAGAGCCTGGTTTACTACCTCAACGCGATCAACTCCAATGCGAAATTGATCGAGCGTCTCAAGCACGCCGCGCCGAAGATCGGCTTCAGCGCGGAGAATCTTGAGTTCATCGACGACATGCTCATCGAGAACAGCCAGTGCTACGAGCAGGCTGAAATCTACTCGAACATTCTTGCCAGCATGATGGACGCTCGCGTCTCCATCGTCAGCAACAACCTCAACTGGCTGATGAAAACCCTGACGATCATTACCATCGCCATCATGCTGCCAACACTGGTGGTTAGCATCTTCTCGATGAACGTGCCTTTTCCAGGCAGGGATCATCCCTTGACGTTCTGGCTCATTATCGCCCTGGCCGGGGTCTCGGTGGCGACGGTGCGCATCGTGTGGCGTCGGAAAGGGTGGTAGCACGAAAGCCGGATTCCCGGAGCTTGAGGCGGAAGACCCGGCGGACGGAGGTCAGATGTCGAAACGGTCGGCAACACGGCAGATAACGGTGACGCATTCGCCCGGGCTTCACGCTCGCCCATGCCTTGCCATTGTCAACACGGTTCGCCGTTTCCGGTCGAAGGTGAAGATCCGCACAAGCGAGCGGGAGGCCGATGCCGGCGAGATCCTTCACGTCATGTCGCTTGGAGTGCCGCAAGGCGCCGAGGTTACCTTGTCGGCAAGCGGGCCGGACGCCGAAGAGGCTCTGGACGCTTTGGCGAGGTTGTTTTCCGACAACTTCGGTTTCAGCGATTGACGCTATGAGAACAGCGGCCAGATCTGGGCCACCACGAAGCAGACGACCATGCCCATCGCGAGCGGCAGCAGCGTCGCCAGCAACGTCCATTTCACGCTGCCGGTCTCGCGGTAGATCGTGTAGATCGTCGTCGAGCACGGGTTGTGCAAGAGGCTGAAGAGCATCAGGTTCACCCCGGTCAGTACCGTCCAGCCGCCGGCCTGGAGGACTTCGGCGGTGGTCGTTTCCGTGTCCACGAACATGACGCCCGCCCCGTGGCCTACGCCGGCCACGCCCGTGGTCACCACGGTGAGCATCAGCACGGTGGGGATGACGATCTCGTTGGCCGGAATGGCCACGATGTAGGCGAGCAGAATGACGCCGTTCAGACCGATCCACGCGGCGGGCGTGTCGGTCAGGTCGACGAAATGCTTGGCCAGACTGACCCCGCCGACATGGACGTTGGCCACGAGCCAGATGGCCGCTCCGGCGGGCATGGCGAACATCACCGCCCGCCAGAGCACGAACAGCGTCCGGTCGACGAGCGACGTGTAGAGCGTCTGGAGGATTTTTGGCGGCCGGTACGGGGGCAGTTCGAGGCTAAACGTCGAGGCCTCGCCCCGCAACACCGTCCGCGACAGGGCCCAGGACACGAGGAACATCATCGCCACGCCCAAGAGAGCAACGCCCACCACCGCCGCGGCCGAGACCAGCCCGGCCAGATACGGCGGCGCGAGTGCCCCGAGGAAAATCGCCGAGATCATGATCTGCGTCGGCCAGCGGCCGTTGCACAGCGAGAAGTTGTTCGTGATGATGGCGATCAGCCGCTCGCGTGGGCTGTCGATCACCCGAGTGGCGACCACGCCGGCCGCGTTGCACCCGAAACCCATGCACATCGTCAGGGCCTGTTTGCCGTGGGCGCCGGCGCGGCGGAACATCGAGTCGAGGTTGAACGCCACGCGCGGCAGGTAGCCGAAATCTTCCAGCAGCGTGAACAGCGGGAAGAAGATGGCCATCGGCGGCAGCATCACGGCGACGACCCAGGCGGTGGCCATGTACATCCCGTCGATCAGCAGCCCGTCGAGCCACCAGGGCATCCCGATTGCCGCCGCGGCGTCCGTCAGCGTCCGATAAACGGTGCCCAACAACAGGTCGGAAAGCATGGACGAAGGCACGTTGGCCCCGGACACGGTGATCCAGAGCACCACGGCCAGCATCAAGATCATCAGCGGCATGCCGAGCCACCGGCTGGTCACGAGCCGATCGAGCGTCGCGTCCAGGTCGAATCGCGAGCGGCGCTCGTCCCGCGTGACACATCGGTCGGCGATTCCGGCAGCCTCGGTGTAGATAGCCTCGACGACCGACTGATGGAAATTCGGCCCGAGAGTCCATCGCAATGACGAGGCCAACGCGACGACGTCGTCCCGCGACGCGGCGGCGGGGGCAGCCGGTTCGGCGGCGACGGGCTCTCGGTCGGCGGGGGACGGCGTGGCGTCCGTCTGGTCCGGGCGGAACAATGTGACCAGTTCGCCCGACTCCACGGCTTCAGCAATGGGTTTGTCGCCGTCGAGCAGTCGCAGGGCAACCCACCGTGGATTGAGCAGCCCCGGCATCACCGACTCGAGCCGCTCGGACAACTGGTCGACCACCTCTTGGGCCGTCGGGTCATGCCGGGCGAGACGGCGGGGCGCGCACGTCACCTGGCCGGTGGCCACCTGGTGGATCACCTCCAGCAGTCGCGGAATTCCCTCTCCATATCGGGCCGACGTGGCGACGACCGGGATGCCCAACTCCTCGGACAACCGCGCCTCGTCCACCGTGATGCGATGCCGCCGGGCTTCGTCGACCAGATTGAGGCAAAGCACCGCCCGATCGGTAATCTCCAGCACCTGGAGCACGAGGTTGAGATTCCGCTCCAGCCGCGCGGCGTCGACGACGATCAGCGTGACGTCGGGCTGGCCGAAGAGGATGAAGTTCCGCGCGACCTCCTCGTCGGTCGTCGCCGCCATCAACGAGTACGTGCCCGGCAAATCCACCAGCTTGTACCGGCTCTCGCCGTACGAGAACGCGCCTTCGGCTCGGGTGACCGTCTTGCCCGGCCAGTTGCCCGTGTGCTGCCGCAGCCCCGTGATCGCGTTGAACACCGTGCTCTTGCCCGTGTTCGGATTGCCCGCCAACGCCACCACGTAGTCGAACCGCTCCATGCTCACGCCGAGCTTGACGAGTTGCTGGGCGCGGTGGGCAGGGCATTGGCCGGAGGCACAGTGAGCACGTGGGATCATGACAACTGTTCACTCCGCTGTTTCCGAGACGCACCGCACCCGGATCCAGTCGGCTTGGGTCTTTCGCAGCGCGATGACCGCGCCGCGAATCAGGTAGGCGGTCGGGTCGCCGCCGGGACTGCGCAACTCGGTCTTGACGATCGTGCCCGGCACCACGCCCAGATCCAACAGCCGCCGCCGCTGCGGACCGTGACACGCCGGCGCGATGTCGACCACGCTGGCCCGCCGGCCCAAAGGCAACTCGGAGAGCCGGCGGCAAGCTGCTTCCTCGGGCACGGTCGCGGGGACGGGGACGATCGAGAGGTTGGCCGCCACCACCGGCGCGAGCACCTGCTCGTCGCCATGGGCCTCAACGCGGATCCGCCGGGGGCCGGCTTCCAGCATCCGCAGCCGCGTGCCCACGCTCAGCCCCGCGGCGACCAACTGCGCGTAGACCGCCTCGGGCTCGTCCTCGACGTGGACGATCACGGCGTGTTGTCCGACGGGCAGCGTGGCCAGCGCGGTGCCGCGAGCAGGACCGATTTCGCCCTCGGGCGTGGGAATCGGCGAGCCGTGCGGATCGAACCTCGGGTCGCCCATCGTGGCGGCGAGCGCCTCGACTTCTTCGGCCGAGAGCGTATGTTCGCGCCGGTCGGCCTCTTCGTGCCAGGCGGCCTCGTCCACGCCCGTCCGCTCGGCCAGGTATTTCTCGAACAGCCGGTGTACGCGGACCATCCGCAGCGCGTCGCGACGGCCCTCGGTCGTCAGATCCCAATGGTGATCCACCGGCCGAACCAATCCGAGCGATTCGAGTCGCGCAAGCAGCCGCGACGCCGCGTTGCGGGAAACCTGAACCGCGCCGGAGAGACTCTCCAGCGTCATCGGCTGGTCGAGGTATTCGCAGTGATGAAAATGCTTCAGCGCGTCTTCGATCAACACCCGCTGGCTCGCCTGGCGGCTCCGGGCCGCCCAGCGGACCCATCCTCGCGCCGTCCACATAACCGCCAACCCGACGGCCACCGCCCCGCCGACGATCAACAGCAACAGACCGGGGTCTTCCATCGGACGCTCACCGCGGGTGTTTCGTGCTTCCCACCGACTGCAGTATACGCAGTTGGCGGACATAGGTCAAAGAAGGGACGGGCCGCGACGAAGTCGAGCCGCGCCCGATAGGAAGCGGTAGGGATGGTGAGTCACCACCCCCCGCTTCCTCACGGTCGCGGCTCGGTTTGGTTTACGGCTCGGTTTGGTTTACGGTCGCGGCTCGCTTTCGCTGCGCCGCTTAGGCGTGGCTCTTGGGCGACATTCCGTGTTGGCCGGTCACGGCCGGATAGCCGCCGGCGGCCAACGCGATCATCATCGTCGAGCAGCCGCTGAAGATGATGTTGACGCCGACCAGCAGGCCGAGGACCCAGACGAAATCACCGGGCAGGTTCGCCCAGACGACGGCCGACAGGACCATCGCCATGACGCCGCTCAGAAAGACCCAACCCCAGTTCGAGGCCGGGCGGATCTGAAACGCCATGGCGATCTTGAAGACGCCTTCGATCAACAGAAACGCCGCCAACAGGTAGGTCAGCGTCAACATGCCTTCCAGCGGATTGGCCAGAAGGATCAGGCCGACCATCAAGTAAAGGATCGCGGTCAACGCCTGGACGAAGAATCCCTTCCATGCCCTGGTGAAGAACGCGTGAATCCCTTGCACAAGGCCGCCCACGAGTAGCAGCCACCCGAGCATCAGGGTGAGCCCCAGGCCGGCGAGGCCGGGCAGGATCACGGCCATCACGCCCACGGCGGTCATCGCGACGCCCAGGGCAAGGAACCAGCCCCAGTTCTCGGACAGCGCGTCCGATCCCCCAAACTTCGGATTCGGGGTCGAAGTACCAAATTCGTTGCTCATGTCGCTTCTCCTTGTTCTCGGCGGGCGACGCCCGCGGTCGAAAAAAGCCCAAACATGCGCCCATCGCGCATGAACTCCAGCATCCGGCGTTCCGTCGACAGTCCGTCAAGGGGAGCCCGTTCCCCGAGGCTAAGGAATTCTAGGGCGCGCGGACATACGGGTCAAACCGGCGGGCGGACTGAGGCGCCGCGGAGTAGCGAATGCGCGGGATGCCCGGACAAGGGGGACCCCATCACAGCAGAGGGCTAAGCAGTTTTGCGATGTTCTGCAATATTTTCGCCCTAGCCGGCCGGGCGTTCCACTGCTCGGCGCTGAGTCGAGTCGAGGCGGCGATGTACCGGTTTTGCTGCCGCCGCAGTTCTTCCGTCACGCGCTGCCCGTAGAACAAAAGGCTGATCTCGAAATTCAGCGCGAACGAGCGGATGTCGAAATTGCTCGAGCCGATCAGGGCCACCGCGTCGTCGATGCTCATCGTCTTCGCGTGCAGAAGCCCCTTGTCGTACAGGTGTACCCTGGCGCCTAGCCGCAAGAGGTCGTCGTAATACGCCCGCGACGCCGCGCCGACCATGATCTGATCGCAGCGGCGGGGTAAAATCACTTCGACCTCGACGCCGCGCAACACGGCGACCTCGATCGCCTGCAAGAACGCCTCGTCGGGGACGAAATAGGGCGACGTGATGATCACGTGCCGCCGGGCCGTGTGCAACGCGGCGACCACCATCCGCTGGTAGTTCTCCGTCGGATAGTCCGGCCCGCTGGGCAACGTCTGCGCCGCGATCGTTCCGTCGGAGTTCGCGCCGGGAAAGACGTCGTCGTCGTCGAGCAACTCGTCGGTCTCATAATACCAGTCGCCGACGAAGACGGCCTGCAATTGCGCCACGATCGGCCCTTCCAGACGCACGGACATGTCGTGCCACGCCATGTCCTTGTGCCCGTAATCCGCGTCGACGATGTTCTGCGAGCCCGTGTACGCCGCCGCTCCGTCGATCACCGCCAGCTTGCGATGGTTCCGCAGATCGAGCCGGGCGGCGTGGCGCCGAAACAGGTTCACCGGCAGCGCGGCTCGCAACCGGACGCCCTGACGGATCATCTCCGCGCCGAACGTTTTGAGCATCGGCCGCGACCCGACCGCGTCGACCAGAACCCGGCACGTCACGCCGCGCCGGACCGCGCGGGCCAGCGCCTCGGCCACCCGCCGGCCGGTCGCGTCGGCGGCGAAGATGTAGTAGAGCAGGTGGACGTTCCGTTTGGCCGCGTCGACGTCGGCCACGAGTCGATCGATCACCTCGTCGGTGTCGGTCATCATCGCCGCCTCGTTGCCGCCGACGATCGGCATGTAACCCAGGCGCTCCGCCAGAACCACCGCCGACATTTGCTCGGGCGGAAGCTGCGGCCGGACGATGCGATCCTCGTGCCCGAACCGGCAACGCAGCGCCTCCATTTCCTCCAACAACCGCGCGTGGCGCCCGGCGCGGCGCCGCGGAAGACGGTTCTCGCCGATCAATAGGTACAACACCAGCCCGGGCAACGGCCAGAAGAAGATCACCAACAGCCAGGCCATCGCGGAACTCGGTTGCCGCCGGCGCGTGACGACGACGAGCATCACGATGCGGATCACCCACTCCAGCAGGTAGTACAAGAGCGACCAGGTCATCCAATCGGGCATGGCTTGCTCGCTTATCGCCAAGAGGTAGGGCTGTCGGTGTTGCGTGCCACTGCCGGCTTGTCCGGCAGTGCGGCAGCACGGTTGGACAAGCCAACCGTGGCACCCGTAATTGTGAACTTGGCGGCCGCGAAGACACACAACGATAGCATTTCCGGCAACCCCCCGGCGACCCCCCCGACTGATCTGCATGATTCCGGGCTCGCGCAACGGCCGCCGGAATTGTTGACTTGTGTGGATTAGGTAAACTTTGCGGGTCG
The DNA here is from genome assembly GCA_026401055.1 of Planctomycetia bacterium. Taxonomy (GTDB): domain Bacteria; phylum Planctomycetota; class Planctomycetia; order Pirellulales; family Thermoguttaceae; genus JAPLNP01. The sequence goes on from JAPLNP010000246.1 coordinate 16,246, forward strand.
TTTGGCCGATGATCGCTACAAGTGGAATAGGCCGGCAGCCATGCGGCCGTCAAATCGCCTGTGGGCCGCAAGCCCGTCGCCGATGCGACACTTATGGGTGGAGCCTATGGACGCGATTCGATGGTGGGCCTCGCTCCGCTCGCGTATCCCATCCGTATGAGGTTCCAAGGTGGGGCTCGCTGCGCTCGACCCCATAGGCACGAAGTTAAGCAAACAGAAGCCTATGCAGTCTCGGAAACAAGTGTGAAAAGGGAACACTGATTCTCACTAATCTTCGCTAATCTCCCATATTAGCGTTGATTAGCGAAGATCAGTGTTCCCCTCTCTTTCAATCCGGGTTCCGGTCGTCGTCACCCTGGCCGAAAAACGGCAGCCCATCAGCCGGATCATCGAACTGGGACCCGGCTCGATCATCCAGTTCGACAAATCGTGCGAGGAGATGCTCGACCTCGCCGTGGGGAACCATCGCGTCGCCCGGGGCGAAGCCGTCAAGGTGGGCGACAAATTCGGACTCCGCGTTACCTCCATCGTCTTGCCCGAGGAGCGCTTCGAGCCGGTACGACGGTAGACGGCACGTGGTGCGTGGTCCTGGAAGACCCGTGTCTTCGCACCGTTGCGTTCTTGCGATCCCCTCCCAAATCGCCTCCAGCATTCCGGATCGGCCACGGAATCCCCGGAGGAGGCTCTTCCCGGGTCTACTCCGCGAGGTACGCTTCTGCAGCGGACGACGCGAGTTTCACGCATATACCCTCAGGGGGTGCTTATTTCCCCCTCTGGCAAACCGAAGCTGGGTTTGACGCCTGGGCCCGGTGGGTGGAATTCGCGTCGCTGGCAAGCATCGTTGCCCGAGGGGGTGTTGACGCATGGCCAAATCGGTCTTTCCCGTCGGCATGACCGTATGGTTGTTCTGCGCCATTCCGGCGGCCATCGCCGCGCCGGACGCCATCACGCGGACCGCCTCTCCCGAAACGGCAACGATTCACGTCGCCGTCGAGCAAGCCTATCCGCCGTATTCCTTCGTTGGCGAAGACGGCCGGGCAACCGGCTTCAGCGTCGATCTCGCGCGCGCCATTGCCGAGACGATGGGGCTGACGGTCGAGATCAAGATCGCGCCGTGGGGTCGGATCCGCGACGATTTGACCGAGGGCAAGCTTGACCTCATCGCGGGCATGTACTACTCGGACGAGCGCAGCCGCACGGTGGCGTTCTCGCCGCCCTACACGGTGACCCACCACGCCATCTTCGCCCGAAAGCAGTCGCCGCCGGTGGCTTCCGAGGCGGATTTGCGCGGAAAGAGCTTGATTGTGATGCGTGGCGACATCATGCACGACTACGTGGTCGCCAACGGGCTCTCCGACGACGTCGTCGTGACCCAGACCCAGGCGGACGCCTTGCGCTTGCTTGCGTCGGGAAGGCATGACTACGCCCTGTTGGCGCGGCTGCCCGGCCTGTATTTCGTCGAGCAGCTCGGCTTGTCCGACATCGTGACGACCGGTCCGCTGCTCTGCCCTTCGGATTACTGTTTTGCGACGCGGCGGCAGAACGACCGTCTGATCGAGACGTTCGGCGAGGGGTTGGCGATCCTGAAGAAGACCGGGCGGTACCGGGAAATCTACGATCGTTGGCTCGGCGTGTACGAGCCCCACAGCGAGTGGGCCTACACGGTCGTGAAGTACCTCGGGCCGGCGGTGATCGTGATCCTGCTGCTTCTCGTGGCCGCCGTCGGGTTCTCGCGCCGGGCACACCGCAGGCTGGAGCAGCGCGTGCGCGAGCGGACCGCCGACCTGGCCGCGGCCAACCGAGGACTCCGGGACCAAATCCGCGAGCGGCGGCAAGCCGAGGAAGCCCTCCAGCAAGCCAACGCCCAACTCCAGATGATTCTCGACGAAATGATCGACGGGCTGCTGATCACCGACATCGAGACGAAGCGGCTAATGCGAGTCAACGCCTCGCTGTGCCGGATGTTCGGCTACTCCGAGGAAGAGATGCTCCGGCGTTCGATCAAGGACCTCCACCCGGCGCCGGCCGTCGACGAGGACCTGCGCCGCTTCGAGGCGGCCGCCGAGGGGCGAGTGACCCTCAACGAGAACCGCCCAACGCTCCGCAACGACGGGAGCATCTTTTACGCCGACATTTCGGGCCGGCGCATCCTGTACCGGGGACGGCCGTGCTTGTTGGCCCTGTTTCGCGACATCACCGAGCGTAAGCGGGCCGAAGAATCGCTTCGCGCCAGCGAGGACAAGTATCGCGCCTATATCGACAACTCGCCCATGGCCATCTTCGTCATCGACGGCGCCGGAGGCGGCGTCGAGGTCAATCGCGCCGCGTGCGAACTCGTGGGGTACGCCGAGGACGAGCTGAAAACCATGTCGTTTGGAAACCTGCTCGCCCCGGAGGAGATTCCGCGGGGGACCGAGGCCATCCGGGAACTGCTTCGCACCGGACGCGCCCGAAGCGGCGAAGTCCGTTACTTCCGCAAGGACGGCACGGAAGGGTTTATGTCGATCCATGCCGTGCGACACGCGCTAGACCGCGTGATCGCCTTCTGCGCCGACGTCAGCGAACGGAAGCAGGCCGAGATCGACCTGCGCCGGGCGATGCTCGCCGCCGAAGACGCCAACCGGGCGAAAAGCGAGTTTCTGGCCAACATGAGCCACGAAATCCGAACGCCGATGACCGCGATCCTCGGCTTCGCCGAGATGCTGCTGGGCAGTCCGTCCCGGGAAGAGGTTGTCCAGTCGGCCGAAACCATCATGCGCAACGGCGAACATCTGCTGCAAATCATCAACGATATCCTCGATTTGTCGAAGATCGAGGCCGGCAAACAGGAAATCGAGCCGATGACCTGTTCGCCCCGCCAAATCGCCGCCGACGTCCTTGACACGATGAAAGTACGCGCCGAGGCAAAAGGACTGCCCTTGGCCCTGGAGATCGGCCCCGACCTGCCCGAACGAATCCGCACCGATTGCCTCCGCCTGCGCCAGATTCTCGTGAACCTGGTCGGCAACGCGATCAAGTTCACCGAGGTCGGCGGCGTCCGATTGGCGGTCCACGGCGACCCCGACGACCGGCCGACCGTGCGATTCGACGTCATCGACACCGGCATCGGCATGTCGCCGGAACAGATTGCCGGGCTATTCCAGCCTTTCTCGCAGGCCGACGGCTCGGCCCATCGCTGTTACGGGGGCACCGGACTGGGCCTGGCCATCAGCAAGCGACTGGCCGCGATGCTCGGCGGGGATATCGCGCTCGCGAGCGAACCGGGCAGGGGAAGCACGTTCAGCCTGACGATTGCCGCGGGTTCCCCCGACGACACCGGACCGGTCCCGGCCGACAATGCCTGCGGCGAACCAACGGCGCCGCCCGACGACGTGCCCGACGGCGCGCCCGAAAGGCTCGACTGCCGAGTCCTGCTGGCCGAGGATGGGCCGGACAACCAGATCCTGATCGCCCACCTGCTGCGCAGCGCCGGGGCCGCGGTGACCGTGGCCGAGAACGGGCAGATTGCCCTGGACCTGGCGCTGGCGGCGCGACGGTCGGGCCAAGCCTACGACGTCATCGTGATGGACATCCAAATGCCCGTCATGGACGGCTGCCAGGCCACGCGACGGCTGCGGTCGGCCGGCTACCGTGGCCCCATCGTCGCGCTGACCGCCCACGCCATGACCTCGGACCGCCAGAAGTGCCTGGAGGCGGGCTGCGACGACTACACGACCAAGCCGATCCACCGCGCCGCCCTGCTCGCGTGCCTCGCGAAATACGCCAGAGTGTGCGAAAAGGGCTAAATGGCTTTTCGTGATGGTGGAACACGCCGGAGCGCGGGCGTCCCGCCCGCCCGATGCGGCCGAGACGGCCGCGCTCCACAATCCCGAAAGCTCATCCAGCTCGGCTTGCCAAGGGGGCGTCCATCATGCACAATCTGAAGTTGGCGATTTCTTCGCTTGTCCCGAGTCATCACAAGGCGGGAGCGAACACATGAGCGAAACGCGGCACTTTGGCCCGATCTCCCGCCACGCCCGATGGACCACGTGGCTGCTGCTTGCCCTGCTGGTGGTCGCCTTCCTTATCCTCTTCTCCATGAGCGGCAACCGCACGAAAGACGCCGAACGTGGACCGGCGGTCGGACGCAAGCTGCCGGCGCTGGACTTGTTGCCGCTGACGGGCGGCGGCAGCGCGGTGACGCTGGACGATCTGCGGGGCAAGGTCGTGTTGGTGAATCTTTGGGCCACCTGGTGCCCGCCGTGCCGGATGGAACTGCCCGAACTGGCCGCGCTGGCCAAAGACCTCTCCGACGAACCCGACTTCCGGCTTCTGGCCGTGGTGTGCGACGAAGGTGACGCCGGCTCGGTCCGCGCCGAGACCGAGGCGACGCTCCGGCGGCTTGACGTCGACTTGCCCACCTACGCTGATCGCGACTTCGCCACCCAAACCGCGTTTGATCGGATCGCCCGACTCGAAAGCATTCCCACCACGTTTCTCCTGGACCGCGACGGCGTGATCCGCGCCGTCTGGAACGGCTATGCCCGCGGCGCGGTCGATGAGATGCAATCCATCGCCCGACAGCTCCTTGATGAAAGTGGCCGGGTGGCACGTCCCTGAGCCTCCGGCGAAGGGCGTGGCCGACACACGCGGCGATTCCAGCACTGCTGGACAGGCCAGCAGCGGCACCCGGCGTGACAGCCATTCGCGGTGGTTTAGCCACGCCCTTCGCTGCGCTCAGGGACGTGCCACCCCCACTGACCACCGACAACTAATCCTCGATCGTGGTGCGGCCGGTGGCGACGTCGAATTCGTAAATGGCCGGCACGAGCATCGCCGCGGTCATGAAGCCGTAGGCAAGGATGGTCACCAGGAAGACGGCCAGCGTGTAGTTCAGCAGGAAGCTGGTGATGGCGTAGAACGTGGCGAAAGGGCACAGGAACGACGCCACGCCGATCGCGGTCGAGGGGTTCCTCGCGCCCAGGGCGACGTACAGCCCGATGCCGCCGCCGACCGTGAACGCCAGAAACGGCTGCAATTGCGCCTGGAACGAGCCGCTGAAGGCGACCATCATCCTCATGCAGGTCGCCACGCCCACAAACAGAAAAAACAGCGTGCCGAGGCTCGTGGCCACGGCGCTGCGCGAGTTGAAGTAATTCATCCCGGCGTGGATGCCCAAGACGGCGACGAAGACCGCCAGCCCGGCCAGTCCGGCCACGACGTAAAACAGGTTCTCCAGCCCGATCATCCCGCGCCAACCGAGATAGACGCACAACAGCATGGGCAGGAGGATCATCTCCTTGGTGTTGTAGAAAACGCCGCCGAGCTTGCCGAAGACGATTTCCTTGGGCGTCAGGTCGGTCACCAGCAACAGGTCCAGCGCCCGGGCGTCGCGCTCGCTCGTCAGCGACGTAACCGCCTGGGCGTTGACCAAAAACAGGCTCAGCAAGAACAGGGGCACCAGCGCCGTCGCGCCGCCGGCTCGATCGAGCGGCCGGCCGCTTTCGAGCATCCAGTACAAGACGCCGGCCGCCATGGCGAACAACAGCAGGTAGACCACGCGGATAATCAGCATCCTCCGCCCGTAAGCCCACGTGCGGATCTCGCGCCAGAGGACCGGGTTGTCCCAGACGCGCCGGGTCCGCGCCGGCCGGACGTCGGCGGACGAGACCGGCCCGTGCTCCGCCGCCGTGTATGCGGTCAACGCGGCGTCATGCTCGGCGCCCCAGATGGTTTCACCCTGTGCCGTCCGCCGCTCTTCGCCGATCGGCTGGGCCTCTCGCGACGGGTTCCAAACGCGGACCATCGCGATCGCCGCGCCGTTGATGGCCACCGAGCCGGTGACGGCCAGGAGCACGTAGAGATGGATGGGCGTTTCAAGCCACCCCAACGCCGGCACGGCCTGAGGGAAAGGAACCGTCGTCTCCAGGACCGCCCGCCACGGGCTGAACGCCGCCGCCCAGGTCTCGCACGAGAGCCCCAGCCATCCGGCTCCCAGCGCGCCGGCGGCAACCACTTCCCAAACGGCGATCCACAGGACCACGGCCATGACGGTCATGGCCAGGGCCTGGAAAGTCTTTTCGCGCCACAGCGCCAAGAGCGAACCGAGGCTGCCCGAAACCAACACGCTGGCCAGCGTGACGGCGAAGACCTGAGCGACCTGGACGAACGTCACCCCGCCCAAGAGCGTCGCGATCATGAACAGCGGCGCCGCCGCGGTCAACAGAACCAGGACGTTCAACAGGCTGGCCAGCAGCTTGCCCAGCACCAGTTCGCTATTGGACAAGTTGGTCAACAACAGGAGGATCAGCGTGCGGCGGTCCTTCTCCTGCGAGACGGCGCTGGCGGCGAACAAGGCGGAAAAGAAGACGGCGACGACCAGTTGCAGCGGGCCGAGGATCTGAAACACCATCATCCCAAACCGCGCCAAATCGCCCACGTCGCGAATCAACTGCGTCCCGGTCAGCATCAGCCACGCGATGCTCATCAGCCCGAGCAGGGCGAGCACATACGCCGCTCGGGCCACGTAGAGACGGGTCCGTCGAGGGGCGATCGTAAACTCACGGGTAAAGACGGGGCCAATGAACAAGTCGGCGGTTCCTCTGCTGCCATCCCACCCAAGGGACAGCCATTGCCACTCCAAGACCGGCCGGCTACTCGGGCAGGAAGTCCTGGGTGATGGTCACTTCGCGGATCTGGCGACTGTCGGGCTCGAAGACGCGGATGCGAACCTGGATCCCCCGCAACGGCACCGGATACGGCGGCGACGTGTCCATCTCGCCGGGGTCGTCGACCACGCCGTCGTTGTTGTCGTCGAAGCCGTTCGTGCCCAGGTCGGCGTGGGCAGGGTCGAGAGGATTCTTCTGGTTAATCCCGTCGTGCTCATAGTGGGTCGACCACGTGTCGTAGACGCCGGCCCCGACGCCTTGCAAGCCCGACTTCTGCGCGGGCGGGCCCGAAAATGCTGTTGCGAATTGCGCGGGAGGAAGTTGGCTGTAGTTGAGATCCACGTAGGCTCCCCTCCCAACCACGGTCCACGTCGGCTGATCATTGTTGTTCAATATCTTCGCCAATTGCGCGGCGGTGAACGGACCCAATGTCGGATAGCCGGGATCGCCCGGCGCTAAGACGACGGCCTGACCCGACTTTTGCAGCAACGGAGCATTGGGGTCCCACGCCTTGATGTCGAAGCCGATGACGTTCGTGAGCATCACGTCCTCGGCCACCCGCGGTCCCATGAACATCGGCGGAGTCGTCGCGGGCTGGTCAAACCGGAGGGTGCCCGTCTCCTGGTCGATGCCGCCGGTGTTAGGGCTGGGACCAACAATCGTGTAGGGAAGCGGATCATTCCACAGGTCGCGCGGCTGTGAATAGGCATTTGGAGGAAGGGCCGGGTCCGCAACGCCCAGAACCACATTCGGCAGCGAATCGGCGGCGGGCCAGAGGAAGTGGGAGCATTCCCGCAGCGTTGGCAAGCCGAGGAACCGCCAGTCGCTGGGCCGCATGGCACCGCTGCCGTCAAAGTAAACGTGCGGGCTGAAAGGAAATCCGGTCACGGCGCCGACGTTGGTGATCCACGGCTGATGCGCGAACCGGTTCTCCGGCTTCGTCAGATCGGCCAGCGTGTTGGGAACATAACGCCAGGTGGCGGGATTACCCGCAATGGGCTTGTCCAGGCGAACCGACAGATCGAAGTTGTTATAGAAACCCTTGAAGCGGTTGTCCTTTACGTCCTTGTATCTGCTCTCGTAGTAATTGCCGTAAAAGCCCAGTTCGGGCGGCGTGGTCGTGTCATAATGCAACGAAGCGGTATACGACCAGGGATCGCCGGGGGCGGGCGGCTGTCGCAGATCGAGGCCCAGGTCCGGCAGAATCAGCAAGACCCGCCGGTACAGCGTCCGGCCGCGGACAAACCAAGCGACTTCCGCCAGTGGGGACTGGGCGCTGCGCTGGACGCCGAAGGGGCCGGTGGGGTCCTCGCCCTCGCCACCCACCGTCTTGACGAACACCCGGCCCACGAACGGCTCGCCCCGGCTGCGGACGGTCAACATGAGGATGTCGTCCGTGTCGCCGGGGGTCGTATCGGGCAGGAAGTTGACACCGGCGGCGTCTTTCTCGTCGGTGTTCAGCGCCACCGCCTCGGGCGGCACGCCCGGGCCGATCGGGCCTTCGATGTACTCGAAGTAGCCCGGATTTTCCTCGGGCCGGGCGGGCGGCATCGGCTCGACGGTCAGGCTTTGGAGGTCCTCGCGGAGCCGCGAGGCGACCGACCGGGTCTGGCTGGTCATCTCCAATGCCGAGCGCGAGTCGCCGACGCTCCGGCCCACCAACGCGAAAATCTGAACCACGATGACCATCATGATGAGGGCCAGCAAGACCGACATCATCATCTCGACAAGCGTGTAGCCGGAGCGACTCGGGCGGGGGGCCATTCGGGGCCGTCTCATGAACGTGTCTCCTGTGCGGCGACGTGCCAGCGGTGCCTCCGGGCGTCAACGGGGCTGGCCCAACCCCTATTCCAGAATAGCACCACTTTCATTCGACCCCGATTCGCCGAAAATGTCAACCGTAATCCGACCCCGATCGGGCAAGGGATACCACCAACGTGGGGTATCTTGCGGCGGGGCGTCAAGTGGGATAGCCTCGACTGCCATGCACTACGAAGTCGAGATGAAGTTTCCCGTCGGCGACATGCCGGCGGTCGAAGCGAAGCTCGCGGAGTTGGGCGCCGCGATTGCCGAGGCGAAGACCGAGGTGGACGTCTACTTCAACCACCCCGCCCGGGATTTCGCCCAAACGGACGAGGCCCTGCGGCTGCGTCGGGTTGGCGGCGTGAATCGGATCACGTACAAGGGACCCAAGGTCGATCGGACGACGAAGACGCGGCGCGAGTTGGACCTGCCGCTGCCCGAGGGGGAGGCGACCTTCGACGCCTGGTCGATGATGCTCGACGCCTTGGGATTCACGCCGGTCGGCGAGGTCCGCAAGCACCGCCGCAAGTCGCTGGTGTCCTGGCAAGGGCGGACGGTCGAGGTCTCGCTGGACCGGCTCGACCGGCTGGGCACGTTCGTCGAGCTGGAGCTGGTCGTTCCCCAAGACGAGTACGACGCCGCCAAGTCCTGCATCGCGTCGCTGGCCACCCGGCTCGGCCTGAACAAGAGCGAGCGGCGGAGCTATCTCGATCTGGTCTTGGAATCGTAGGGTGGGCCGAGCGCAGCGAGTCCCCATACGCACGAAGTTAAGAAACGGTGTAGTTTAGAAGTTCTGGATTTTCCCTTGTGTCCTATTCGCGTT
>JAPLNP010000211.1 GCA_026401055.1 Planctomycetia bacterium
CTCTCGCCACCCTTGAATCCCATGTCGCCGCTGACGGCGATACGCCCGTCGGCGAACCGAAACGCCGAGGGATACGAGGCGTCTTTCCTGATCGTCACGGTATCGCCTACGTGTATATCAAGCCCTGCGACCGCGGGAATGGCGACGTCGGTCGGAGCGGGCGCGTCGGCGGGAATACCGTGCCGCGAGAAACCGAACGTCGCCATGGCAAAGATGCAAGCAGTTCCAATCCACCGTTGTACCATGAGTCTGTCTCTCAAGGATGATGATCTGAAGCGCCTCGCGGAACCGATGAGTAAATCGGACTTTCGGCAACGAGCCACGACCAGCGCTCTCGCATCACGTGCGACGATTCCGGCAACAACGGCGAGCCCTGTCGTTCATCCCCCAAACGCGCGGCGGAGCTCAATACTCCGTATCAATCGTCAATCGATCGGCTGAGGCGTTGAGCCGCTGCCAGGTGAGGAAATCGTTGGGGTCGATGTCCCAACTCGTTCCCATTTCGACAAAGCGACTGATGAAGCGGACGCTGCCATCGCACATGCACACGTAGATGCCGCCGACGTGCTGGCTTCGCGGGCCGGCTTGGGTGCTCGAACAACCGTTGCAGCAGGTCATGCACTCGCGATCAAGCGTGTCCTGACCCACGGCCGCGATGATGTCGCCACAGCCCGAGATGTTGTCCGAGGCGCCGGCGCAACAGTTCGGGCCAACGGCGTCGTCGGAACCGTGCATCCACACGCTGCTGGAGCCGGGCCCGCTGAGCGCCCACACGCCGCGGCGGTCCGCGGCCGCCAGGCCGGTGCGCAGCTCTTCCAACATGATGGTTTGGCTCGTCCCGTCCTTGATATCGCCCATCGTGACCGAGGCGTTGACGCCCATGACGCCGCGGCTCCAGCGGTCGTTCCACCGGGGTGCGGTGGGGCCGGCGGCGGCCCGCCACGAGGTATGATAAGCCCCCAGCGACCCGTTGGCCCCGTAATTGCCCCGGGCCCAGTTGTCACCCTCACCCGAACTAGCGAACGGCACCCGCTTCGAGCCCCCGTCGGACGGGCAAAGCATCGCGGCGAGGGGCGTACCCCGTTGCTGGCGGTTGGCCGCGTCGGAGATCGGCACCGAGAAATTGAACGAGTCGTGCAGCGCCTCCTGCTCGATGAAGGGCAGAATCATGATCACCCAGTTCCGCCAGTGAACGGTCGTCGTGTCGACGTCCGGCGGTAGCACCGGAAAAGTGGCGCTGGGCGGCAAGATCTGGTGGGATGACTCGTAGTTCAGCACCGCCACCCCGAGTTGCTTGAGGTGGTTCTGACACTGGAGCCGCCGGGCCGCCTCCCGGGCTGACTGGACGGCCGGAAGCATGAGTGCGATCAAGATGCCGATGATGGCGATCACCACCAACAGTTCAACGAGCGTAAAACCGCGACCCCGTAAACGAACGTTCATGGCTACCTCCCGTCTACCGTGTCTTTTCGATCGTGATCTCAAAGTAATTGGTACCGGTGGTCACTTCCTCTTCCAGCGGCGTGGTTGCCGCCTTGGCGTAGATCGCCGGCACGGCCGCGATCGGCTCGCCGACGCCCGCGGGCCCGGTCTTGAATGCCTGGACCAGGACCTTGTGTTTTCCGACGATCGCCCCGTCGTGGTGCTTCTGCGTGGTCAGCCCGGCGAACGTCCCGTCGAGCACGTTCACGTCGCCCCTGGCCGCGGCCGCCACGTCCTTGCCCGTCGCCTTCACGCCTTGCGGAACGAACGTCACCACAATCCGATCCGCCCGGATGAGCGAGCCATCCTTGTAGGTCACCTTCCCGCTGACCGGCTCGATCGTGAACGGCGCCCCGCCGCCACAGCCAGCCAAGACGCAGATCGCTCCGAGGACCAATCCGGCGCGGAGGTATTCCAAGAACCGCAGGGGTGGGTGGGACTCTCGGCGTGAATTCTGCATTCGACGCGCCTTCCTCGGAGAGAACGTCGACGATCGTTCGGCCGGTAAGACGAGGCCGGCGAGCGGTGCCGATCGATGTTTCCCATTTGGATCGAGCTTGAAAGCGATCCGGGCTCGCACCGGCGACCATTGTAGCATCGCCCCCAACTCATGTCTATCACATGGATTTCGTGACATTTTTCTCGCCCGCGGCGCCGATTTTTGGGCTCCCACCGCCGGAAGCCCGTGCCCAACGGGTCTTTCCGGCATGGGACAGGACCCTCCCGATGGGGAAATGCCACTGGGGGAGATGCGTACCATGTGCCGAATTTGGTGGTGCGCCGCGACGCACCGTACCGTTAATCCTTCAACCGAAACAGCTTCGCCACGGCGTCCAAGAGCGTCGAGGGCAAGCCGTGGCGGGACTCGTCGCGAAGCGATTCCAGCGGCGGGTGCAAGAGCTTGTTCACCAGCCGGTCGAACGACTGGCGGATTTCCTCCTTCGCCCGATCGTCCAAGTCCGGCAGCTTGTTCCACAACCGCCGAAGCTCCTCTTCCTTGGGCTTGTGCCACTCTTCCCGCAGCCGCTGGATCACCGGGCCGGTCGCCCGATGTCGCAACTCGGCCACGAATCGCTCGGTCTCGTCCTCGATGATCCGCTCGGCGGCGGGCAGTTCCTTGTCCCGGGCCTGGCGATTGCGCTGGCACGCGGCCCGCAGGTCGTCGACCGAGTAGAGATACACTTCGGGCCGCTCGCCCACGGCCGGGTCGAAATCGCGAGGCACCGCCAGGTCCAGCACGAACAAGGGCCGCCCGGCCCGGGCCGACTCGATGGCCGCGAAACGTTCCGCGGTGACGATCGGCTCGTCGGCGCCGGTCGTGCTGATCACCAGGTCCGCCTCGACGATCGCCTCGTCCAGCCGTTCCCACGGCGCGGCCTTGCCCTGCCATCGCGCGGCCAGCTCGACGGCCCGGCCGTCGCTGCGGTTGACGACCGTCACGTCGCGGGCGCCCTTGTCCTTGAGGTATTGCAGGGTTTCCTCGGCCATTTCGCCCGCCCCGATCACCAGCGTTCGCTTGTCGTCGAAGCGTTCGAAGATCTGCTCGGCGAAATCGGCCACGGCGACGCTGGGGATGCTCACGCGATGGTGATGGATGCGGGTCTCGCAAGCCACTCGCCGCGCGACCTTGAGCGCCGCCTGGAACGCGGCGTGCAACAGCGGCCCGACGCTCTCGTGCCCCGCGGCCGACTGGTACGCCTGTTTCACCTGGGCGAGGATCTGCGGCTCGCCGACGACCATGCTGTCGAGGCTCGACGCCACGGTGAACAGATGGCGCACCGCCTCGCGGTCGACGTGGTGGTACAGATGCGGCAGGAACTCCCTCGGACAGTGTCCGTGGAATCCGGCGAGAAAGCCGGCCAACTCGTTCAGGCTCGGCGCGTCGCCGCTCTCGGTTGCGGTGTAAATCTCCACCCGATTGCACGTCGACAGCAGCACCGACTCGACCTCGGGAAACCGCCGGCCGAACTCCTCGAGCGCCGCGCAGGTCTGCTCCCCGCTGAACGCCAACCGCTCGCGCACCTCGATCGACGCATTGTGATGGCTACAGCCGACGACCTGGAGGTGCATGAATGGGGATTGGGGATTGGGGGTTAGGGATTGGGGGTTAGAAGAACGCGAACGCCCCACGACTGCGTCGGGGGGGTTGGATTGCGGTTCGTCGAGAGTTGAGTGTTGAGTGTTGAGAAACAAACGCAGAAGCCAAACGATCGAACCAGACCGCAGGCGGCGGACGTGCCGACCGCGGGCTTCCGCCGCGCGGCTATCTCCCCCGAACCGTCCACCGTCTACCGCCCACCGTCCACTGTCCACCGTCTACCGTCTACCGTCCACCGTCCACCGCTTCCGCTCGCGACTGCCGGCCGCCGTGTTGGGTGTCGACCGAGAGGACCAATGCCAGGGCGACGACCAACGCGACGAAACTGACCAGCGTCAAGTAGGCCACTTTTCGGCCAGCCTGGGCAGGCCGATAAAGCACGCCGACCACTGCCGCCGCCAACAGCCACAGAAACACGCACACGGTGCTCAGCACGACGGGATCGTACCAGGGCAAGCGGTCGCCCTGGCTCAACAGCCGCAGGATCTCGCCGGAGGCAAGCCCCACGGCCAGCATGAGCACCGACACCACGATCGCCCGGCTGTTCGCTCGAGCGAGCCATTCGAGACTCGGAAGCCGCAACCCACGTATCGGCGGCAGTTTCTTCTTGAGCCGCCTCGCCTGCTCCAAATACATGATGCCGGCGACAAAGCCGACGAGCACCGCGACGCTCGCCAGCAGGATCGACACGCCATGCACGACCCCCCAAGCCCGGGAAGCCGGCTCGCGGGCGTACGGCTGGGCGTCGGCAAGAAACCTCGCCACGCCAATCAGCCCGAGGACCAACGGGAGCAGAAACACGCCGAAGGCGTTCTTCGGGTGGTAGCAGGTCAGGTAGAGGTATACGACGACCAAGAGCCACGCCGCCACCAGGCACCAGTCCCGTTGGCTCGACAGCGGCGAGCCCGGCGTCTTGAGGGCCTGGTGGTAGAGGAACGCCGTCTGCGCGACCAGTCCGGCCGCCGCGAACCCCACCATGAATGCACCGCGAACCCCACTTCGGAACAAGAGCCGCGAGATTTCCAGCGCCAGCGCCACGGCATAGCTGGACGCGAAACAAACGACACCGATACCTGCACCAGACAGCATTGGCATGTCCGTCGCGTCAAATCCCCAAAGCCCCCAACCGGCCCAAACAACGTGCCGGTCCGCCAGCCTATCCCCTCATTATAGCAAATCCCCAGACAAGGGGAGCAGATTGGCGGCGTGGGCGTCAAGCGGCTTGACCGCCCGGCCCGGACAGGGCACGATGGATGTCCCGTGGACGCCGTTGCCGCCATCGCGTTGGCCAAGGGGGGACAAACGCCCATGCCATTGGATAAGAGCCATGCCGTCGCCGCGTTCACCGAGCATTTCGGCGAGCCGCCCCGCTGGGTCGTCCGCGCCCCGGGCCGGGTGAACTTGATCGGCGAACACACCGACTACAACGGCGGTTTCGTCCTGCCGCTGGCGATCGATCGGGCGGTCTGGATTGCCCTGCGGCCTCGCGAAGACCGGTCCGTCGTCGTCCACTCGATCGATTTCGACACGCTGGCCGAGTTCAACCTGGACCACCTCGCCAAGGGCGACATCCAGTGGCTCGAATACCTCAAGGCAACCGCCTGGAGCCTGCAAGAGTCCGGATATCCCCTCATCGGATGGGAAGGCGTCCTTCTGGGCGATGTCCCCCTCGGCGCCGGCCTGTCCTCTTCGGCGGCGCTGGAGATGGCGACCGCCCGGGCGATGGCCGCGGCGGCCGGATTAGCGTGGGAACCGGCCGTGATGGCCCTGCTCGGACAACGCGCGGAGAACCAGTGGGTGGGCGTGCAGTGCGGCATCATGGACCAGCTCATCTCGGCCACCGGCAAGGCCGGCCACGCGATGTTGATCGACTGCCGGTCGCTGGAGACCACGCCGGTGCCGTTTCCACCAGGAGTGGCCGTGGCCGTGCTCGATACCGCCACGCGCCGCGGGCTGGTCGATTCGGCCTACAACGAGCGTCGCGCGCAGTGCGAGTCGGCGGCCCAGTTCTTTCACGCCGAGACGCTGCGCGACGTCGACCTCGATCTGTTCCAGCGCCTGGCAAAGGACCTGGACGAGACGATCGGCCGCCGGGCGCTGCACGTGATCACCGAGAACGACCGCACGCTCCAGGCGGTCGAGGCGATGCGGCGAGGCGAGTTGGAGGCCCTGGGCTCGCTGTTGAACAAGAGCCACGCGAGCCTGCGCGACGACTACGAAGTCTCGAGCGACGCCCTGGACGCCATGGCCGAAGCGGCCCAGGCGCATCCGGCCTGCTACGGCGCTCGGATGACCGGCGCCGGCTTCGGCGGCTGCGCCGTCGCCGTGATCGACGCCGCCCGGGCGGACGACTTCGCGCAGAGCGTCGCCGTGGCGTATCAGGAGCGGACGGGCCACATCGCGGCGATCTACATTTGCCAAGCAACCAACGGGGCCGACGTCGTCGAAAGTTAAGGGCCTGAAATGAGACAAACCGTCGAATCTGGGTGGCACGCCCTGAGGAACGAAGGGCGTGGATTGGCGGCGAACCACGCCCTTCGTTCCTCAGGGCGTGCCACCCTGCGGCCAATTGATACCAGGATGACCGCACCATGAAACGACGTGATTTTCTGAAGACCACCGCCTCGGCCGCGGTGCTGGCCGGACTGCCGCTTCGTGCTCGGGCCCAGGAGCCGGCGGCCGAGCAAGCGTCCAAGAAAACTTTGCCCGAGGCTACCGCCCGGCGGTTGCCGCGATGGCGCGGGTTCAATTTGCTCGAGAAGTTCATGCTTCCCTCGGGCAACGGGCCGTTCGTCGAGGCGGACTTCGAGTGGATCGCCGAATGGGGCTTCGACTTCGTCCGGCTGCCGATGGACTACCGCTGCTGGACCGATCCGGACGATCCCTACCGGCTCGACGAAAAGACGCTCCGCGAGATCGACCAGGCCGTCGCGCTGGGTGAGAAGCACACCGTCCACGTCAACCTGAACCTGCACCGGGCGCCCGGCTACACGGTCGCCAAGCCCGCCGAAAAGCTCAACCTCTGGAAAGACGAGGAAGCCCAAAAGCAGTTCGACTTCCAGTGGTCGGGGTTTGCCAAGCGCTACCAGGGCATCCCGTCGAATCGCCTGAGCTTCGACCTGGTGAACGAGCCGGCCGGAATCGACGCGCCGTCGTACGCCCGGGTGGCCGGCCGCGCGGTCGCCGCGATCCGCCAACAGGACCCCGACCGGCTGGTGATCTGCGACGGAAGAGACTGGGGTCGCACGCCGGTGCCCGAGTTGGTGGAGCTGGGCGTGGCCCAGAGCACCCGCGGGTACGACCCGAGTGAACTCACGCACTACAAGGCATCGTGGGTGTGGCATCCCGGCAAGTGGGTCGAGCCGACGTGGCCGCTCGCGCGGGGCGAGACGCGGATCGACCGCGACTGGCTCAAGCGGGACCGCATCGAGCCGTGGAAGCAGCTCGAGGCCAAGGGCGTCGGCGTCCACGTCGGCGAATGGGGCGTCTTCAACCAGACGCCGCACGCCGTGACGCTCGCCTGGATGCGGGACAACCTCAGCCTTTGGCAAGAGGCCGGCTGGGGCTGGGCCCTGTGGAACCTCCGCGGCTCGATCGGCATTCTCGACAGCGGCCGCGCCGACGTCCAGTACGAGCCCTTCCGCGGCCACCAACTCGACCGAAAGATGCTTGACTTGCTGCGGCAGTTCTGATCGGTGAAAGGATCCCGCTCATGCGCATCGTCGTGCTCGACGGCTACACGCTCAACCCCGGCGACCTCAGTTGGGACGGTCTGGACGCCTTGGGCTTCTTGGAGGTCTACGACCGCAGCGCGCCCAAGGACACGGTGGCCCGGGCGGCCGATGCCGAAGTGGTCCTGACGAACAAGACCGTGCTCGACCGCGAGGTCCTCGAGCAGCTTCCGAAGCTGAAGTACGTCGGCGTGCTGGCCACCGGGTACAACGTCGTCGACGTCGACGCGGCCCGAGAGCGCAAGATCCCGGTGACGAACGTCCCGACCTACGGCACGCGGTCGGTCGCCCAGATGGTCTTCGCCCACCTCTTGAATCTGACGCAGCGGATCGGCCATCACGCCCACGCCGTCCGCGAAGGCCGCTGGACCGCGTCGATCGACTTCTGTTTTTGGGACTATCCGCTCGTGGAGCTCAACTCTCTGGTGCTGGGCATCGTCGGTTTCGGCCGCACCGGTCGGGCGACGGCCGAGATCGCCCAGGCGTTCGGCATGAAGCTGTTGGTACACGACGCGGTCGAGCCGACCGACCTGCCCAACGGGAGCGAAGCGGCGGAACTCGGGCATCTCTTCCGCCACAGCGACGTGGTGAGCCTGCACTGCCCGTTGACGCCCGAGACCGAGAAGCTGGTCAACGCCGAGCGGCTGGCGTTGATGAAGCCCTCGGCGTTTCTGATCAACACGAGCCGCGGCCCGGTGGTCGACGAGGCGGCCCTGGCCGACGCCTTGAACGCCGAGCGGATCGCCGGCGCGGGGCTGGACGTGTTGTGCCAGGAGCCGCCGCCGGCCGACCATCCGCTTCTTCGGGCGAAGAACTGCTACATCACGCCGCACGTCGCCTGGGCGACCAAGGCCGCCCGAGCACGCCTGCTGGACACCGCCGTGGAAAACGTCAAGGCGTTCGTCGACGGCAAGCCGCAGAACGTCGTGAATCCGCAGCCTCGCGATTGATCGGCCCGGTGGGGGCGGCTATCATGGAGTCGCATCCGTTCGGGGCGAACCACCCGTTTTCCGCTGCCCGGGCGCCGGGCCGGCCGAAGGAGTAGAACCCATGACTCATCGCACGCCTTGGTTGGCGGCCGGGGCGATTGCCGCGCTGCTGCTGTTTGGCCCGAGCCCGTTCGCCTCGGGCGCAACGATGCACTCCATCACGATCGACGGCGTCTTCACCGATTGGGCCGCCGTGCCGTCGTACTTTGACCCGGTCAGTGGACCCGGCGTGTTGGACGATGGCGTGCCCGACACGCACGACACCGACCACAAGCTCCCCGGCGATGTGCCCACCTACGTCAACCACCCGGACATCGACCTGGTCGAGTACAAGTTCACGCACGACGCGAACAACGTGTATGCCTACTTCCGCGCGACCGGCGAGATCGGCAACACGATCAGCAACGCGACGCAGCACGGCCGTTACTACGTGATCGTCACGATCGACGTCGACAACGACGACGCGACCGGCTACCAACTCTGCGAGGGCGGATACTATCCGACCAGCAATGGCTACGACATGAACATGGAAGTGGAGTACTTCGACGGTGCGTTCAACACGGGCCATTACCTCAACCACGGCGCGATGGATGAGACGGAAAGGGACGCCGCGGAAGAAGACCAGAAGAACGGCACCGTCCGCGTGCTGCCCGGCACGTACGACTACTATTCGCAATGGGTCTGGTTCGACAACGATCATGGCGACTGGCAACTGCCCAGCCCGGACGAGAACGCGAGCATCACGTTTGTCGCCGACAAGGGTCCGGTGTACCAGGGGATCATCGAGATCGCCCTTTCGCCCGACGGACGCGAAGCCGAGATGGTCGCGCCGTTTCGGGGCTTCATGCGGGACGAAGCGGACAACCCGATCATGGCGTTGGGCAAGACGATCGACATTTCTTTCTCGCTGGAAGCAAGCGGCGAATTGGCCCCGGGCCACCAGTGGGCCTCGGACACGGCCGCTCCGATCGTCGGCTATTTCCTCAGCCCGATCCCCGGCGACGCCAACCTGGATCAAGTCGTGGACGACACGGACGCCTCGATTCTGGGCGCTAACTGGCAGGTCCAGTCGGGCGCCACATGGGCGATGGGCGATTTCAACCGAGATCAGAAGGTCGACGACAAAGACGCCGCCATCCTGGCCGCGAACTGGGGGCCGGCCGCCGAAGGCGCTTCCGTGCCGGAACCCGCCGCGGTCATGCTCCTGTTGGGCGCCCTGGCGTCGCTGTTGGTCTGGCGACGGAGGGGGTAAGGATTGGCGCGGAAACGAATGTCGCCTTTCGCTGAAGCGAAAGACCGCCACTTTCGCGGAGCGAAAGGCGACAAATGCGACTGAAGGGCAATCAGCCATGACCGAGTCATCACCTACGCCTGAGAACGCTTATGCGAGCGGCCCGGTGGAAGCGACCATCGTCGATGGTCCGCCGCCCCGGCCGATCGGCACAGTCATCGTTGCGATCTTCTTGTTGCTCGGCGCTGTCCTCGTCGGCATGGACAGAGGCTACTGGTACATCCAAGTCTACTCATCAGGCGGCAGGGTCGTCCTTGAACGAGCCTTCTACGTTGTGTTTGCACGGGAGGCAGTGACGGTGGTGACCGCGATCCTGGGCGGGGTGGGCCTCTTGATAGGCACGCGATGGGGATGGTGGACGGCCATGGTTCAATGCTATTGGCGACTTTCGATTCAAGCGATCTTCCCGATACTCGGCGCGCTGCTCCTGCCCTCCGCGGCAGATGCGGCGCTCGGAAGTGCGCAAACAATGCAGGTTGCCATGGGGTCGGGCGTCGTCTTCGTTTCGATCGTAGTCTACCTCCAGAAGAAGTCCGTCGTGACCTACGTTCGCGTCGCCCCTGCTCAACGGCTGGTGGCGAACGTCGTCGTTCTGGCGGGCTGCATCGGTCTCATGTTTGGCTTGTATGCGTGGCGGGCGACGATGCGATGAACTTGATTGGGTGGCACCCACGATCCCGTTTTCCACCCGAGGTGCTCCATGAAACGCCACTCGCTGCCGCTACTTGTCGTCCTGATGCTGTGCGTCTCCGCTGCGACGGCCGCCGACGCAGTTCCGGGCGACGTTGCCGACTGCTA
>JAPLNP010000472.1 GCA_026401055.1 Planctomycetia bacterium
TCCAACGTGACGACGTGCTCCTGGTGCAGCCGCAGTTCGGTCGTGTCCTCGATCGTGACGATGCGCTCCTTGAACGGGATGAAACTGCTCAGGACGTTGAGCATCGTGGTCTTGCCGGTGCCGGTGCCGCCGCTCACCAGGATGTTGCGCTTGTCGATCACGCTCGCCCGGAGGAACGTCGCCGCCGCCTTGGTGATGCTCCCCAGGTCGATCAGGTCGTCCATCCGGAGCCGTTGGGCGGGGAATTTGCGGATGGTGAGCGTCGGTCCCTTGACGGCCAGCGGCGGGATGATGGCGTTGACTCGCGAGCCGTCGGGCAGCCGGGCGTCGACCAGCGGCTGGCTCTTGTCGAGTCGCCGGCCGACCTGGGCGACAATCCGCTCGATGATCGCCTCGGTCACTTTGTCGGAGATGAACCGCCGGCCACTCTTCTCGATCAGCCCGCCGTGCTCGACGTAAATCTGGTCGCTGGCAACGACCATGATTTCGGTCACCGTCGGCGCCCGCAGGAGGTCCTCCAAGGGTCCGAAGCCGAAGATCGTGTCCTTGAGGTCTTTTTTGAGCGTGCGGAGGATCAGGTACTTGCGCAGCTCGTGGTGCAGGTGCGGCCGGACCAGGTGAAAGACGTCGTTGAACCGGGTCTCGACGTGGTGGACCTGCTCGCTCACGTCGCGGCACGCCCCCAGGTCGAGCCGCTCGCGGACGAACCGCAAGAGGCCGTGCAGTTCCGCCTCCCGCTCGGGCACCAGCGTGGCCGGCACGTCGAACTTGTTGGTGGTCAGCACGGCCAGGTCGAACACCTCGTCGCCGCCGGTTTCCATGATCAGTTGGTTCACCAGGTGATCGCGCAGCGCCAGCCCGGTGATCTCCTCGATCAACGCTTCATTTTCCAGCCCGAACAGGTTCAGCTCGCGGCAGACGTCCTCGATGTTGTTTTCGAGCATGAGGATGCTGGCGGAGTCGCCGGCCTCGTTGGGCTCGAACTCGTACAGGTCGAGCCGTTCGAGCAGCTTGCGGTGGATCCGCAGCTCGAGGTCGGCCATGATCGCGCGGAGATGGGCCTCGAGCTCGGCCCGGGTGATGACGGCGGCCGTCTCGGCCTCGAAGGTGAGCGTGTAGGGCCAGATGCGGATCTTGGTGCCCGGCTCGAACGCGGCCGTCTGCCCGCCGAGCACCTCGACGTCGCCCACCACGCAACTGTTCAGCCCGAGATTCTCCAGCTCGAGCTTGCCGTTTTCGCCGCGCACGAGGGCATGGCGTCGCGAGACCAGGGGGCTGGCCAACACGACGGCATTGGCCGGATCGCGACCGATCGAGACTTCGGCGTCTCCCACGTCGACCACCGCCCGGCGGCTCTCGTTGATCTTGTTGTACCAGACTTTCATGGAAGCACCGTCTACCGCGGACTCAACATGATCGGCATGTTGCGATAGTTCGTCGCGTGCAGGTATTTCAACAGTTTCTCTTCTTTTGGATCGAGCTTGCCCGCGGTCAACTTGCCGGGAATGGTCATGACGTTCTCCTGGGTTTGGGGGATCCCGGCCGCCTTCATGGCGTCGGCCGAGCCCAGACGGTTGCCCAGCGACAGCACGCGGAACGGCCCGATCGCCTCGGTCCCGGCCGGCGGAACCGGCGGACCGGCGGCGGGCGTCGGCGCCGGGGCGCCGTCGGCGGGCGTCGGCGATGCCGCGGCGCCGTCGGAGAACACCAGGAACCAGACCATGTCGCCGGGCTTGACCAGCGACGGGACGAAGCTCCGCGTGTCGACGGGAATGAACAGCGCGATTTCGTCCTCCTTCAAGGTCAGTTCCGGCGGCGGCGTCCTCAAATCGTCCCTCAACAGCAGCGATCCGCCGCTGATCGTTCGCGTCACGTTCTGGGTGACCACGGTCTGAAGGTCCGAATGACGGATCGCGAAATCGTTCAGCTCGCCCGCCTGGCTCATGGGCACGGGCACGGCGACGAGGTTCTCTTCCACCAGCCGCTCGCCGCGTCCGATGGTCACGCCGGGTTTGACACCGATGAAATCGACCATGTCAACCCGCCGGGCCTCGCTGTTGAGATACGCCCAATTGAGCATGGCGGCGGCGATGCCCATGCCGAGTGCCAGGATCAGGCCGTGAATGTTTTTCATAGTGGTTTGGCCTCGTGATGTTCGCTGGACCCGAAAAAGAATAACCTGGCCAACTCATGTAGGGTGGACTTCAGTCCACCCCGTCTTTTCCAGGCGGACTGAAGTCCGCCCTACGACGAGAGGCACAAGTCATTCTTTTGCGGCTCCTTTGTCCCCAGGCGCGATCAGCAGCAGCCCGGTGGTTCGGCTGCGGCCGTCGGTGGCCATGTGGATATCGACGGTACCGGCTCGGTCGGACTGGGCGGAGCGAAACCGGCCGTGCCCGCCCGCGACGGTCTCCTCCCAGTCGCCCACGCGGCGCCAACCCCACTTCGGGAGAGCGTGCTCATAAAAATCGCGCCAAACCACCCAATCCACGCGACCGCTAAACGTTTCCATGTGGCCCCCGTTTTCGGTCGAAATGGACAGGATTTTGATACTATCGGGGGGGGGCGGGATGTCGAGCGTCGTCGTATCCGGCCCGACGGGGCGGACGCCGGACACGCAAGTATACAGTGTCCACGACTGGGGTGAAGCGGGAAGAGCCAGTCCCCATAATACCACGCGTGAAGCGCCGGCCGCACGGGTTTCCTCCGGCGCCGTGCCGACGGGAGCCCCCGGTCGGGTGCCGACGACCATCGGCAGGCCCTCGTCCAGAGCGTCCAGCCGCCACTGGCCCGCCTGCTCGGCCACTGGCGGCCGGGCGGCGAGCGTGGCCAAGAGTCGCGTCTCCGACGGCCCCGGGGCGTCGTCCGGCAGCTTCGCGCGGGGGATCAACTCTTGGCAGGCTCGCTGGAGCGCCCGGGCGGCGTCCTCCCGCGTCCCCGAGACCGGCCGCCAGCCGATCGACCATTTCAGAGTGCCGAACTGGAGCAGCCGGGCCGGGGACTCGTCGACCGAATCGACGGCGGAATCGACGGCCATCTCGGATGTCGCCCGCGACGTCTCGCCCCGGTCGTTCGCCCACCAGCGCAACACCTGCCGCCCGAAGCCCAGGCCGGCGACCACGATGACGGCCGTCAGAATGCCCTTCGAGGTCCAGGCGGTAATCCGTTGGGCCAGAGTCACAGCGTTGAGAGGAACTTTTCGAGGATATTGATTTTGACCTGCAGTTGGGCAATCTCCGCCTGCATGGCGGCGACTTGGGCCGGCGACGGCGGCGGCGTGGCGTTGATCTGGTCGTTGAGCTGGTCTTGCACCGCCCGGTACAGACTACGAAACGCTCCCGCCATCTGCTCGGGCAGGCTCGACACCGGCGGGTCCTTCGACTTGTTGCCGCGGATCCGGTCCACGAGATCCTCCACCTGCCGGCGGACGAACTCATGATCCGCGCGGCAGCCCGACTCACAGGACCAACTGCACGGCAGGTTCAACACGGGATGGAAATCGGGTGCGCCGCGATAGGGGAACGTCGGCACGTCGGCGAAACGTTGGGAGTAGTAGATGAATTCGTCGTCGCGATCGAGCGGAAAGAGATTCGGACGAAACGGCGCGTAGACGATGGCGGCCGCGGCGGCGGCGTAGGCGTTGGTATAAGAGGCGTCGGCCTGGGCGAGGTCGTAGATCACCGGAATCCGCCGGTCCCGCGTCGTCCACAAGCCCATCTCGTGATGCTGCCACTCGTGGTCCAACAGGAACTCCCCGGCGTTGATACGGTACGGCCCGAGCGTCCGAAGCAACGGAAAATCGCGCTCCAGCCCGGCCGAACCGCTCAACGCCCCGCGCGTCGGATCGAGCACCTGGTCATGCACCGTCGTTCCGAAGGGCATCGGACCGCGGACGACCGGCAGATTGATTCGCGGGTCGTCCATCGCGGCGATTTGACCCGCCCCGCCGGCGCCCATGGTCGCCTCCTGGGGCCACCAGCAGCCGGGCCGCGTCGCGCCCGATCGCGGATGGCGGCTCGCCCACGCGGCGTGACGCGCCACCGACCACTCCCGGACCTTCCACGCCGCCACCGTGCCGTAGTTGATCATCAGGGCCATCATCATCAACAGGATCGGCAGACACAAGACCATCTCCAACGTGGACAAGCCGCGACGCCGCGGGTACTGATTCTTGATGGAAATGGTGAATCGCATGTTCACGCGCACGTCAATGCGGGCTGATCCGGTTGATGTCCTCCGTGGTCAGACCTCCCAGACTGGGAAGCCGGACCGAGCCGCCCGGCACGGGTGGAACCGTCTGGAGAATCTCGGCCAACGTCGGCATCGTCGCCGGCACGAGTTGGACCGTCCAGTGCTGATTCAAGAGGTTCCACTCCTCGGAAATGCCCGGCTCTCGGGCCAGAACCCAGCGACCCGGCCCGTTGTCGACCGGCGCGATCGGGTTGTCCGGCGGCGGCAGCGGGACGTCATGCCCACCGATGTTGCCGGCGATGGGGTCCGTCGGCGTCGGGTCATACCAGTGCCACACGATTCGCCGCCGCGGCACGAACAACCGCACTTGGGCATACGTCAGTGCGTCGCCGTCGATCGGATCGCGGAACAGCCCCGGCAGCATCTGCGGCGTCTTCGCCCAGTAGACCACGCTTGCGAACGAGAAGTACTGATCGAGGTGCTGATTCCCGTTGACGATGTCGTCCCCCTCGGTGCGGATCAGAAACGGCAGGTTCGAGGTTGCGTATTCGTCGAGCAACTGGTTCAACGCCGCGCAAGTGAAGTGACGCCAGAGCCGGCTGAACTGGCACATTTTGGCCTCGCGGTCGAACATCACCATCGCCACGTCGTTCCAGTGCTGAAGGTACCGGACCGCCCCGTCGCGGCGCTGCCGTCGCGCAAGGTCCAGGTATTGAGCCTGGTTGGGCAACAAGTCCCACACCGGATCGACCACCGGGAGCGTCCGGTCCATCGCGTCGCTGGCCGCGCCCACCGGCACGACCGAACTCCGCCACAGGACGCCCAGCATGGGCCCCCGCCCCGCCGGTCCGCCACTGTGCAAGTGGTTCGTGAAGGCCAGGCCGTTCATGCCGCGGGCCAGCACGACGCCGCCGCCGTAGGCCGCCGCGTCGGCCGCGTTCTGCATGCGGACCTTGTCGTCCACCTCGCGGCCGACGTTCATCACCATGCCCAACAGCATCGCCAAGAACATCACCGCGAAGACCGACACGATGCTGATCGTGCCGCGCTCGTCGCGGTGAAGCCGCCGGACGCACCAGGTCAGCAAGGGTGGCACGCTCTGAGCGCAGCGAAGGGCGTGGCTTGCCGATTCACCACGCCCTTCGTTCCTCAGGGCGTGCCACCCAATCGACAACGCCGCCTTTGCGCGAACGCTTCGTCTAGTACGCGCTGTACGCATACGGAATCACCGATTTCTCGCCCTCGTTGCCCAGCGTGATCGACGCTTTCAACGGGTACGTGTAAACGTTGCCCGTGTGATGGATGCTCCGGGCCACTTCGTCGGGCGCGCCGTCCGCTCGGGTGACCAGCCGCGAGAGGAACCGGCCCGGCCCGGGCAGCAGGGCCATCTCGTGGTAAAGCGTCACCGTGACGTCGTCCTGCCAGTCCATCTCGTTTTCGAGGAAGTACACCGCCGGGTCGGGCGAGACGTAATAGGCCGGCGGCACCGGCCAGTGCGGGGCGTCGGTGTTGCGATGATAGAACCGCAACTCGAGCCGCGTCGCTTGTTCGGCGTAGGCCAGCTTGTTTCTCATCCGCCGAGGAACGCCCGACCTGCCGGCCGAGCCCGGCGCCATCGCCTGGTACGCCATGTTCATCGTGTCGACGACCGACTGGCCCGTGCCGGACGGGGTCAAGCCGAGATCGCGCGACGGGCAGATCGGCATGGTCGCCATCACGGCCGCCGCGCGGATCTTCTGAAACTTGGGACCATCGGAGTCCACCAGAAACGTCAATCCGCCCGGGGTGGGCCCTTCCATGCTCGGCGGCACCTGGTCGGTCGCGCCGGGGTCCACGACGTGAACGCCGATGCAGTTCTCCAATTCCATGCCCAGTCGGGCGGGAATCCACACGACCGCGCTGCGGGCCGCCGCAAAAGCCGCGTAGTGGACCACGACCGTGCCGATCATCACCTGACTCACCTGCAGGATGAAGAGCATGATCATCACGAAGAAGGGCAGCGTCAGCACGAAGCTCAGGCTCTGCGCGGCCCCGCCCTCGTCATGGTGCAACACCCGCAGCCGGCCCAGCTCCAGCCGCGCGGAGTTGAGCCGCGTCAGCCCCCAAAGCAAGACCACCAGCGCGACCAGCAGCCCGGCCCAAGGCAAACACGCTAGCAGGATCGCGCGGCACATGGTGAGTGGGCAGGGGTCAGGACCAACGAATCAATAATCGTCGCATTGTCGCCTTTCGCTCCGCGAAAACAGCGTTCTCGCCTTTCGCTCGTCGAAGGAACGCTACTTTCGCGGAGCGAAAGGCGACATTCTCAACTACACGGCTCCAATCAATTCAAACCGCACGATCACCACGGCCACCAGCGCGCAGGGGGCCAGGAACACCGGCGGCTGAAGCTGCGCACGCTGCTCGTCGCTCAATGGACTCCACTGTCCGAGTCGCAAGGTGTAGAGCATCTGCCGCAATATCTGGCCCAACAACCGCAAGGGCCCGACGCGCCAGACCAGCACGATCAGGGCCAGACACGCGCCGAGCACAAAGGTCCAGAGCATGGCTTCGATCCCCTTTTCCGGCCCGAGGAAGGCGCCGAGCATCGCCATCAGCTTGACGTCGCCTCCGCCGACCTTCAACAACACGAAGCACACCAAGAGCAGAAACCCGCACGCCAACAACCCGACCAGGCTCGGCGCCAGCCCGATCCACCCCAACGACTCCAGCCGCGCGGCGTCGATGCCGGTTGTCCCCAGAACGATCGTTCCCAAGCCGTTCAGACCCAGCGCCAGGATCATGCCAGGGTAGGTCGTCCAGTTGTAGATCTTGTGCCGGCGCACGTCCGTGGTCGCGGCGACCAGCAGCAGGCCCAGCAGCAAGACGGTGACAACCATGGGCAACCGGGCTCACTGCGTGGCGTTGGGAAGCTCGGCGTCCAGGCTGTCCATCCCCTTGGTGAAGTAGCCCTTGACGCGGGGCCAGCCCACCTTGATCAGGAAGATCAAGATCGGCAGCGCAATCGCGCCGATGATCAGGATCGTCTCGAGGCTGACCGCGCCTTCTTGGTCCTCGTGTACCTCGCGCAACAGCCCGGGCAACGAACGCTTCTTCATGTCTGGTTTCCTCACATAAACGGCCACGACAACAACACACAGACCATCTCGTAGGCCGCCCGGATGATCCGCGGGCCGACCCGCGCGATAAACACGACCATGGGCAGAATAACCCCGAGGACCAACACGTAGTCCAAGGAGGCCAGGCCGCGCCGCGTGGGGGCAGTCTTGGAGCGCGGGCGTCTCGCCCGCAACGGAAAATGCGGGCGAGACGCCCGCGCTCCGTCGGACACCAATGGGGACAGTCCCCTTTTCGCGGCGATAACACGTTTCGGTTTCACAATGTCGTCCCCGCCGCGAAAATGCGACAGTCCCCGTACCCCTCATTTCGACCACAACGCCGTCGTGTATTCTATCCGATCGTCCAACGCCTGCTCATACGGCTCGGACGCAAACGTCGGCTTCTCGCCCGTCGGCTCCAATTCCGCACGCAGAAGTCCCTCGGGCGTCTTCCCCACCAGGCGGGACTTGAATAAATCCCGTGTCCGGTACTGATTATTCACGTCCAGCCCGAATGCCTCGGTAATCCGCGTAATCTTCCGAGACCCGTCTTCGCTGAATCGGGCAATCTGCACAATCAGGTTAATCGCGGAAGCCACCTGCGCCCGGGCGACGTGGATCGGGATCTGGACGTCGGACATCAGCGACAGCGTCTCCAGCCGCACCAGGGCGTCGTGGGCGTTGTTGGCGTGGACCGTCGAAAGGCTTCCCGCGTGACCGCTGATCATCGACTGCACCAAGTCCAGGGCCTCGCCCGAGCGAACCTCGCCGACGATGATCCGGTCGGGCCGCATTCGCAAGGAATTGACGAACAACTGCCGCACGTTCAACACCCCGCGGCCGGCGGAGTCGCCGTGCTGCGCCTCCAGATATAGGCAGTGCTTCTGGATCAGCCGCAACTCCGAGGTGTCCTCGATCACCACGATCCGCTCTTCCTCGGGGATCGCCCGGGTCATTGCCCCCAAGAGCGACGTCTTCCCGGAGCCGGTTCCGCCCGAAATCAGGATGTTCTTGTGCAGCCGGACGCAAATCTCCACAAACTCTTTGGCTGCGAGCGAGAGCGTGCCGAAGCGGAGCATGTCGTCCAGGGTGAGCGTTTCCCGGGCGAATTTGCGGATCGTCAGGTACGTTCCGCCCCGGGCACTGGGAGGGATGATGGCGTGGACGCGGGAGCCGTCGGGCAGCCGCGCGTCCAACACGGGCAGCTCCTCATGGATTTCCCGTCCAACCCACTGGGCGACATTGTGTACCGCCGACAGCAGTGCATCCTCGCTGGCGAACTGCCGATCAGTGTGTTCCAGCTTGCCGCGACGCTCGATATAGATGTCGTCAAACCCGTTGACCATGATCTCGGTCACCGAGTCGTCGTCGAGCAAGGGCCCGATCGGCTCGAGGAAATACCGCAGACTGGCCTCGAAGATGGCTTGACGTGACATGGCATCGCCTCAACTGCACGCCGCAAGGGAAAAGCTGAACTGTTTGGCGCACAACGGGTTCCATCCTTTATCATCATCCTCGGTGGCAAGATTGTCAAGGGAGTACCCCCTCTTCACGGGCGGGGTCGCGTGTCCAGTCGTGTCAGGGTGGGCCGAGCGCAGCGAGTCCCCATAGGCACGAAGTTAAGCAAACAGAAGCCTATGCAGTCTCGGAAACAAGTGTGAAAAGGGAACACTGATTCTCACTAATCTTCGCTAATCTCCCATATTAGCGTTGATTAGCGAAGATCAGTGTTCCCCTCTCTTTCCTCGCGAGAGACACTCATGTTGACATACTGGACAGAGCAAGCCTCCACTCCAAGCCGGGGAAAAGGCCAAGTCAATTCCGTCGTCCCCCTCACTCAGGGGGCCTGCGCGGGTTGCGGCGCCGCGGGACCCGCGTCAGAATAAGTTGAGCCGTTGGGTGACACGCTCTGAGTAGCGAAGGGCGCGGTGAATCGGCAACCCACGCCCTTCGCGCGGGCTCGGCGTCGTGCCACCCGGCTCCAGCCTGGATTTCTCCGTGCGCCGTGAAGAGGCGACAGTCGAACGAGAGAAGCCGCCATGAATCGACCACCATTCGCGTGTTTCGTCGCGGGGGTTCTGTTCGCCGTCTCGCTCTTCGGCGGTCGGGCGGGACTGGCCGAGGTCGTGCGGCTGGAGATTCAACACCGCGAACCGTTCGCCGAGGGACATTGCTTCGGCCATGCCGGGGCGTATGAGAAGATCGTCGGACGGCTGCACCTCGAGGTGGATCCGAACGACCCGGCCAACGAGCGCGTCGTCGATCTCAAGCTCGCGCCGCGCAATGCCGGGGGCAAGGTCGAGTTCTGGACGGACTTCTTCCTGCTTGCGCCCGCCGATCCAAAACGGGGCAACCGCCGGCTGATCCACGGTGTGAACAATCGCGGCAACAAGCTCATGCTCGGGGCGCTGAACGGACGCGGCGGCAACAACCCGAGCACGTTGGCCGACGCCGGCAACGGGTTCTTGATGCGCGAGGGCTACTCGATCCTCTGGTGCGGCTGGAACGGCGACATCCTGCCCGGCGGCGACCGCCTTCTGATCCACCTGCCCGTGGCCAGCGAGAACGGCAAGTCGATCACGGGCAAGATCTACACGGAGATTTGCGTCGACGCGAAGTGCCTGTCGCAGCCGTTGTGCCCGGCCAATTCGGACCCCTACCCGGCCGTAAGTCTCGACAACGGCGACGCCCAACTGACGGCGCGACCGACTCGGGCCCACGCCGCCATCGAGGTGCCGCGCGACCAGTGGTCCTTTGCCCGATGGGAAGACGGCAAAGCGGTTCCCGATCCCAAGCATATCTATCTCAAGGAAGGATTCCAGCCAGGCTGGCTCTACGAGTTGGTTTACGTCGGCAAGGACCCGCGGGTGACGGGGCTCGGGCTGGCCGCCGTGCGCGACGTGGTGTCGTTTTTCCGGTACGAGGCGGCCGACGCGGCGGGCAACGCCAATCCGTTGGCCGGCGCGGTCGATCGCGCTTACGTCTTCGGCATCTCCCAGTCCGGCCGGTTCATCCACCACTTCATCTACGAGGGCTTCAACGTCGACCCGCGGCGCCGAGCGGTCTTCGACGCCGCGATGCCGCATGTGGCCGGCGGCGGCCGAGGGTCCTTCAACCACCGCTTCGCCCAGACCACCCGCTACGGAAGCCAGCACGAAGAAAACGGCTTCCCCTGCGATATGTTCCCCTTCACCTCGGCGCCGGAGAAAGACCCGGTGACCGGCGAGGAGGGCGATACGCTGAGCTACGCCCGATCGCGCGGGCCGGTGCCGAAAATGTTCTTCACGCAGACGTCGGCCGAGTACTGGTGCCGGGCGGCGTCGCTGCTGCACACCGACGTTGCGGGTGCCCGGGACATCGCCCTCGACCCGGACGTGCGGATCTACTTCATCGCCGGGGCGCAGCACGTCGTTTCGTCGTCGGACCGCGGCATCCACAAGTATCCGCACAACACGCTCGACCACACGCCCGCGCTGCGAGCGCTCTTGGTGGCTTTGGACCGCTGGGCGAGCGCGGGCGAGGCCCCGCCCGAGAGCCGCTATCCTCGGATCGCCGACGGGACGCTGGTGGACCTGGCGACCTACCGGCGGACGTTTCCGCCGATGGCCGGAGTGCAACTGCCCGAGGGCTATCGCGTGCCCGCGCGGCTGGACTTCGGGCCGCGTTGGGCAAGCGAGGGGATCGCGGATCACGCGCCTCCGCGGTTCGGCGAGCCTTACCGGCCGCTCTTGCCGGCGGTGGACGCCGACGGCAACGCGGTGGCCGGCATCCGTCTGCCCGAGGTCGCCGTCCCGCTAGCCACGTACACCGGCTGGAATCTCCGCGACGCGGCCTGCGGGGCGGAAGGAATGCTCGCCCGATTCCACGGGTCGCTCTTCCCGCTGTCCCGCACGCCCGACGAGCGGCGTCAGACGGCGGACCGTCGGCCGTCGATCCTCGAACGCTATCCCCGTCGTGAAGACTACGTCGCCAAGGTGGCCGCCGCCGCGGTCGAGCTGAAGCGGGAGCGATTCCTGCTGGACGAGGATGTGGTACGGATCGTCGAAGCCGCCCTACGCCGCGCCGAATGGGACCCCGAGAAGCCGTAGTCCGCGTCACCCGCCGGATGCCACTGTCTGCTTGTTGCGCCATGCAACGACATGGGTGAAGCAAGCAGCCGGTGGCGCCCGCGCGGACAAGAAACGATCAAGCGGCCCACTCGAGAGGACGAGCGGGCCGCTTGTCTATTGCACGGGAAACGGCTCGATCGGAGCCGGTCGCCAACCTATTTGGCGCAACCAGCGGGCCCGCAAGCGGCGGGCTCACAAGCGGCGGGCTCGCAGCAGACGGTCTCGCAGCAAGGGTTGCAGCAAGCACGAAGCTTGGCAAGCAACCGCTTCAGCGGACGCGGACGGCAGCATGGATCGCAGCAGGCGGGTTCGCAAGCGGGCTCGCAGGCAGCCGGGGCGCATGCAGGCTCGCAGGCCTTCGGGGCCGGAGCACAAGCCGGCTCGCATGCCTTCGGGGCGGCGCAAGCGGGCTCACAGGCGGCGGGGGCACAGGCGGGCTCGCAGACGGGCTCGCAGCACGGCTTGCAGCAAGCGTGCAGCTTCGCGCACAGACGCTTCAGAATGCCCGGACGGCAGCATGGCTCGCAGGCGGGCTCACAGGCCGGCTCGCAGGCGGGGGCACATGCGGGCTCGCAGGCGGGGGCGCAGGCGGGCTCACAGCAGGCGCCACAACGGCCCCACTTGAACAAGCCCGCGTCGGCGGCCGACGCGCTGACCAGCAAGGCCACCACGGCCAACGCCGCAACAAGGAAACGACGGTTCATGGGAGGTACTCCATTTAACGGGAACCAGAGGGGACACACACAAAATGTGTAACCGGAAACACGCACGTTAGTCCTAAGCCTGCTATCGTCGACTGGAACGGATATTTTTTAGCCAGATAGCCCAGTCACGCCACAGTTCGTAAATCGCGCGGCCGGTCGTAGCACGGGGAAGGATTGTAGCGGATGTGCGGGTCGGAGCCGGGAAAACACCTTAACGTCCGCGGCTTTCCTTTTTACCGGGTGCGACCTATGTTTGTTCCACCAGTCGCCATTGAAGCCGGAACAAGACCCCAGATAGGAGGCACAACGCGGGATGAGCCAGCACGAATCTGACGTGGGAGCGTTGTACTCACCTTTGGCAAGCGACCCTGACCTGGGCGAAATCGTCCAGATGTTTGTCGACGAGATGCCCGAGCGGGTGGGCAAGATCAACGGCCTTGTTGCCGCGTGCGACTGGGAGGGATTGCGCTCGGCGGCCCATCAACTCAAGGGGGCCGCCGGCAGCCACGGCTTCGCTCCCGTCACGCCGTCGGCCGCGTCGGTCGAAGACGCCATTCGCGACGGCCAGCCCGAGACGCAAATCCGCAAGGCCGTCGAAGAATTATGTGATCTGTGCCGCCGCATTCGGGCAGGCACGGGCGAATAGCACGTCCTTGATTGTGCGATCGGGTGGCACGCCCCGAGCCCCCAGGCGAAGGGCGCGGCGCGGATTCTTGGCGACGCAGCCACGCCCTTTCAGAACGGACACCCGACCGGCCAACGCCGGATAAGCCCCCGGGTCGCCAGGGTGCAGGTTGCACTTTGTGGCGACTGTGAGGCGGCGAGGTAACGGCGTTGGCCCGTGGCGTGGCTGGGGCGGTCCCTCCAGAAGGTGGTCAGCGGGTCGGTCTCGCCGAGGTAGTCGGCCGCCAGTTGCGGCAGCGCCTGGTTTTCCAGGTACCGCAAGGCCTCGGCAACCTTCGGACAAGGGTCTTCCGCGGAGACCTCGCTGGCGACGCTCAACAGACACCCCACCTTCATCTCATGCCAATGACTCAGACGCTGCTCGCGGAAAGGGGGCGGAAATGTCTATTCAACCGCATTGAGCCACTCGGTCTTCCAGAGCGGATTGCTGCACGTGCCGCACGTTCGGCCGGGATCGAGAACTTGCCCCTGGCACTCGCGGCAGTCTGAAATGATCGGCAGAAGCTCCACCTGCGATGCCCGGAGCCGTTTCGCGTCCGCGTCGTCGCCGAACGCCGTGGCGGTGGCGATCCGGATGGCCAGCGGAAAAAGGAGAAACAGCACCAACGGCGCTCGCCGGGATTCGCGCAGCACGGAGACGAGGACGTCGGTCAGAGCCAGTTGCCGCTCGTGATCCGTCTTGGACAGATAGCCGTCGATCCGCTGGCGATGGACCCGATCGAGGGGAATCTCGCCGAGCTGCAGCCCGCCAAGCCAAGGAACGTACCAATCGGCATCGGCGGGCAGGTAGCCCCTCTGCCGGACTGTCGCCGCCGATTCGGCGATCTGGTATAGCGAGATTTCGTCCTTGGCGATCAAGCGGCTTTTCAGCGCCGACGCCGGGACCAGCATGGAATCGGTGCCAATCACCCGTTCCACGTCTTGCTGTAGACGCCGAAACAGAAGGTCGTTGAGCACGTTCAGGTCGGCGTTCAAGCCGGAAGTTACCCGCGGGGCGTCCTTTCGGCCGCTGCGCCGCTGGAGTTCGCGGGCAAACCGCTCAAGGTCGTTCATGGACGCTTCCTCCCAAGAGACACCGTCAGATTACTTTCCGGGCGCGGCCCTGTCGAGTACACATGTAGGGTGGAGCGACGCCCACCAGGATCACGGTCTGCACGCCCCACCCTACCGATCAACCGTCGACCGTCGACCGTCAACCGAGCGGTCAACCGAGCGGTCAACCGAGCGGTCTTGAGGTCCTTGGCGCAAGGGGCTACGATGGATCGGGCTCGGGGAGGCCGGCTCGCGCGCTCCCGCCCGGTACCGAGGGTTTATCCGTCATGAAGCTCATCATCGCGATCATCCAGCCCAACCGACTGGAGGCGGTCAAGGCCGCCTTGGCCGAGGTCGAGGTCTTTCGCATGACCGTGATGGACGTCCAGGGGTTCGGCCGCCAGCGCGGGCACACCGAGGTCTATCGCGGTCACGAATTCACCGTCGATCTGGTCCGCAAGGTGCAGTTGACGATCGCCGTCAACGACGCTTTCCTTCAGCCGACGATCGACGCGATCATCCGGGGCGGCCGCACCGGCCCGACCGGCGAGATCGGAGACGGCAAGATCCTGGTCCTTCCGCTGGAAGAGTGCATCCGCATCCGCACCGGCGAGCGCGGCGGCGGCGCGATCTGACCCATCGGCACTGCCGGGCAAGCC
>JAPLNP010000600.1 GCA_026401055.1 Planctomycetia bacterium
GTTCAGCCGCTTGCAGCACGAGATGATCGAGGACGACCTGGAGTTGTTCGGCCGCGTGCTGGTCCACGCGGTGGACGCCGGCCGGCTCGCGCCGCGGTCGCTCGACGCGGTCGAGGTCCAGGCCCTGCCGCCGTCGCTGGCCGTCCGCGACCGGCTCAAGGAGACGCAGGCCGACCAGATTCTCCTGCGCAACGGCGTCATGTCCACCGACACGATGGCCACCCGCCACGACCTCGACCCGGAAAAGGAACGGCAGTTGATGGGGCGGTGAAGGTCTTTCGACGAGAGGATCGCGAAAGCGCGAAAGGACGAAATCGCGAAAGGGAGGTTCCGTCTTCCCGCGATCGTTTTCGCGTTTTCGTTCTTTCGCGCTTTCGTGGTGAGAAACGGAGAACGCTTGGCGCGATTCGGCCGGACATGGAACGGAGGCACCGTGTTGAGAAGCGGCGCAAACGAGAACTAGCCGCGTCCGCGTTTCGACTCCCGGCGGCTCCAAGATTGCCCGGGGCGGTGCTACCGTAAAGATGCGGCGAGTTCAACCACGATGCCGAATGCCCGGTCCAGGTCGAAAACCACGTAATCCGCTTCTCGAAGCACGGGGCGTAGTTGGCTTTGCACCTGCCTCTTCAGAGCGTGGCGCTTCGCGTCCGATATGTCGATGGGGTCGTTGCCAGGGACAGCCAGCTTGCTACACACGAGGTCGATCACTCGCGGGTCATCCGTGCGTAGACGGCCTGACCGGACGCCGTGGTCGATGTCGTAGAAGTCCCGGATCACCGGCTCGCGACGGGTAAGCGCCGCCCGCAGCTTCTCGCAGTACGTCTCGCGGCACGACAACACCGGAACTCCTACCGCCGCAATTGCCTCTGTTTGTCGGAAGGGATTGATAAGCAGGGTACGCGCAGGCAGGTACTCTACGGGCTCCAAGATCGGTTCCCGGATGGAGAACTCGACTTTGATCGGCTCGTCCTGGGCGGTCACCGCCGATGGATAGCTCAGACTCCCAGTGTACTGCGTTGAACTGTTGTACCCGCGAAGGGGCTCGACGACCTTGAAGCACGCGAGCCGTTGCGCCAGCGTCGTCAAGTGCTCCTTCATCGACACGATCATCTTGCTGCGTTGAGGACGAGCTACTCCAAGAGGGACTGAGTAGGCGAAGTCCAAGTCCTCGCTCATCCGGTAGAAATCGCTGTGGACCTTGCTCAGGCAAGTCCCGCCCTTGAACACCTATTGCGGGCTCGTGGCGGCAAGCATGTCTTGCAGAAGAAGAGAACAGTAGTAGTCCTTCTCGATGAGCCGGGCGCTGAAGCCGGTTTCCGACTGCGTGAAGGACAACGCCTCTCGGAACAGATCCACGTCTTCGTGGTAGTGGTGCGGCTCACGGCTCATAGTTGACAAGAACTCCCCATTGCCGGTCCACCGTCCCACGTTTCGGCAAACTCGGCACCCAAGGTATCAAGGCGGACGACGGCGTGAGCTTTCGCGCGAGCTTTCGCAGGAGGGGCTCAGCCACGCCTTCCAATTCCAGCAGCCTTCCAAGGCGGCGCAGGGTGCTCACGTTCCCATATCGCAAGGCGACCCGGACAATCTCCTTAGCGACCCTTGAATCACGGGCCAGATCGGCGCGAATCCAATCGTAGCCTCGCGGCAAGCTATTGAACCGCGACCAGTCATACACGCCATCCACCAGGGACCGAACCCGCGAGGAGTAGATCGCCTCGATTCCCTCGGGCGTCTTGACGATCTCGGTCTCCCCTAGCCGTCCGTCGGTCAGCTTGATGAGGGTGATGGCCGCGGAGCCGATCTTCCGCTCACCCCAAAGGCGATTGTTGTAGGCGTAGAGCCGGTTGGGAATCTGGTCGTCCCAGCCGTAGCGAGAAAAAGCGCTGGGACCGCATATCTGGTATCGCCCACCTCGGTCTTCGATGAGCGTGGTTAGCGCCAAGAACTCGCTTGGGCTCCATTTCCCGCCAGGCGGCAAACGCGATGGCACGAGGTACAGGCCCCGGCGTACCCGTGCGATCAGGTTGCGACGGGCCAAGCGGCTGAGCAGTTCCCGCTCTTGCTGGGGGGTTATGCCTAACGCGCGAACCAACTCCCCAGTGCCGACGGTCTTCAGCCGTCGCATCTGGACATAGGCAATTAGCTGCGACTCGAATTTGCCGAGAGCGGTTGTCATGGCTGTACCCTATTATCGGCTGATTGCGTTAGACGCAATTAACCAATAATAGAATACACTACGCCCCGCCAGCGGTCAACCTGAGCGATGCTGTGCGTGAAAGGCCGCCCATGGCACCCGGCGACCGGCTTAAGGAGACGCAAGCCGACCAGATCCTCCTGCGCAACGGCGTCATGTCCACCGACACGATGGCCACGCGCCACGACCTCGACCCGGAGAAGGAACGGCAGTTGATGGGCAGATAGCGTTGCGGAAAAAGGGGGACTGGCTCCGAGCCGACGAGAAGGCCGTGTGTCGCCCGATGGACGTCCTCCGCTCGGTGCCTGTCCCCCTTTTTCCGCCCCACGACGAGGGTGCGTCGCATGAAGAGAATCGCGAAAACGCGAAAGGACGAAATCGCGAAAGGGAGGTCCCGTCTTCCCGCGATCGTTTTCGCGTTTTCGTTCTTTCGCGCTTTCGTAGCGAGAAACGGAGAAGAGTCAGCTATTCCGCCGGACATGGAACGGGGGCACAGTGTCGAGAAGCGGCGTAGTTGAAAACTAGCCCTTAACCAAGCGAACGGTTCACGTTGATTGCATGAAAAAACTCGAAACCTTCCGCGTTTTCCGGGGTATAAAGGGTATTCGTGGTAACCTTTGACCCGGGCACAAGGAGGATTTCGAGTGAAGGCCACTATACA
>JAPLNP010000164.1 GCA_026401055.1 Planctomycetia bacterium
AGTCACCGACGCCGGGCTGAAACACCTCGCCCGGCTGCCCAGTCTCATCAGTCTCGAACTCGGCGACACGGAGCTCACCGACCGGGCATTGGCCGACCTGCGGGGAATGACGCGGCTCGAATACCTGGGCGTCTCCGGCACCCGGATGACGTCCGAGGGCGTCAAAAGGCTCCGAGAAGCCCTGCCCACCACCAGGATCGATTTCACGCCGCCGGCCGCGCCAAATGCCAAGTGACCGAGACCGCGGGGGACTTGCCCTATGTGGCAAAGTCACCCGACCGGGGGATAATCATGCCGCTTGCCGTCAAGCCCGGCCGCCGTCATAATAGGGTGGGAACAGGCACTTACCGGGCTCAGGTACGGACAGAGGCGAACCGCGACGTCGCCGCGTGGCGCAGAATATGGCCGAACACTTCGATCCATACCTCCAGTGGTTGGGCATCAGAGACCCTGAAAGGCCGCCTAATCACTACACCTTGCTGGGGGTGCAGCCGTTCGAGAGCGATCCGGACGTGTTGGCCAATGCGGCCGATCGGCAGATGGCCCACGTGCGGACGTTCCAGACCGGCCGGCACGCGATCGAGACGCAGCAACTGTTGAACGAACTGGCGGCGGCGACGGTCTGCCTGCTCAATCCGGCGCGAAAGGCCCCCTACGACGCCTGGCTGGGATCGCGCCAGCCGGCCAGCACGCCGATCGCGCCGGAACCACCAAAGCCCCCACCCGCGATCGTCGAGCCGGCGATTCCCGGGAGGCTATCGCCGGGCCTCTCCGTTCTCGCCGCGGTATTTCTCGCGACGGCGTTGGTCCTGGTCGGGCTGATCGCCGTAATGGTGACCCTGCCCAAGGCAAAGGAGCCCGTGGCGGCCGTGCCCGACTGGACGGTCGTCGACTCGGACGAGAAACCTGCCGGTGTGGAGGCAGGAGCGCGGCACGAGAAGCCGGCGAACGAGGAGCCGTCGACTCCAGCGCCGTCGACCCCGATGCCGGAACCAAAGCCCGCGACGCCCGGTTCTTCCCAGCCGGCCGTGGAACCACCGCCGAGGGAATACATTTTTCCCGAGCTTCCTTCACCACCTCGTGTTGCCCCGCCGGAGTCGGTTGCTCCGTCCGAGCCGGAGCCGCCCACGACGCCCGGGCCGAAGCCGGAGCTTCCCACAACGTCCCAACCGGAGCCGAGCCCCAAGGCGACGAAGGATCCCGTCCCGGATGCACCGGCCCAGGTCAAGGCGCTGGAGAGAATCCACGAGGCAGACGGGGGCGACTCCCGGGTGTTCCGCCAGGCGATCGACGCCGTGGGCCAACACTACGAGGTCACGTGGGCGGAGGCGGCGCTGGGCATCCTCGACCAAGTCCAGAAGCGCCCCAGACCGCCCATCTGCAATCAGGCAATCGTGCTGGCGGCCATCTCGTTGGCCGATCGGGCGCTCAGCCACGATGAGTTCGACTCCGCCACCGCAATTCTGGACGCCGCCATCGCCTTGGCCTCGAAGGCAAGAGACGCCACGACCCGCCGAGCCGCCGCCGCCGCGAAGAAAAGCGTCCAGGAGCGCGGGCAACTGTTTGCGGCCTTCCAGGAGGCCGGCCGCATCCTGGCCAAAACGCCCGACGACGCCGAGGCCAATTTGATCCAAGGCCGCTACTACTGTTTGGTCAAGGACGACTGGCATCGCGGCAGTGGGCTGTTGGCCAAAGGCGGCGACGCTCGGCTGCGCGAGTTGGCCGACGCCGAGTCCCGCGCGCCCACCAGCCCGGAGGCGATGCTCGCGCTGGCCGACGGCTGGTACGACGCCCGCAATGTGGCCGCGGCGGCCTTCCGCGACCAGTATCGCGATCGGGCGGCGCACTGGTACCGCCGGGCGGTGGACGGGCTGTCGGGTCTGACGAAGACCCGGGTCCAGAAGCGTCTGCTCGACATCAAGGCTCGCCAGCTCAAGGACGCCGCGGGGCCGTAAGGCGGTAAGTGGCCAGCGGGCACTGACAACCGACAACCGACAACCGACAACCCCTTTAACGGAGGTGGCACGATGCACGGGACACGTCTTCTTCGAAGCGGACCCTGGTCGGTCGCGATCGCTTTCGCGCTGGCCGGGGCGATCTTACCCCGGGCGAACCTGGCGCAGACGCCGGGGCCGAACGTGCCTCGCGACGCGCTCGGCGCGGCAACGCCCGAGTATCAGCAGGAAGCCCTGACCAAGCTCATGGCCGACCGGAAGGCCCGGGAGATTCCCGAGCAGTTCGACCCGGCCATTCTGGCCGCGTACGTGCCGGAGGACAACGCCGTGACGCCCCCGCGGATCGCCCTGGGGCGCAATCTCTACTTCGACAAGCGATTGTCGAAGGACGGCACCGTCGCCTGCGCGACTTGCCACGACGTTACCCGCGGATTCACGGATCAGCTTGCGACTTCCAAGGGCATCGGCGGACAGAATGGCAAGCGGAACGCGCCGACGACGCTCAACGTCGCGTTGCTGCAGATCCTGTTTTGGGACGGCCGCTCGCCCACGTTGGATCACCAGGCCACGCAGCCCATTCTCAATCCGGTCGAGATGGGCATGGCCGACGGAGCCGCCGCGATGAAGGCCATCAGCGAGGACGCGGAATACCAAAAGGCATTCAAGGACGCCTATGGCCGGGACATGAACTACGAGGACCTCGGTCGGGCAATCGCGGCCTTCGAGCGGACGTTGGTGTTCGTCGACTCGCCCCTGCGACGGTATCTCGCGGGCGACGAGAAGGCGATTTCGGCCGACGCCCGGGCCGGGTTCGACCTGTACAACGGCAAGGGCCGATGCGCGGCCTGTCACCCGTTGAACCCGTCCAATCCGCTGGGCACCGACAACCGGTTCCACAACGTCGGCGTGTCCGCCCGGCACCAGGATTTCGAGAAGTTGGCCCGCGAGGCGATCAAGCGGCTCGCGGAAGACTCGTCGGAGAAGAAGCTCGATGAGTTGGCCGTGGGCAGCGACCTGAGCGAGTTGGGGCGGTTCATGGTCACACGCAACCGTTCCGACATGGGCGCCTTCCGGACGCCGCTGATCCTCAATATCGGCATCACGGCGCCGTACATGCACGACGGTTCGATGAAGACGCTCTGGGACGTGATGGACCACTACAACAAGGGCGGCGAGGCCAACCCGTTCCTCGACGGCGGCATCGAGCCGCTGGCCCTGACCGAGAAGGAGATCGACCAACTCGTGGCTTTCGTCTTCACGCTCACGGACGTCCGGTTCGCCGAGGAGAACCAGCGGGCGATGGAGAGCCAGCGGGTCACGGTCCAAGAAGAGCGGCCTTTCCGCGACGACGCGCTGGCCAACCGAAAGACCCTGCCGTTCGAGCAGCGGGTTTTTGGAACCAAGTCCACCGACAAATAAAGGAGCGATCCGTCATGGCTACCCTCAAAAGTGTCGAAACCAAGTACCTGGAGGAGCGCGAGGCGTTGTTCCGCGGAATGCGGAATCTCGATCGCCGCTCGTTCCTGAAGGTCTCGGCGGCGGCCCTGGGGGCGACCGCCGGACTGGCCGCGCCCCATTCGTTCACGCCGGTGAGCGTCGCGCAGGAGCCCGCCGGCGCGGCCTCGCAGCCGGCGTTTCGCTTCGCCTACATTTCCGACTCGCATCTGTACACCAAGGACGTCAACGACCGGTTTGTCCGCGGGCTATTGCGCGCGGTCGACGACGTCAATAACCTCGACCCCCAGCCCGACTTCGTCTTCTACGGCGGCGATCTGGCGCAGCTCGGGCAGGTTGACCAACTCGAACTGGGCGCGGCGATCCTCAAAAACCTCAAGGCGCCGCTGAGGATCATGGTCGGCGAGCACGACTGGTACCTCGACCTCGGCCAGAAATGGCGGGAACTCTTCGGCGAGCCGACCTACTCGTTCGACCACAAGGGCATTCACTTCGTGGTGCTCAACAGCGTCGTCGAGAAGGACTTCTGGACCGAGCGGAAGATGACCCCCATCGAGCGGATGAAGACGGTCGCCGGCCTGGACAACGGACTGCAAAGCTCGTTCACCGTGGGCGAACCCCAGCGAAAGTGGCTGGAAACCGACCTGGCCAAGCTGCCCGACGACGCCCGGGTGATTGTCTTCTCGCACTCGCCGCTCTATAAGCTCTACAAGAAGTGGAACTTCTGGACCGACGACGCGGACGAGGTGCAGGCGATCCTCAAGCGGTTCAAGCAGATCGTGGTCATCCACGGCCACACGCACCAACTCTTGACCAACCGGATCGGCAACATCTACTTCCACGGCCTGCTCTCGACCGCGTGGCCGTGGCCGTACGCGCCCGAGGGCATGCCCGAGCTGACCATCCAGATGAGCCGCCCCGATCCGTTCAATCCCAACGACGGCTGCGGCGACGGGGAGGTGCGGGTGCACCCGGACGGCCTGGTGGACAAGGTCTACAGCCTGTGGAACCGCAATCCGATCACCGTGAGCCGAACGTACCTGGCCAGCATGGGCAAAGAGGACATCCCGCCCAAGCCGAACCGGCCGAGCTACTAACCACGATCAGGGAGACGAACCATGAACCAATCGCTGATGCGTTATCGTGGCCGCCTTGCCGTGCTGGGCGGCCTGGGGCTGTTGCTGGCCGCGATCGTGGCCGGCTGCGGCCAAGAGACGAAACGCCAAACGGCGGCCAAGGACTCCGCCATCGACGCCAAAATGCCATTCGGGTCCGACGCGGACGACGCGCAACCCGCGGCCGAGACGGATGCCGACAAGGCCGTCGAGGTCACCTCCTGCGACGGCGAGAACAAGGTCGCGGTCGATAAGGACCTGGCCGGCGCGGAACTCGCCCAGGCACTTCTGGCCCAATGGAAGCGCGACCACCCGGGCCGCGACTGGGTTGCCGACGAGAAAGCGGCCCACGCCTTCAACCCGCCCGCCGACAACGCCGACGTTCTCCAAGGCGGCCAGAGCAAGGGCGACGTCTACGGCAACTTCACCCAGCGCGACC
The DNA here is from genome assembly GCA_026401055.1 of Planctomycetia bacterium. Taxonomy (GTDB): domain Bacteria; phylum Planctomycetota; class Planctomycetia; order Pirellulales; family Thermoguttaceae; genus JAPLNP01. The sequence continues at coordinate 4,965 of JAPLNP010000164.1, forward strand.
TCGTGACCTGGTCCCGCGAGACCGAGAAGTTCGTCGCCGAGGGATCGCGGATCTTCCACGGCGGCGACGCCCTGGGCAGCACGGTCGGCGTTTCCTGCGACATGTGCCACCCGCACGCCTCGAACACGCATCCGGAGACGTATCCCAAGTTCCAGGTGCAGCTTGGCCGCGTGGCGCTGCTGCGCGACATGATCGAGTGGTGCATCGAGAACCCGGTCCGCGGCACCCACCTCGACCCCGACGGCCCCACGATGCGCGCCCTGGAGGCCTACATCATGGCCCAGCGCAAGGGCGCCGCGATGAACTACGGCAAGCACTAGATGTGGCGCCACCGCCCTTGGCGGTGTCAACATCATTGTGGCCGGGTGCCGGGCACCATGTCCACGCTTGTCGTGGACATGCTTCGGCGCTGTGTGCCACTGCTTGCGCACGCCGGATCGTGTTCCGTGCGCCCGCAGCTTGAATCCCGTTGACGGTTCCCTGTTCGACAGACGCAAGCAGTGCCGGCGCCGCTTCGGGCCTGGGTCCTTCGTTCTCACTCCAACTCGATCACGGCCACGTCCTCGCCGTCCAGCTCGACGGTCGTCTGGCCGCCGGTCCACGTGAGTGCTCGGCCGGTGATGAGCTCGCGGCTGGTCGCCGGAGCGGCGTCTTCCAGGCGGATTGTGCCGGTTCGCCGGTCCGGGCTGTCGTTGAACACGGTCAGATACCGCGTGCCGAAGCGTTCGAGGTAAACGTGCTCGTCGTCGCACCGGGCCCGGGTGATCGGCTCCCAGCCGGCTTCGGCCACGAGCTTGCACAGGGGGACGTATTTCTTGAACAACGCTCGGTCGCGGTTGTACAACTCCGGCCGGGTGAAGTAGTGGCCCTGGGAAGCGTTGTGGCTGAAGAAGCCGGGAAACATCCCGTAGGCCAGGCTGCGCCGCATGTACTTCTCGACCAAGTTGTTTGAGAAGCTCTCGAAGGCGGTGTTCATCAGGAAGCAGTAGGGCTTGCCCTTGCAGATGGCGCGGCGGTAGAGCAACTCGGCGTCGGACATCGGCCGCCAGGTGCCGCCGTAGTGCCAGTTGGTCTCCGTGCCCAACACGTCCAGCCACGGCGCGAGCCAGCAGAGCCGCTCGGGCGTGCTGTTGGCCATCATCAGCTTGTCCATGCCGTGTACGTCCTTGGCGATGGCCCGGACGTATTCCATCGCCACCAGCCCGCGAAGGATCGCCGGCTGCCGGCTATCCGAAGCGAACGTCAGCGGCGAGTCGGCGGCGGCGAAATGGTCGCGTCGGAAGTCGAGGTCGTCGGTCACGTAGCCCTCGCTCGAATCGATGTACTCGCCGTCGAGAATAAAGGGGTCGGGAGTCTTTGTTTGCGGCAGCGATGGCACCGGCTGCGTCTCGGGAGAACAAAGACTCCCGACCCCTTTATTCCCGTAGAGCTTCTGCCGGATCGCGTCGTTCCACTTGATGTTGAAGTCGGTCACGTCGCCGCGGATGCCGGGCATCGAGTTCATGCTCCACACGGCGCCGTTGCACCACGGCGTATCGAGCAGCCGGGCGGGGATCCGGCCGTTGCGGTCGTGGTAGCCGCTGGTCAAGAGCGATTCTGCCTCGGGCTGCCCCGTCTCGGCCAGCCGCCGCGCCTCGGCCAAGGCGGCCTCCAGCGTCCGCGGCAGGTCCTTGGGCATCGCCATCCACCACGTCATCGGCTCGGTGTAGCGAAACGTGACGATGCCGTGCTCGTCGTCCCAGCGAGTCTCGTTGTCGCCCTCCTTGAACTTGAAGCCGAAATCTTCCCAGCCCTCGACCTCGCTGATCTTCGCAAACGGCATCCAGAGGCCCTGCTCGGGCGTGCGGCAGCGGAACTGCTCGGGGAAAACCTTGTAGTAGCGATCCAGCGCCGCGCGAAACGCCCAGGCCGGGTCGAAATCGAACCGGCAGAAACGCACTCGGGCCGTCGGCTTCTCGGGCGTGAGGCCGACGTCGTAGGCCACGTACAACTCGCCCGTGCCGGCGTTGTACGCGAGGCGGTAGAAAGCCGGCCGGGTCATGTCGATGCCCAGGCCGACGCCGTGCTGAACGTCGGCCACGGCGGCCAGCGGATAGCGCGACAATCGCCCGGTGCCGACGACGTCGTACCGCGCGGCGTGGATGTATTCGCGGCCCGGCTCGACCGCGGTGCTTCGCCGTGGATCGTCGAGCCATCGCAGCCCGGCGGCCGGCACCGCAACGGCGTAGACCAGCGTCACCGCGCGGTCCTTGCCCGAGGTGTCCGTCAGCGTGGCGTCGATCATGGTGACGCCCGGGGTTCCCTCGGGCTCGGACTTCTTCGAGTCGAGCCGCAGGCCGAGCGCCTCGCGCTCCAGACGCACGAAGCCCGAGCCGGCGGCCACGTCCCGGACCTGAAAGCCCTCGTGCGGCGACGGTTTGGCGACCGCGGTGACGCCGTCGAATCGCGTGGCCCCCTCGGGCGTCCTGACGACGCAGAGCCGCGGATTGCGGAACCAGGCTTTGCCGGCGTGATCGCGCAAGAGCATCCAGAAACTCAGCGACCGGATCGGCCGCTCGGGCAGCACGACGACCTGCCGGCGCTGCCAGTCGTGCGTTGCGACGTCGAACGACGCCGCTTGGCCCCAAAGGTTTGTGCCGTCGTCAAATGTCAGGTCGAGGTAGAGCGAGTAGTTCGAGTCGGGCGATCCGGCCACGCCCTCGGAGCGGCTCTCGGCCACGGCGACAATCGGCTCGGGCCGCGACTGGTTCAGCACGACGGTTTGTCCGACGCCCCGCTGGGCCTTGCCGTCGGCGCCGTTGTCGCAGAAGAAGCCGTCCACCTGCCGCTCGAAGCCGGTCGCCCAGGGTTGCCACGCCTCGGGCTTCAGCAGGTTCTCGCCCCCCTGCTCGACGTCCAGCACGGCCTTGACGACGTCGCCGTCGGCGGGGGCGGCGGCATCGTTCGCGCGAATGGCAAGCGGCGACAGGATTGACACGAGAGCGAGAGTCACGGCGACACGTCGACATTGAGTCTTCATGGAAGCCTCGTTGGCAAATGGGATAGAGCGGTCGGGAGTCTTTGTTTCGATGGGGACACGAGCCGACCGCCCTTCTGGGAAAATAACGACTCCCGACCCCTTTATTCGTCCCTTCTTCCCTTTTCGTCTTCACGCCTCACCGACGGCTTGAACCTCCCGAATGGCTCGTAGGTACTCGACGACGCCATGATTTGGGTGACACGGCGACGAGAACGCGTGGATATAGAACGACACATCTTCTTGTGCAAGGTTGTCGCTCTTTCCACGGTTACAATCAAAGCACGTTACGCATAGGTTCTCGTCTGCGGTGAAGAGTTCCCGTTTTAGGTGAAGCTTTGCGATTAGGCTCTTGGGGATTATGTGATTGACTTCGAGCGTCGTATCGTCGCGATTGCGACCACAGAACAGGCACCGATACCCGTCGCGCCGCAGTATGCGATCACGGACGCCCACCGAAATTGACCGTGACGACTTCGATCGCCGACTCTGCGGCGCGGTGTTTCTGTAACCACCTTTCAGGACCTCCAAGTCAAGAGCGGCAAACAAGCGATTCTCAAGTCTCTCGATCTCAAATTCCATTTCCTTCGTGAGGGTGTAACCTTTCTTCTTTCCACAAGTCAACAGGGCCTCCGTTTTCCGGAGCAGCGGTATGCACGAAGTCCTGCAACTCAGTCTCTTAAGGAACGCCGCATCTATTCCCGCATCATGCAGTGGCGTCGCCTCCGCCGGCTCCATGTCAGCAATAAACAGCTTCCCGACGTCGTAGGTTTTCCAGCCGTAACCGCGCCATCTGAGGGCGTCACCGGTGGTTCCGACGCGCTCAAAAATGTCGTCTGGGATCTCGCATTTGACGAAAATGATCTCCGGCCACTCCAACGCGGATACACATTGATGTCCCGACGCTACCTTCTTCAACTGGTTCAACGTGTCAAGATCCTCAGGGCAGTCCGCCAACAGAAGGTTGTGCCATTTTCGAACGAACGTGAGTTCGCTGTAAATGACGGGAAACGTGTGTCGGCGGTAGGCAATCATGAGGACGTGTCCTTATTGTCGCGATACGTTGCGAAATCGCTGAGCAGCCACCGGTGTATGCATAGCGGACGGTGCAGTCAATTCAGGCCGGCATTGCGGATGATGAATTCCGTTCAACAGAAGCAACAGCATAATGCGGCGTTGACGATGCAGGGTTCAGGTTCCTTCTCCCCACAGAGCCACGGGAGCTTGGTCTCCGTTGATGTCGCAGATCCGATTCTTCATGTGAATAATCTCAGGTCCTTCGTCGATGTCCCAGTCGTTGGGGTCCTCAAACTCGTCATATAGTTCGACGTAGTCCTTGCGAAACAGTGCATGGCGAATCGCCTCGGAATTATGTACGTACCACGCTCGCGAGATTCCGGTGTATCGCTCGATTCGCTTGTCGCGCCAGTTTAGGAAGTTGCGATCGAGGAAGGCTTCAAATCGAGCGGTATCTGCGGCATCGATTTCCATCACAATGTAATCGGCGGGATTGAGGATTTTCATGTGCGTCATGTCCTGAATGATCGAGCGTTTCACTTTAGCGAGGAACCTTCCCAGTATCAGCATCTCCAGCATTGTGAGTATAAGCAGCGGCCCGGAGCGTACCACGCCGCTGTCGACCAACGCCTCGGCCTCATACGGGGGCGAGATAAAGGAGATAAAGGGGTCGGGAGTCTTTGTTTCGATGGGGACACGAGCCGACCGCCCTTCTGGGAAAATAACGACTCCCGACCCCTTTGTTTCCTTTGTTTATTGCCCGTTCACCTCGCTCCCGTCGGCGCGATACTCGGTCAACGCCGGGCCGACGTAGACCTGGCGGGGGCGGAGGATCTTGCTCGTCGGGTCGTCGTGCTGCTCCTTCCATTGGGCAATCCAGCCCGGCAGTCGCCCGATCGCAAAACACACCGTGAACATGTTCGTCGGGATGCCCATCGAACGAAGCAACATGCCGCTGTAAAAATCGACGTTGGGATAGAGCTTCCGATCGACGAAATACGGGTCCGCCATCGCGAGTTCCTCGAGCTTCCGGGCGATGTCCAAGAGCGGATCCGGGCGATCGAGTGTCGACAGGACGCGGTCACATGCTTCTTTGAGAATGGCCGCTCGCGGGTCGAAGTTCTTATAGACCCGATGTCCGAAACCGTAGAGCCGGAAAGGATTGTCTTTGTCCTTGGCCTGGCGGATGCACTCCTCGGGCGAGAGCCCACCCTGGTGAATCCGCTGGAGCATCTGGAGCACCTCGACGTTGGCGCCGCCGTGCAACGGACCCCACAGCGCGCACACGCCCGCCGCGCACGAGGCGAACAGGTTCGCCCGGGCCGAGCCGACCATCCGCACCGTCGACGTGCTGCAATTCTGCTCGTGGTCGGCGTGCAGGATGAAGATCAAGTTCAGCGCGTTCTCGATCTCCGGCGTCACGACGTACTGCTTGTACGGCAGCGAGAACATCATGTGCAGGAAGTTCGCGCAGTAGCGCATCGCCGGGTCGGGGTAAATCACGGGCAAGCCGCGCGACCGGCGATAGGACAGGGCGGCGATCGTGCGGACCTTGCTGATCAGCCGCGCGGCGGCCTCGGCGAACGACTCCGAGTCCTCGAGCGAGAGAAACTCCTGGTGGTAGCACGACAGGTTGCTCAGCGTCGCCGAGAGAATCGCCATTGGCGGGGCGTTCACCGGAATGTGCTGGAACTGGTGCCCAAGCCCTTCGTGCAAGAGCTCGTTCTCCGTCAACAGTCCGCTGAATTGGGTCAACTCATCACGGCTGGGCAACCGCCCGAAGATCAACAGCCAGGCGACCTCGACGAAGTTCGGCCTGTCGGTAAACTGTTCGATGGGGATGCCGCGGTAGCGAAGGATCCCGCGTTCCCCGTCGATGAACGTGATGCCGCTTTTGCAGGTGCCTGTATTACCCATGGAGGGGTCATAGGTAATCAATCCGGTCTGTTCGCGGAGCCGGGTGATGTCGATTGCCCTTTCGCCCTCCGTGCCCGTCACAATGGGTAGTTCCACGCGGCGATCGCCGATAAGAAGCGTCACCTTCTGGGCCATCTCGAGTTCCTTTGCATCCCGGGGACTTCACACTGCACGCAACACTCAGCGGGCCGACCCTACAGTCTTCCAGATTTGCGGCTCATTGCAAGTGGGGGAGGCGGCAACCAAGGCGCCGGCGGTTCGCGGGCGATGACGCTGTGAATCCTGGGTAATATACTGGTGTACCCGTGTTATATGACGGCCATGTCAACCGTATGTGCTGGTTCGGCCGTGTTATCGCACAGCCCTTGCGGCACCTCCGCCCGTGGACGCGACATGCTCGGACAGTTCTTGACGCAATAGCGTTCGCGGAAGACGGCCAATCGAGTCCCCTTTCCCTTTGGGAGAGGGGCTAGGGTGAGGGATTTGCCGTTGCCAGTCGTCCTAAACACCCTCACCCCAACCCTCTCCCAGAGGGAGAGGGAGAATCGATCTGGGGCGGCGGCACAACACTTGCATCCCGCCTTGGCTCGCAGTTGCCCGTGGTTGGGCGACCCCTCTCCATTCACGGCAAGGAACACGACTCTCATGATCGAAAGCATTAGTCTCTTGGGCGGTCACGGCCGCGGCGGCGAGCCGGACCTGGTGTCGCGCATCGATTTTCAGATGGGCGACGTGGTCAGCATCGTCGGTCCGACCGGGTCGGGCAAAACCACGTTGATCAACGACATGGAGCTGTTTGCCGACGGCAATACGCCGACCGGCCGGCGCGTCTTGGTCAACGGGGTTCGTCCGCCCGCCGAATTCCGAAACAACCCAGCCGCCAATCCCATCGCCTTGATTACCCAGCACACGAGTTTCCTCTCCGATTTGCCGGTCCGGGAATTCCTCAAGACGCACGCGAGAATCCGCAGCGCCGATCCTTCGCGGATTGCCGACACGGTCAGCCGGACGCTCGCGTTCGCCAACGAGTTGACCGGAGAGCCCATCGTGCTCGAAAGCCGCATGACCGAACTCTCCGGCGGCCAGAGCCGAGCCCTCTTGATCGCCGACGCCACGATCGTCTGCGACACGCCGATCGTCCTGTTGGACGAGGTGGAAAACGCCGGCATCCATCGCAGCCGGGCCCTGGAACTGCTGCGCGAGCATCGCAAGGTCTTCATTTTCGTCACCCACGATCCCCGCATCGCCTTGCTGTCCGACTACCGCATCGTCATGAAACAGGGCGCGATCACGCAACTGCTGCACACCGACGAACAGGAGCGACGCTGTTCGGTCACGGTCGGCCGGGTGGACGACATGATGTCGACGCTGCGCGAGCGGATCCGCCTGGGACAACGCCTCCAGGACTTTGAGATGGGGGCCGTTGCATGAAACTGGCCATTTGCGCCGGGCCCGCCACCTCGGGCAAAACGGCGGTCCTTCGGCACGTTACGGACAAGCTCCTTCGCGCCGGCAAGAAGGTCGCGTTCTTGAAGATCGACGTCCAGTACGCCGAAGAGGACGAGATGTTTGCCGAACTGTTCGGCATCCCGACGCGCAAGGTCTACTCCGGTGAGCTTTGCCCCGATCACTGCAACGTCATGGTGCTGGGCGACGCCATCCAGTGGGCCAAGAAGAACGAGGCGGACGTCCTCCTGGTCGAAACCGCCGGCCTCTGCCTGCGCTGTTCGCCCTACGTCGACGGCGGCCTCGGACTGGTCGTCCTCGAAGCCACCAGCGGCATGAACTTGCCGCTGAAGGTCGGGCCGATGCTCTCGCTGGCCGACATGGCCGTCATCACCAAAATCGACCGCGTGTCCCAGGCCGAACGCGAAGTCTTCCGCGCGCGGATCCAGGACGTCGCGCCGTCGGTGCTCATCCGCGAGGTCAACGCCCTGCACGGCATCGGAATCGACCCGATCGTCGAACAGATCGATGCCACGGACGAGGCGCCCGAGCGAATGCTCCTGCGCGGCAATCCCCCGGTGGGCACCTGCACGATCTGCGTCGGCAAGAAGGAAGTCGGTTGGCAGTCCCATTTCGGCGTCGTTCGACCGTTGGAAAACCAGACTTTCTACCGAGGCGAGTAAAGGATAACGAATATGATCAACGCGGAACTGCCGGGCCTGGATTGCGGCGTTTGCGGGTTTCGGACCTGCGAGGAACTCAAGCAACGACTCGTCACCGAGCCGGAGTGGATTCGTCGCTGCATCCATCTGAGCGGCGACAACGTGCCTTCGCGGGAGAAACGCCAGAAGCCGGAGAAGACGCTGGCGTGCGCGACCGCCACCGGCGCGGCGTGCGGCTCGTGCGCCGGCCGCACGGCGGAAGCCGATCTGACCGCGCCCACGTGGCGCGACAGCCTGGGCCGCGAGATCGACTTCTACCTGGAGCACTTCCCCGAAGACCCCGGCCCGCGGGAAATCATCATCCCCCACAACCCGATGATCACGCGCGAGATGGACATCCAGCCGGGCGACGTTCTCATCGGGCGTCCGCTGGGCATGTCGTGCGGCTGCCCGATCACCCATTGCGGCATCGCGATGGACATCGACCATCGGACCGGCGTGATGACCTGGTGCGTCACCGGCCCGTTGCAGCCGCGTCAGGAAGGTTTCAAGGACCTCGGCTACTACATCGCCGAAGGATACGAGGGCCTGGTCCGGCACGCCCGCTGCGACGTCCGCATCGGCATGAGATACTTCTTCCAGCCTCGCATGTGCATGTTGCAGTGGCGCCACAGCGGCCTGGTCAACTACATCAATCGGACCGCTGGCGTGCTCCAAGTACGTCTCGAGGGCCTCTGGATCGGCTAAAGACCCGCGAAAGAACAAGTTTGACAATTGGGTGGCACGCCCTGAGGAACGAAGGGCGTGCTACCCTGCTACTGCCCTAAATCTCCGACCACGCGCCTGGTACGGGCACCGGGTAGCGGCCGTTGGCGTCGGGCTCGATCGGCGGCTTGGTGTCGTAGTTCATCTTGTCGATGTCCGGGCAGAACTGGAAGTTCGAGGCCATCGCCTCGTCCCACGTGATCACCTTGCCTGAGTGAATCGCCGCCCGGCCCATCATGTCGACCAGGTTCGACTCGGCGGCCCGTTTGGCCTCGTTCTGCGGCTTGTCGTTGCGGATGCTGTCCAAGAGCACCGCCCATTCGGCCTGCCACGACGTGCAGGTCTCGTTGGGGGCCTTCCAGGCGATGTTGTCCTTGGCGATCCGCTGATCCTTGTAGATCTGCGACGTGCCGGCGTGGATGGCGCCCGAGAACTGGGCCGCGCACTTCGACCCGTGGATGAACGTGACGAACTCGTTGAAGCAGCCCGGAATGTAGCGGACGACGTCGGTCGCCTTGGTCCCGTCGGCGAACGTCCACTCGGCGGCGAAAGAGTCGAGGTTCTGGCTCGGGTCGGTGTTGGTGGCCGTCCGGCCGCCGACGCCGTGGGCCGAGACGGGGTTTTCGCCCTTGATCCAGCAGATTTCGTCGATCTGGTGGATGTCCATTTCGGCGTACAGCCCACCGGCCACCCAAAGGAACCGGATGAAGTTGCGGAATTGCCAGAGCAACTCGCTTTCGTCGGCGGGCTTGGGTCCCACGGGTCCGACGGGCTCCATCCGGTAGGCGCGCACAAGTAGGATCTCGCCGAGTTCGCCGTCGCGGATCCGCTTGATCAGCGCGTGGCGGTTGACGCTGTGGCGGCACATCAGCCCGGCGGCGATCTTGAGATTCTTCTTCTCGGCCGCTTCGCCCGCCTTGATCACGCGACGCGCGGCCGGCGGATCGGTCGCGAAGGACTTTTCCATAAAGACGTTGATGCCCTTCTCGACGGCGTATTCGAGTTGACCGGGCCGGAAGCCGGCATAGCCGGTCAGCATGGCGACGTCGCCCGGCTTGAGGCAGTCGATCGCCTTGCGATAGGCGTCGAAGCCGACGAACTGCCGGTCCTTGGGCACGTCGATCCGGTCGCCAAACTCTTTGGTCAGCGTCTTGTGCGAGGCCTCGAGGCGTTTGTCGATGACGTCGGCCATGACGTGGAGTTTGACGGGCCCTTTGACCGGACCGTCGGCCGCCCAAAAGGCGTCGCCGATCGCGCCGCAGCCGCGCCCGCCGCATCCGATCAGCGCCAGCCGGATCGTGTTGTCTTCGGCGGCATGGACGCTCGGCACGGCAACTCCGGCCAGTGCCGAGGCGGCCGCCAGCGTGCCGGTGCGTCTAAGAAACTCGCGTCGTGATGATCTCTCCGGGCCGGGTTTGGACGTTTGGGACTCTCGTTTCATGGTCATCTTTTCCCTCGCTAGCGGACGTGGACTTTCGAATCTATCTCTTGCCGTGGAGGTATCCAGGCAGGGTTCATCCATGGTCCCATTGTCGTGGCCGTGAACGGTGCGTGTCAATGATCCCCCTCTCCCTCCGGAAGAGCTGGGGTTAGTGCCTGTCCAGGAATAAGTTGTGGTGCAGGCGTCTCGCCTGCCCAGGCAGCCGGGACGGCTGCACCACAATACCGCGGAGTTGATCTTGGACAGGCACTTAATGCCCCCTCTTTCTCCTTGTCCTTCTCAGGGGCCGGGACAGCGGGCGGCGTCTCACCACCCTTCGCGTCCGCGCTGGCTTCGGTCTTGCCCTTGTCCCCCGGCGGCGTGGTCTTCTTCTTCGTTTCGCCGCAGCCGACGAGGGTGAACATGCTGACACTGACGAGGATGAGCAACATTCCGAGGCGTTTCATTCTGGCACCTTTCGGTAAAATAGAGAAACACTGGGTCATTCGTGGCAGAAAACGGCGTCTGCCCGCTACTTCACTACAGAGCCCTGCCCCTGTGCATTTATTCCCCGCGAGTTAGAATTTCTTGGAGCGGGGAATAATTACCCAACTTCCGGCCTCTACTAGGAAGGACGCGATGGCCGAACCGTGCGCCATGACGATCGTCGCGTTGGTGGCCCAGCACCACCTGGACGTATACCGCTATGCCTATCGGCTCAGCGGTAACCAGGAGGATGCCGAGGATCTCACCCAGCAGGTGTTCCTGGTGGCGCAGGAGAACCTCGCGCAGCTTCGCACGCCCGAAGCGGCGCGGAGTTGGCTCTTCACGATCCTCAAGCGTTGCTTTTTCAAGAGCCGGCAGCGATTCAAACCGATGTTGGCGGGGAACATGCAGTTGAACCTGGAGAACATCGCCGAGCCCGTGCCCGCGGCGGACCAGATCGACCGAGAGCGGCTTCAGCACGCGCTCGACGAACTGCCGCCGAAACATCGGCTCGTGCTCGTGATGTTCTATTTCGAGGAGGCGTCCTATCGGGAAATCGCCGAGCGGTTGGAACTGCCCTTGGGCACGGTGATGAGCCGGCTCGCCCGGGCAAAGGCGCGGCTTCGCGAGCGGCTGTTTGACGTGGAGCAGGCTGAGGCGGCGGGTTCGGCGGGCAAAGACCGGAAGACGAGCCCACGGCGTGATCGGGTGGCCAAGTGAGCGAGAATCGCGGGATGAAAGACGAGCCTCGCGAGGACGAGCGAATCGTTGAAGCGATCGAGGCCTATCGACCGGGCCGCGACGATCCCTCGGACCCCGCGCTCGCGCCGTTGGTCGAGCGGTTGGCCGCCGACGCAGAACTCGCCCGGAAACACCAGTGCCTCCAGCGGCTCGACTCCGTGTTGAGCGAAGCCATTCGCGACGTGCCCGTGCCCGAGGGGCTCTGCCAGCGGATCCTCGATCGACTTGACGCGACCGCGAAGGTGCCCGAGACGCCGGGCGAGGTCGCGGTGAAAGACGCGCCAGATGCGGGCGAAGCAGTCGAGGTGCTGCCCGACCGTCGGGCGATCGCCCGGCGACGGTGGCTGCTGTCGGCCACGGCCGCGACAGTGGCGGCATCGCTGGCGGTAGGGGCGTTTCTCGCTCTCCAGCCGCGCGGTAGCTACAAGGAGGGCGACGTGCTCGATGTCGCCGTGCAGTTCTTCGATGCGCCCGAGAACGAGACCGAGGCGAGCCATGAGCTTCGGGGCAAGGACCGTCTGGGCGTCGACGGGTTCCCCCTGGGCAGCGAGGTCGCCGGAGTGTCGGTGCCCCGATGGCGGCCGATCAGCGGTTTTTTGGGTCGGCAGGGGGTTGCCTACGAGTTGACCGGCCCAGGCGGCGCCCGGGCCACGCTCTATGTGGTCCAGTGCGGCGGCGCAGTGCAAGGTCTCGGCGCCACCCCACCCAGCCAGCCCGCGCGAACCACCGGCGGCCGTGCCGCGGCGGCTTGGCAGACGGGCGGGCTGC
>JAPLNP010000601.1 GCA_026401055.1 Planctomycetia bacterium
CGGCGGCAAGCGGGTCGGTTCCTTTTCCAACTTCGTACGCCATGCCATCAAGATGCTGTCCGATCCCTTTTGCTCGTGACCGCATTCATCAACAATCTCTTGGACGTGAAAGCCCTTCTGGGATGGATTGCCCTTCAGGGAGGACCAGGAACTTAGTGAGTCCCCGATAGAAAATCCGCTCCGGGCATGGTCCAAGCGGCTCTGCCTCGAAATCCTCTGGCAATGCCAGACCGACAATCAGCCGCTTGGGTAACGACACTCTCGGCCACGCCGCCGCATACGCCGGTCGAGTCGGGTCCAAGCCCGTGGCGAACTTCACATAATTGCCCGCCAGCACACCCCGGGCATCAGGCGAAGCTCCCAGGATGATTTCGGCCACCGGCAAGAAAAAATCCCGAACGCACTTCCATTGCGAAGCGTCCAGCCGGTCGTGAACTCGCTGGGTCAGCAGTCCCATATTCAGTCCCTTGTGCGGCTACCTATTCCGTCCCATCTTCGCTGGAATGATCCGTCCAAACAAACGCCGCCTGGGTCAGAACATTGTGGGCGAAGTCGAAGCCAGCCTCCCGCAGGGCGATCTCCACCTTCTTTTTGCTCGGCGGCTCGTGGTATTACCACAAAACCCGGCTTACACGGGCAGTGTCACAGGATCACGCCTCCGACCGCGCTGCGCGAAAAGAGGTACTACTAACCTCTGCATTCCGTTTCGTCGATGCATCCGTTCGACTATCGCTTCCCGTCGATGCGCAGCCCCTTTAGCGTAGCGCAGGATCTCGTGCCCCCTTCGACGCCGCTACTGCTGTGAAGGGTTACATGCACATCGAACTCCCGGAGTTGGGCCAGGTCGACCGCAGGGATCTCCAACCGTAGCGGGCCGTTGTGGAGTCCCTCGGTACGTGCCTCCCATTTCGGCTTCTCGCCGCGCAGAGCGACGCTCAGGATGACCGCGCCGCCGAGGTTCGTGCCGTCGGCGTGGCAGTCCGCCGTGACGACAAGCTGCTTGAGTGGGTCGGGCGACGAGACTCGCTGCAAGAGATGCGTGGTTGTCGGAAACCCGCCCTTCAAGCCGACCCAGAACCCGCCGTCGCGATAGCCGCCATGAGTCTCATCCCCGACGTCGAGCCGCCCAAGGTGTGACCAGCGCGCCGAAGTGAAGTCGTCTTCGTACCGCAGGTTGCCGTAGTCATCGGCCACGAGTGTCGCCGCCGTACCCGGGGTCGGTGGCTGGTGGACGCAACGAACCTGCAGGCGGTCGAGCCGATTTCCGGGCAGTTCAGGCCGCTCGGCGTGGTTTTCCATCAGCACGCGGACGAAGAAGACGTGCCGGCCCTTGAGAACGTCGTTGTCGCGCAGGACCAGCGGCTCGATCGCCGTGGTTCCCTGCTGATGGACCTCGAGCGGCCACTCGCGCTGCAGTTCGTCCGTCGAGATGGACAGCGTGTTGCGGCAATGGGCGCCGGGCGGCGCGGCGGCGTCCAGGATGATTTCCGCCGACTCCAGCGGAAAGTACGACTCGAACCGGTAGACCAGCGAGGACTGGACCGCTCGACGCGGTTCGGTCTTGACCGTGAGGAATCCCGGTTCGTCCGGTCGGCTCGTGAGCTTCAGATCGAGGAACCCGCGCACAAGAGCATCGTGCAGCCAGCCGAATCCGGAAAAGGACTCCTCATACAGGCTCGGTGCATCGGGGTCGCCGCCAACTTGAACGCCGTGGTCGCGGGCCGAGAAGTTCGCTGAAGGGAGCGGCAGGGTGCCGAGCGGGAAGCCGTGCATCTCCTCACGTTTGAGCCGCAGCGCATCGCGCAACGCCACCATTTCACTAGTCCCTAAACAAGCGAATAGCGATGTTTGGTTTCCCGGATAATCTGTGTAGCGGGCGTGGCGCAGCCGGACCGCTTGGCCCCGGGCGGCGTCTTGGGGGGCGTTGGGTTGTGGGGTGCTTCATCTCGGGCTTCGGT
>JAPLNP010000115.1 GCA_026401055.1 Planctomycetia bacterium
GCTACCGCAGACTCCCGCCATGGCCGCCGGCCTGACCGACCATGTGTGGCCCCTTTGGGAATGGCTAACCTTCCCCGCAGTGCAACGCGAATAGGACACAAGGCGGACTTCAGTCCGCCTGGAAAACACGGGGCGGACTGAAGTCCGCCCTACAATAGCCATGATGGCTCTTACGCGTCGGCCTGCCTGTCGGGGGCCATGGCTTCGTAGCGGCCGAAGACCATCCGGCCGGCGCTGGTTTGCAGGACGCTGGTCACCGCGATCTTGACCATTTGGTTGACGTGCTCGCGCCCCCCTTCGACCACCACCATGGTGCCGTCCTCGAGGTAGCCGACGCCCTGGCCCGGCTCCTCCCCCGACTTGACCAGCCGCACCTCGATCTGCTCGCCGGGCAGGAAGATCGGCTTCAGGGCGTTGGCCAGATCGTTGAGGTTGATGACGCCCACCCCGTTGAGCCGGGCGACCTTGTTCAGATTGTAGTCGTTCGTGACCAGCTTGCCATCGAGATGCTTCGCCAGGGCCACCAGCTTCTGATCGACCGGCTGGTCGGCGAATTCGGGCAGTTGACGGTCGTAGATTTGCAGGTCGACCTTGGGATTGTTCCTCATGCGATTGAGGATGTCCAGGCCGCGGCGTCCCCGGCCCCGACGCAGCCGGTCGGAGCTGTCGGCGATCGACTGCAACTCGCTGATCACGAACCGGGGCATGACCAGTTGGCTGTCGAACATGTTGGCCTCGATTACGTCGGCGATCCGGCCGTCGATCACCACGCTGGTGTCGAGGATGTACGGCCGGCGGCCCTTGGCCTCCTTGGCGAACTCGACGTAGGGGATAATGAACCGGAAATCGTGTTGCGTCTGCATCAAGAGGCTGATGCAGACGTAGGACACGATCGCCGCGAGCGTGACGTTGATCGCGTCGCGCAGCGCCGGGTCGGTCGGCATCACGGGCGTCAGGGCCAAGCCCACAACGTAGGCCAGAATCAGGCCAACGATCAAGCCGAAATAGACCGCGGAGATCGTCGCAAGCTGCTTGCGCCGGATCAATACGTCCACGGCGATCACGCACACGGCCAGGGCGATCATCCCACCCAGGGCGACCCAGACCAGGACGGCACTGTCAGCAGGAATAACGCCTGAATGAATCATGGAAACCCCCAATGCGGAGGCCACCATGATGAAGATCAAACGCAGGATGAGCAGACCCATGAACCGTATCTCCCCGAAATATGAAGACCGTCCCCCTCGCGGCGCGCGCCGCCGATCCACCCGCCCCCGTTATTCTAAGCCCCGGAACCGTCCGACGTAAGTCCGGACGCCCGCGTTCCATTCCGAAGGCATGGTTTGCGGTGGTCGTTGAGTCGCTCGCGCAACAGCTTCCAGAGGGCCTCGAGCGATTGGGGAATGACGTTCGAGGAGCCGATGACGGGCATGAAGTTGGTGTCCCCATTCCATCGGGGGACGACGTGCCAGTGCAGATGGCCTGGGACGCCGGCCCCCGCCACGCGCCCCAGGTTCAGCCCCACGTTGAACCCCTCCGGATGGAGGGTTTCTTCGAGAAGTCCCACCATTCTAGTGATGGTTTGAGCAAGCTCAAGCTCCGAATCGACGTCAAGCTGGTCGAGCCGGGCAACATGCTTTTGGGGGGCAATCAACAGGTGCCCGTTGTTGTACGGGTAGAGATTCAGCACCGTCAACACGTGTTTCCCCTTGCCGACGACGTGCCGCGCGTGTTCGTCCGGGTCGGCCGCCGCCCGGCAGAGGAAACAACTCGGCTCTGCCCCGGCGAGAAGCTCCAGCGATTGGGCTTCCGACGGTGCTTGATTCACGTTGCCGAGGACATAGCCAAGTCGCCAGGGTGCCCAGAGGGGGTCATCCGCCACGTTTTGATCTCCCGATTCCAGGTCGAACGGTCTTCAAGCGGTAAGCCTATAGCAGAGTTGGATTTGTGGCAAGAGACAATCCTCCTTCAAGTCCGGCGCCTTCACGGGACGAAACATGCTTTAGCGTCCGGGTTGACTTTTGCGATTGTATCGGTTTTTCCACGTCGCAGGCCCTCGCCCGCGGCGAGGTCGGCCAGTAGGATGAGAAGTTGGAGGCCGCAGTCGACCCCGCCGACGCAGTCGGCGGGCGTTGATGCTACAGGTAATCCCTAATCCTAATCCCTGACCCCCGGCCCCTGGTCCCTTACCCCTTACCCCTGGCCCCTAACTCCATGTCTTTTCGCGTCGATCTGGACACCTTTCGCGGGCCGCTGGACCTCTTGCTCTACCTGGTGCGGAAGCACGAGGTGGACATCCTGGATATCCCGATCTCGCTGGTGACCGAACAGTACCTGAAGTATCTGGCGGTCCTGGAGCAACTGGACGTCGGCGCGGTGGGCGATTTTCTCTCGGTGGCCAGCATGTTGATCGAGATCAAATCGCAGCAGGTGCTCCCCCGATGTGACGAGATCGAGGACGAGATCGACGACCCGCGGCGGGAACTGGTCCAGCGGCTGTTGGAGTACAAGAAGTTCCGCGACGTGGCGAGTATTCTCGATGAGCGGGCACGGAGCTGGCAGCAGCGTTTCGCCCGGCTGGCGAGCGACCTGCCGCCGCGCGAGCGCGACCTGGCGGAAGAGCCGATCCACGAGGTGGAGCTGTGGGACCTGGTCAGCGCATTTGGGCTGATCATGCGCGACACGGCGGCCGCCAAGCCGTCGAACATCGTTTACGATGACACGCCCATCCACGTCTACATGGAGAGGATCTACGCCCAGGTCCGCCAGCGGGGCCACTTGGCGTTCAGCGAACTGTTCCAGGCCGGCATGCACAAGTCGACCCTGGTGGGCATCTTCCTTGCCGTCCTGGAATTGGTCCGCCACCACTACCTCAACGTCGAGCAAAACTCGCTGTTCGGCGAAATCTGGCTCCTGCCGCGGCTCGAGAGCGACGGGCCCCTGGACTTGTCGAACGTGGACAATTACGATCATGCTGGTGGAGCCCGACCCGCGGTGCCAGCATGATCCAAAACCTCCCCGTCAAGACCGTCCAGCACAAGGGGCTGACGATCGAGGGCTACTCCCGCGCGGCGGTCCAGACCTATTGGCGGATTCCGGAGTTGAAGGTCGGATTCGACTTCGGGGCGCAGCCGTGGTCGTTCATGGGCACGCCGACGTGGTTCGTCTCCCACGCCCACATGGACCACCTGGTCGCGCTGCCGGTTTACGTAGCCCGGCGGCGGATGATGAAGATGGACCCGCCGACGATCTATCTGCCCGAGTGCGTCGTCGAGCCCATGCAGCGGATCCTCCGCCTGTACACTCGGCTGGACCGGGGGCGGCTGCCGTGTGAACTGCTGCCGATCGTCCCCGGCGACGAGATCGAGTTGTCTCGCGAGTTGGTTCTGACCGTTTCGGCGACGCAGCACACGGTTCCCTCCCTGGGATTCGTCGTCTGGCAACGGCGGCGGAAGCTGAAGCCGGCGTTGCAGGGCCTGTCGAACGAGGAGATTCGCGACCGGCGCCTGGCCGGCGAGGAGGTGACCGACGAGGTCAGGATTCCCCGGCTGGCGTACCTCGGCGACAGCACGCCCGAAGGTCTGGACGCTTGCCCGGCGATGTACGAAGCCCAGGTCCTGATCATGGAAATGACGTTCGTCGCGCCGCGTCATCGCAAGGAGCGGATCCACAAGTTCGGGCACATGCACCTGGATGATTTCTTGGAGCGTCGCGAGCGGTTTGCCAACGAGTTGATCATCGCCAGCCATTTCAGCACGCGATACCACGCGCGGCAGATCCACAAGTACGTCGAGGACGCCCTGCCCGACATGCTAGACGGCCGTCTGCACCTGTGGATTTAGCCGAGATGGTTCATGGGTCGGCAGTTGCACCTGATCGACATCAGCGGGATTGTCGGGTAGTCTCAATCTCCCCCTTGCACGCCGGCCGGGTTTGTGTTGAAATGCCCTGTGGCGTGTCCCGGATTCGCGTTGGCCCGCTTGCCCGGAGGGAACCATGATTATCGGCGTGCCAAAAGAAGTCAAGCGTGACGAATATCGCGTCGGCATGCTGCCCGTCGGCGTCGAGGAGTTCCTTGTCCGAGGCCACCGGGTCCTGGTCGAGGCCGACGCCGGTCTCGGCTCGGGGTTGAGCAATCAAGACTACCTTGAACACGGGGCCGAATTGGTCGCCTCGCCCGAGGAAATCTACGCCCAGGCCGACATGGTCATCAAGGTGAAGGAACCCCAGGCGGCCGAGCGGGGCCGGTTGCGACCGGGCCAGATCGTCTTTACCTATTTTCACTTCGCCGCCGACCGGCAATTGACCGAAGAGGTTTTGGCCTCGGGGGCGATCGCCGTGGCCTACGAGACACTCAGCGACGAACATGGCCGGCTTCCGCTGTTGACTCCCATGAGCGAGGTGGCCGGCCGAATGAGCGTCCAGGAGGGCGCCAAGTACCTGGAGCGTCCGCAGAGGGGACGCGGCGTGCTGCTGGGCGGGGTTCCCGGCGTCGAACCGGCCTACGTCTCGATCCTCGGCGGCGGCGTCGTCGGCGCCAATGCCGCCAAGATCGCCGCCGGAATGGGAGCCAAGGTCGCCATGCTCGACATCAACATGGACCGCCTGCGGTACCTGAGCGACATCATGCCGCCGAACGTCACCGTCCTGTTCAGCGATCGGCATACCGTCCGGGAGGAACTCCGACGCGCCGACCTGGTGATCGGGGCGGTCCTCGTCCCCGGCGCCAAGGCCCCGCAACTCATCCACCGGGACGACCTGGCGCTGATGAAGCCCGGCAGCGTGATCGTGGACGTGGCCGTCGATCAGGGCGGTTGCACCGAAACGACTCGGCCGACCACCCACAGCGACCCGGTCTTCATCGTCGGCGACGTCGTCCACTATTGCGTCGCGAACATGCCCGGAGCCGTGGGACGCACCAGCACCTTCGCCTTGTGCAACGTCACGCTTCCCTGGGCCCTGCGGATCGTCCAGCACGGCTTGCCGGAGGCCGCCGAGCAATTCCCGCCCATCGCCCGGGCGATCAACGTCTACCAAGGCGAGTTGACCAATCGAGCGGTCGCGGAAACGTTCGACATCGCCTACAGCCCGCGCTTCGCCGCGTAGGAGCAATCATGTCCAACCCCAACGTCCCCCGGGTCGGCATCGTCATGGGCAGCGACAGCGACTGGCCGAAGATCAAGGCCGTCGCGGCCGCCCTGGACGAGTTCGACGTTCGCTACGAAGTCAACGTGATGAGCGCCCATCGCACGCCCGACGTGGTGCGGCAGTACGCCGTCTCGGCGGCCGGGCGGGGGCTGAACGTGCTGATCGCGGCGGCCGGCGGGGCGGCCCACCTGGCCGGCGTCGTCGCCTCGCACACGACGCTGCCGGTCATCGGCATCCCCGTGCCGACCGACCTGCAAGACGGGCTGGACTCGCTGTTGTCCACCGTCCAAATGCCCGGCGACGTCCCGGTCGCCACCGTCGGCGTCGGGATGGGCGGGCCGCGGAACGCCGGACTGCTGGCCGTCCAGATCCTCGCGCTGGCCGACCCGCCGCTTGCCGCGAAGTTCGCCCGGTTCAAACAGGGCCTGACGGAGAAGATTGCCGCCAAGAACGCGGCGATTCAGTCAACCTTGGGCGACAAGTAGGGGACTGTCCCCCTCGCATCACGCCGGAAGGGGACAGGTCCATTTTTCGGTCAACGTCTCTCCGCCAAACACGTTCTCTGGTCGAAAAATGGACCAGTCCCCGACCGACCCGTGAACGGTTACAGCCGGTAGAACGCCAACGCGTTGTCATAAAACAGCTTGCGCCGCTGGCTCGGCGAGCAGTCCCCGACGGCCCAATCGAGCGTCTCTACCCAGCGGGGATACTCGCTTGCCAGCGTTACCACCGGCCAGTCTCCGGCGTAGACCACGCGGTCGAAACCAAAACACTCGATCGCGTGGTTGATCGCGGGCTTGAGTTGCTCCCGGGTCCACTGTTGGTGGTCCGCTTCGGTCACCAAGCCGGACATCTTGCACCAGACGTTCGGAAACTCGGACAACGTTCTCAAGTGCGCTCGCCACGGCTCGAAGACGCCGTCGCGGATGTTCGGCTTGGCCACGTGATCGACGATGAACCGCACGCCGGGACACTGCCGGACCAGCCGGATCGTGCTGGCCATGTGCGCCGGTGCAATGCACAGATCGAACGACAAACCGAACTCGGCGAGCATCCGCACGCCGCGAACGAAGTCTTCTCGCAGGCAGAACTCCACGTCGGGCTCATACTGGATGATCCGCCGGACGCCCTTCACCAGCGGGTTCGCGGCCAGCGCGGCCACGGCGTCTCGCGCCGCGTCGCCCTCTTCCAGCGGCGCCCAGGGCACGATGCCCGCGATCCGCGGCTCCCGCCGGGCCAACGCCGCAACCCAATCCGCCTCCTGGCGGTACTGGGAAAAGTCGCACTCGCACTGCACGAAGACCATCTTCTCGACCCGAACCTGCCCGCACGCCCGGCGATAGTCCTCGGGCAGATGCGGCCGGTTGAGCGACGGGAGGTCGTCCAGCCAGGGATACCGCAGCCTCGCGGGATCCCACAGATGCACGTGGGCGTCGACGACGGGAAAGTCAATCATGGCGACATCCTTTGCGATCTCGAACAGGGCGTTGCGACGGCCTGAATATAATCCCTGCCGTAGCTCATCCGCAATGAGGATCGGCCCTTTCGTGTGTTTCGAGCAATTCGTGGTTCCCTCCCCATGGACTCACACGACTGCCGCGGTAAACTTGAACGCGGAGGAACGCCCATGCCCGCGGATGTCTTTCAAGAGCAACTGCTGCGATGTCTCGGCGGCCCGTGGCCCGACGGCTTGGACAAGTCACCTCTTTACTCCTCCAAACCCGTTACGGTGGTCGCCCGGGACGGCTACCGCATCGAGTCGGTCAGCTACGAGGCCGAACTCGGCGACCGTGTGCCCGCGTTGCTCCTGGTGCCCGACGGGGTCGACGGCGGCCATCCCGCGCCGGCCGTGGCGGTCTGCCACCAGCACAACGCCGAGTGGCACCTGGGCAAGAGCGAGCCGGCGGGCCTGGCGGGCGACCCGATGCACCACACCGGCACGGCGCTGGCTCGAGAGGGCTACGTCGTGCTCTGCCCCGACGCCCTGTGCTTCGAGGATCGCCGCGATGCCACGCTCCAGGGCGGCGACTACGAACGGTTCGAGTTCCTCCGCTACCTGGTCGCCGGCAAGTGTCTGGCGTGGAAGAATATTTTGGACATGCGCCGGGCGGTGGACTACCTCTGCACGCGGCCGGAAGTCCGACCGGACGCGATCGGCTGCTACGGCCACTCGATGGGCGCGACCCACGTCTGGCTCGCCGGCCCGTGGGAGCCGCGACTGAAATGCCTTGTGGCCAACTGCTGCCTTCCGACCTACGCGGCGATCCACCGTGCCCGGCTGATCCACTGTTTCTCGAACTTCATTCCCGGCCTGCGGCGATACGGCGACACGCCCGACGTGGCGGCATTGATTGCCCCCCGTCCGCTGCACATGAATTTCGGCGAGCACGACCCGGGCAGCCCAATCCCGGAGGTCCGCGAGGCGGTCGATGCCATCGCCCGGGCGTACGCCACCGCCGGGGCCCCGGAGCATTTTAGCCACTTCATCGAGCCGGTCGGGCACGTGCTCAGCGAAGCGATGTGGTCGCGGACGCTGGCGTGGTTTAGGAGACACATACCGATGTAGAGGGGTTCTATGTGGGGTAACCTGTGTGGAGAGCTGTGAGAGGTTCCCAGCCCAACGGTTGACAGCGCTACTGGCCCGAGTATACTTCTCAAGAGGGAAAAACGTGATCTTGATTGGATGGGGCGGTGCGTTAGGAGTGTGTCTCTGCGCCCCAGCCACCCCGACAAGCTACTGAGTTGCTCCACCATTTCGGAGGAGGCCTGCCATGTGTACTCATTCGCTCCAGAAAGAACTCGCAGCCTACGAAAGGGAGAAGTCTCGCCTTGTAAGCGAGAGCGAGGGGAAGTTCGCCTTGGTTCACGGCGATCACGTGGCGGGGGTCTGGGACACGTACGAGGATGCGCTGAAAGCCGGGTATGGGCAGTTCGGGCTTGAGCCGTTTCTCGTCAAACAGATTCAGGCTATTGAGCGCGTCCACTTCTTCACGAGGGACTTGGTGACGTGTCGGTCTTGACCGTGCCGGTTAGCCCGCAAGGGCTGATCGTGACTGTTGGCGTCGCCGTCAGCGGTCCGAAGGCGGATGCGATAAAGGCGGCGGGCAAACCGATTCCGCAGACGCAGGTCGTGCGCGCGTTGATTGATACCGGCGCCAGTTGCAGCGCAATTGACCCCGGGGTAATCCAGGCACTCGAATTGACTCCGACCGGTACCGCGAGCATCCACACTCCCTCAACGGGAGTGGGGTCCCACGAGTGTAACCTGTACGACGTTGCGTTGTTCATTCTGATGGGATCAGCACAGGTACATATTGCGTCCTTAACGGCTCCCGTCATTGAGGCGAAGCTCGCCGGTCAAGGTTTTGATGTTCTCATAGGACGTGACGTACTCTCGCAAGGACTGCTGGTTTACGATGGGAAAGCCGGCAACCTATCGCTTGCGTTTTAAGACGCGACTCCGCCCGGGATTCTCTGCCTGCGGGCTGTTGCTCGCAGGCCCGCGAGCGCGCAGGTCCGCCAGTCTCTGACCGGCAAACGGCCACGTGTGGCGTAACCAAGGCTGGGGCACCCTAACGTAGCTCAACAGGAAGGTTCTCTGATGAGATCTCTCGTTCTACTCTCCGCGGTCACGATCGCTTGTTGCGATGGAGGGACGGGGGTGGCGGTTGCGGGGGCTGCGTTGGCGGTGAAGGGACGTTTTTGCGAGTATGCAACGGCGCCGAACAGCATCGATCGGCAGAATCCTCGATTCACTTGGATTCTCGACTCCAACGTCCGCGGCCAGGGGCAAACCGCCTATCGCCTCCTGGTATCCCGAAGCGCGGAAACCTTGGCTGAAGACAAGCCCGATCAATGGGATTCCGGGCGGGTAGCATCGTCTCAGACCGCCCACGTCCGCTATCAAGGCAAGCCGCTCGAAAGCAATACGCAATACTTTTGGAAAGTCATCGTCTGGGATCGCGCCGGGCAAGCGACGGCAAGCGATCCATCGACATTCTGGACCGCACTGTTGACCGCCGAGGACTGGACCGCCCAGTGGATCGGGGCCGGTCCGGCGACGGAAGTCATGCCCCCGGAAGGGTTCTTTCAGAGCGGGAAGGAGTCCGATGAATCGGTGAGGGCCGTCGATCATGACGGCCGCAGTGTCTTGTTGCGTCGTGATTTTGACTGCCGTGACGAAATCAAGTCCGCCCGGGTCTTCGTCACGGGCTTGGGCTATTACGAGCTCTATCTCAACGGCCGCAGGGTGGGAGATCATGTCCTGGCCCCGGCCAAGACGCATTACCGCAAGCAGGTGCTTTACGATACCTACGACGTAACGGAGCACCTCAAGAAGGGGGACAACGCCGTCGGCATTCACCTGGGAAACGGCTGGTTCAATCCCTACAAGAGTTGGTGGCAGCCGTATCGAATGCAGTTCTTCGGCGCGAAGCGCGCCCTGATGCAGTTGGTGGTCGAGTATGCCAACGGCGAGACCACCGTGCTGGCGACCGATTCGAACTGGAAGCAAGCGCCGGGCCCGGTGCTGTTCAACTGCGTTTACGACGGCGAGACATACGACGCCAACGCCGAGCAGAAGGGCTGGGCAACGCCCGGGTTCGACGATTCCCGGTGGCAACCGGTCCACGTGGTCCAACCGCCCGGCGGCACGCTGATTTCGCACCGGATGCCGCCAATCCGAATCACGGAGGAGATCACGCCGGTCGGAGTCGTCCAACTCGACGCCAATCGCCGCGTTTACGACATGGGCCAGAATTTCGCCGGCTGGGCAAGGATTTCCCTGCAAGGCTCCAAAGGCACGAAGGTGGTCCTCCGATTCGCGGAAGACAAGCACGCGGACGGATCCATCGACGTCACCAGCAACGAACAAGCCAAGGCGACGGCAACGTACATTCTCCGTGGCGGCGGCGTCGAGGTCTATGAACCCCGCTTCACCTTCTTCGGATTCCGCTACGTCGAGGTCCGAGGCGAGCCGGAACTGCCGACGATCGACAACGTCCGCGGCTGCGTCGTTCACACCGACTGCGAAAGGACGGGCACGTTTGAATGCGGCAATGAACTGATCAACCGAATTCATCGCGCCACGGTTTGGTCGCAGCGCAGCGCCATGATGGGCTACCCGCTGGATTGCCCCCAGCGCGACGAACGCCTCGGTTGGCTGGGAGACGCCCAGGTTACGGTGGAAGAGGCGATGTTCAACGTCAACGCGCCTCTCTTTTACGACAATTGGCTCAGCGGCATCCAATCCAACCAGGATGCGGCGACCGGCGACGTCCCCATCATTTCGCCCAGGCCCTACAGCAAAGACGAGGGCGTGGAATGGAGCAGCACCTACATCATCATCCCTTGGCGTTTCTATCTGCACTACGGCGACGAGGAAATCCTCGCCCGGCACTATCCCGCGATGAAGCGGTACGTGCAGTTTCTCGAATCCCGGGCGGAAGACCACGTTATCAAGCAGGGGTGGATCGGCGACTGGGGGAGCGTGGTCGACGGCTGGAAGGAGGGCGAACCCGCTTCGGTCCCGACCGCGTTCTTCTTTTACGACGCGACGCTCCTGGCGCGAATCGCCAAGGTTCTCGCAAAGACGGACGACGCCGCGTACTATGAGAACCTGGCCCAGCGCATCAAGCACGCCTACAACGCGAAGTTCTTCGACGCCGGGACCAAGAACTACAACGACGGCAGCCAAATGGCGAATGCCTTCCCGCTGTTTCTCGGCATCGTGCCCGACGAATGGCGTCCCGACGTGCTGCGAAATCTGACGGACGACATCCTGCACAAACACGACGGACATCTCACGACCGGCGTTTTGGGCACCAAATACATGATCGACGCCCTGGCCCGGGAAGGCAGAGCCGACGTTGCCTTCGCTCTGGCGACGCAAACCGGCTATCCGAGTTGGAGCCACATGCTCGAAAACCACACCACCCTGTGCGAGTTCTGGAATCTGAAACAATCGCACAACCACGTCATGATGGGCAGCATCGACGCTTTCTTCTACAACACGCTCGCGGGCATTCATGTCGACGAAAACAAGCCGGGCTTCGAGAAGACGATCATCAGACCATTCATTCCCGAAGGACTTTCCCACGCGCGGGCGTCGATCGAGACGATTCGAGGAACGTTGGCTTCCGGCTGGGACAACAACCGCGAGGAGTTCAAGATGACGCTCAAGATCCCGGTCAACACCACGGCGGACGTCTTCGTGCCGAACCGCAATGCTTCCCAGGTGTTCGAAAGCGGCGCGCCGGCGGAAGCAAGTCCGGGCGTCAAGTTCCTGCACGGCGAGGATGGAATGTCGGTCTACGCGGTCCAGTCCGGAGACTACGAATTCACCGTCAAGAAGTAGGGCGTGTGCCACCATTTCGCGTGGTACATGCATCTATTGTGGCGGGGTATCGGGGGCATGACTCCCGTTCAACGCGGCGTGCTGGCTGATCGCCTCCCCCGCAGTCGATGTTGTCCTCGCACTTCCCGCTCTCGTGAAAGTGGTAGAAACTCAGGATGATTTCCCGCCGCGCGATCTCTCGCGCCCACGCGCTATCCGCCTCCGCGGCGTATCGGGCGAGGTATCGCGCGAGAAACGCGCGGCAAACGTCCCACGACCGGCCGCCGCACGACGGGCCCTCGGGATACGCCCACGCGCCGCTGTAAACGTCGCCGTTGGACTGGGGACTG
>JAPLNP010000314.1 GCA_026401055.1 Planctomycetia bacterium
CTGGAGGGTTCGGGGGATCGCTACCTAGAGTTTCGGGCAATCTATCTGCGAGACTTCCCTGTGCCGGACACAGCGAGAAGCGGCAATGATGGGCAGACAAAGCGTGACGCGATTTCCGAACTGGCCGACCGGATGCTGCGCCTTCATCGTCACGTCGCCGAGACCGATCATGGCAAAACCGTGCTCATGCGAGAGATCGCTGCCACAGATCGGAAAATCGACCAACTCGTCTACGAACTGTACGGCCTCACTGACGAGGAGATTTGCCTTGTGGAGGAAGCAACAACTCCGCGACAAGCCCCACCAGACACAACAGAGAAGAAGCCTCGTCAGATGGCAATGTTCGATCAGGAATGCTAGCGGCCGGGCAGCGGCCCCTACTCGGCGGGGTTCCTCCCCAGCAACACACTCTTAGGACACTACGTTCCTGCGAATTGCCCTCCCGCGACCCCGTCCCCGCGACCCCGCCCCCTTGCCACAACATCGCGTTTGGTGGAGACTTAAACGTCTGACTCTGCTCCCCACTCCCCAACCTCCAATCTCCAATCCCTCATCCATGATCGTCATCATCGACTATGGAATGGGCAACCTGCGGAGCGTGCAGAAGGGGTTCGAACGCGTCGGGCATGAGGCGATCGTCAGCAGCGATCCGGGCGAGGTCGCCCGGGCGGGGAAGATCGTTCTGCCGGGCGTGGGGGCCTTCGAGGACGCCATGGCGGAACTGCGGCACCGGCGGCTCGTCGAGCCGCTCCTGGCGGCCATCAACTCGGGCAAGCCTTTCTTGGGGATCTGTCTCGGCCTGCAACTTCTGTTCGAGATCAGCCACGAAAACGGCCGCCACCAGGGCCTCGGCGTGCTGGCCGGTGAAGTCGTCCGGTTCGACCTGCCCAAGGGGTACGCAATTCCCCATATGGGCTGGAATCAACTCCTGATCCGCCGGCCGGCTCCGATTCTCGAGGGCATCGAGGAGGGCTCCCAGTTCTATTTCGTCCATTCCTACTACGTCGTCCCGGCAGACCCGGCGGTCGTCGCCACCGAGACGGACTACCATCGGCCCTTCTGCTCGATGATCTGGCGCGACAACCTCTTCGCCACGCAGTTCCATCCCGAGAAGAGCCAATCGGTCGGACTCAAGATGCTGGCGAACTTCGCGTCGCTGTAACGGTGGTGGCGCGCGGCACGAACTCGTACAGCTCGATGCGGTCGACGTAGAGCAACTCGCGGTCCTTGTGGCGGTTCGGCAGATCATATTGCTGCCGCGAAACCAGGTCGTAGCGGGTCCGGAGGTCGGCAAGCCACCGGGCCACCGCCGCGTCGTCGCCCGTCGCGTTCAGGACGGTGTAACGCACGCAGCGCAGCGGACGGTCTCGCGAGACGCGGTCCCATTGCGGCCCGCCGCGGCCGGCGAGGTAGATCTCGCGGTTGCAGAGGTACAACGCGGAGGCGGAGTCGCCGAGCATCACCGAGGTCGCCGCCGAGGGAAAATCGCGGTCCCAACAGGCCACTTCGCCGTCGTACTGCTGGGTGAACCAGAACCATCGGGCGAAGTCGCGTTGGTGCAGGACGTCGTCGGTGCGATAGGGATGGAGAAAATCGCGTCCCATCGAGCCCACGGCCACGGCGGCCAACAGCGCCGCGAGAAGCAGCACCGCCGGGCGGCCCTTCGTCGCGCCCCGGGCGTCCCTCCGCACCAACAGCACCGCCGCGCCCAAACCGGCCAACAGGCAGACCATCGGCGCCATGTACAGCACGAAGCGGACGCTCCCGCCGTAAGGGTAGCGCCACAGACAGGCCGCCACCAGGTTCGGCAGCAGCGGCGCGAGGCACAGGACCACCAGCGTGAACTGCCGACGTCGCCAAAGGAAGACCAACGCCGCCGCGCAGCAGATCGTCGTCAACGTGCTCGCGCCCCGGGCGCCGCCGATCGGATATTGCAGCAACTCGCTGGTATGGACCTCGACGAGCCATCCGAGCATCCCCAGCGGCGAGGCCAGCGGCGGAAAGATGTCCTTCCAGTATTCCCGCATCCAGTCGAGTTCCGACGCGCTTTGCGGACCGACCGACAGCGCGTACACGCCCGCAAAGCTGGCGACCAGCGCCAGGTTATATGCTGCCCAAGGCACCCAGCCGCGGCGGCCGGGCGACGTGGCAAGCGAGAACGCCACGGCCAGGCTGATTCCCCCGGCGGCGAACACGGCGGGATAGGAGAGGCCCAAGGCCACCGGCGTCATGGCCGAAAGGACCCAGAGCCAGCGTTGCCGGCCGCTTCGCCACCACTCGACGGCCAGCGTCACCAGCACGAGCGAGGCGAACACGTCGCAGCCGTAGGGTTTCGCCTCGCAACCGTAGCGCAACAGCGGATAACCCACGGCGAAGATGCCCACCGCGAGCATCAGCGCCGTGCCCCGCAGCAACCGTCCGGCCAGATGCCAAAACAAGAACAGCCCGGCGACGCTGCACAGAAACGGCACCAATCGCAACGAATACTCCGAAAAGCCGAACAGCCGGATCGAGGTCAATTCGGCCCAAAGGAACAGCACGGGAGCCACCTGGTGGTGGTCCAGCGGCTCGAGCAGGTCGAGGTAGCCGCGATTGAGAAAATTGGCGCAGAGGTACGCTTCGTCGGGCCAGATGGGGAAGGCCAGCAGGTAGCGCACTGCCCGGGCGGCGAGCCCCAAGAGGACCAACGCCCAAAGAATCTGTCGGAGATGCCGCTCGCCGAGCGGTTCGGCCTCGGCCGCGACGACGCCCAGCGGCGTGAAGTCTTCGGTAGGTGCCATGCTTTGTCCTTGATCGCTTGCCCTGTGCCGCTGGGTGCCCCTGCCGGCTTGGCGTCACCGTATATGGGGTTGCGTCGGGTCCGTCCGCTTCGCGCTGAGAGTAGCCGCTTCAACGCTGTCTCGCAAGTAGCAGGCCATGTCGAGTTGGCCGAGATCGCCCGACGTCGCTAGGCCGGTGCCCAGCGTCTCCTGTCGTTCCGCGAGGTTCGTGCCTTTCCGGCAGATGAGCCACGGCACGCGGTGCGGGTGGGCGTCCCCGGCGACGTAACCTTGCACGTTCGAGTGATGATCGCCGTAGATGACAAGAGTCGTATTGTCCGGCAATGCTTGATAGTATCTCGCCAACGACCGATCCACGTACCTCATGCTGTTGAGGTAATGCTGGTGGATTCCCTCGGGCGAGGCGAAGAGTCTTTCGGCATCGGGCGGCAATTGATCGAACGGACCGTGGGACGTCCACGTGATGATGAAATGGAACATGGGCCGGGCGGACTCGTCGATCAGCTTTGCCGAGAACCGCAAGAGTTCATCGTCGTTAGCGCCATTGACGCCAAGCTTCTCCAGTTCCGTTGCAAAATAGAGTTTCGAGAACCCCATCTGTTCGTAAGCGTTGCGCCGCTGGAAGAAGGTGCCGGTATTGCCGTGGATCGCGACGGCGTCGTAGCCGAGTCTCTCGACCAGCCACGGCAAGGACTCGCCGTAGGGAAACCCCAGGACTTTGAACGGCGTGATGCGACCGTTGGGCGTGGAAGCGGTCAGTAGGGAGAAGTCCGCGTCGGACGATCCCGTGACGTGAAACGGCTTGACCATGTAGAACTTGGATTGACTCTTCAAAGCATGGAGAAACGACATGACGTATTGCTCGCCCGCCGTCGCGTCCACCGCGTCAAAATCCAGACTCTCCACCTGGATGACCACGATGTGGTTCTGAAATTCGAGCAACCGTTCCCTGTCGGAAAGCGCCCGACTCTTGACGGCCGACGTGGCGACGGCGTCCGCCAGGATCGCGTCCGCATCGTACGTCAGACATTCCGCGACCCAGGCAACCGCATAGCCATAGACGTACTCCGGGCTGCCGATGTTTACCCGTGAAATCGGCTTGTGGACGCCGGCAAGTCCCACCGCCGCGACGAGATATCCGACTCCCGCGATCGCCGCTGTTCTTCTTCGCAAATCCGCTGGAAGCGGTCGGCGCCGGATGACCTCCCGCAGAACCAATTTGAGCGCCAGCACGCCGCAAAGCAGCACGAGCGCCACCCAAGAAACCAGTCCGACGCCCTGCTCGGTGACGGACATCCCTTCCCGCCACTGATTCGACACCGTAAGCCAGGACAGCGGACGTTCGAAGTACTCGGCGTAGGTTATGGTGACCGCGGAGAACACCCCTCCGACGAGAAACACGCCGTAGAGCCAGGCTCGATTCAACACGCACACCAGCAGTGTACACGCGGCAACGTTCAGTACCATCCGCCGAGCGGCGTACTTGAGAACGTGCCCGAGGGATAGCGTGTCATCCGGACGCGTGGTGACCTCTTGGACGATCAAGAGTTCAAGTGCCCAGACGACGACGAGGATGGCGCACAGGATGACAGCGATCCGCCGGCCGTCGGCAGCCTCGGCAATGGGTCGCGCTTGCACTCGTTTCTCCAGGCAATCGCCAGCGGTGGAGTCGCGTAGGCCGGATCGAGACCGGCACGGTGAAAAGCGTGCTTTCGTGTTTTGGCCAAGCGCCGCCGGGGTTCAACCCGCTCTACCCTACTCTCTGGGGGGGCTGCGGCCGGACAGATTGTAGCCACTAGAGCGAATCGCCAGAAGACCAACTTGGCAAAGGGATACATCACCTGTCAGGGGGGGTGGACCGACCATGCATGGGCACCCCCTGACGCACGCGGATTTCGACGCCTTGAGCACCGCCGACGGCAGAATACCGGCGATCTGGGACGCGGAGACGCGGCACCGCCACCGCGCTCGCCGCGCTGGTCGGCGGGCTGGCGTCCCTTGGATCCGTACGGGAACGGCACGGGCAAACCGAGCCGCGACCGCATGACTAAGGATATGGTCCAGAATTACTTCCCGATTTGCGCGACCTAGGCGTGGCCGAGAAACAGCGCACGTAAGCTTTTGACGCATAATGACTTGTGGCAACTCGATAGACGGTGCCTAATTCGGGAAGTTATTCCGCACCAAATCCTGATCGGTGCGTGCGAGCACCCTACCGGATTCAACCTTCCGCGTCGGCGGCCGGCTGGCTGGGTTCCACGTCGGGCTTCTTGCACGACGTGAACGCGGCCAGCGTCTCGGGGATCTCGATCCCGCCGACGTCTTTCATGACTTGCATCATCGGCGGCAGGGTCCGGGCCATGTTGTGCAACCAGTTGGCCGTGCTGCTGGTGCCGTTTTGGCCGCTGCCTTCCCACACTACGACCTTGTCAAACTTGATGTTCGAGATCGCCCGGGCCGAGGCCTCGACCAGGTTGTCGAAGTGTTCGAGCATCATCATCTGGAAGGCCGGCTGCGCGCCGCCGCAGGCGTCGATGATCTGTTTGAGGCCCTCGCCCTTCTTGGCGAGAATTTCGTACTGGCCCCGGGCTTCGGCTTCGAGCTTGGCGAAGATGGCGGACGCCTCGCCTTCGGCCTCGATCCGCCGCTTGCCGGCCTCGGCCTCGGCCTCGACGAGGATCTTGGCCTTCTCGGACTTGGCGGGCGCTTCGAGCTCGGCCCGGCGTTTGTTTTCCACGCGAGTGGCCTCGGCCAGCGCGGCCTTGGCGCGGGCGAGGTGCTCGGCCTCGATGACGGCGGCCTCGGCTTCGACCTTCTTCGTTTCGCCCATCCGGTAGGCTTCGGCCTTTTTCACCTGGAGTTGGGCCTGGGAGATGGCGACGGCGGCCTTCGCGGTGTTTTCGCCCTCGATCGCCCGGGCGTCGGCGTCGGCCAGCTTGATCCGCATATCGCGTTCGGCGGCTTTGACCTGGGCCTCGCGTTCGAAGCCGGCGGTTTGCTCGCCGATCTGCTGCTCCTTGTCCAGCTCGGCGACGCGGACGGCCTGTTCGCGCATCGCTTCGCGCGTGCCGATTTCGCGGAGTTTTCGGGCGTTGGCGACGTTGACGTCCTTTTCGCGTTCGGCGTCGGCGACCCGGATTTCGCCCATCTTGAGGTTGTCGGCGACGTCGCCGCGGGCTTTCTGGATGGCCTCGGAGGCGGCCTTTTGGCCGATGGCCTCGATATAGCCCGACTCGTCCGTGATGTCAGTGATGTTGACGTTGATCAGCACCAGGCCGATTTTGCGCAGCTCCACCTCCAATGAATTCTGGATGTTGGCGAGGAACT
>JAPLNP010000665.1 GCA_026401055.1 Planctomycetia bacterium
AGCGGCGCGATCTTCTCGGCCACCTTGGCGCGTATGAGCGACCGCAGCAGCAGTTCCGCGGGCTTTTCCTGGCCCAGGTTCCTGACCACGAGCATGGAGGCCCAGCGGCGGGTTTCCTTCGGCCCGATCAGGACCAGGGCGTGCTGCACGGAGTTGACGACGCAGCGGACGCCGAACCAGGCCGAGTTGATGAACTTCAGCAGGTGGTAGGTCATCAGCGGATCGCTGCGGATGATTGCGGCCAGGTCCCCCAGCGAGAGCTCCGGGCGGTTCACCTCGCAGAGAAGCCGGGCATATGAAAGCTCGTTGCCGGCCAGTTCGCCGGAACCGCTGATGACCGGCTTGGTGAAGAAGCTGCCCTGGAAGTAGCCGAAGCCCGCCTCAAGGGCGCGGTCGAACTGGTCGGTGTCGTCAACCTTCTTGGCCAGGGCGACGATGTCGCGCTGAGCGAGCCGGCGGCAGATTTCCCGGCCCTGCTCGGGCTGCGTTCCGCTGAAGTCCACACGCACGATACCGGCAAGTGCGACGAGCGGGCTGTCCAGGCCGTCGGCGGGCAGGTCGTCCAGGACCAGTTCGTACTCGGCCGCGGCAAGACGCTCACATGCGCCGATAACGTCCTGGTCCACTCCGACGTCGGCGGGGATGCCCACCAGCACCATCTCCTTCGGCAGCACGGCCGGCAGGTCGCGCAGCAGCAGGTTGCGGGTAAAGGTCGCCAGGCCCTTCTTGCCGTCGGCGAGCTCGCCGAAGTTGACCAAGGCCATCAGGTCCTGCGAGTCATGCTGGGCGCCCAGGCAGTTGTAGTAGTCCTCGAAGCCGCGGCGGAAGAGAAGCTCGTAACCGTAGACTTTCTTGTCTCGATCGAAGATCGGCTGTCTGGTGGAAAACACGTCCATGACCGCACACCCTTGAAGCAAAGAGGCACCGTTGCCGGCAAATCCGCACCCGACCCGGCGCGGCCGCCGCTGCACTCTTGGATTATCGGGATATGCGGGGGCGACTTTAGGAATACCCGGAATGGGCGTGGTAGTCGGTAGCCGGTAGCCAGCTTGCCACGGCGCAGCCAAAGGCGAAGCCGGGTAGCCGGGGAAGAGAAAAAGGCGGAACCGGGAAAATGGAACCCGTGGAACGAGAGTCCCCCATATTCTCGCGCACAAGAAAACGGGCAAACCCGAAGGTCTGCCCGTGTGAGAAGGTCTCGATTTTTCGAACTGCTTCTACGCCGCGCGACGGCGCCTGAGAACCGCGATTCCACGTCAAAGCGAGCGCCTCCCAGCAAGATCTTGTTGAACGTGGATGGGTCGATAATACCGGAAGCGGTTACCAAATTCGGCGAAGTATTGAAGTCAGTCTCGGTGAGAATGGTGCCGTCGGTGAAGGCGACCGCGGAGACCGTAGTGGCGGTCGTTGCGTCGCCCCAGACGATCTTGGCGATGCCGATGAAGGGCGGGCCGGAGGTAGTGTGGGCAGTAGGAGTCCCGGTGGTGCCAGCGTAGTTGGTCATCCGATAGTAGCTACCCGAAGTATTTTCCGTCCACATACCCGCCGTGTAGCGTTTCGGGCTGCCGCTGGTAATGCCGATGGCCGAGAGCCGGACCGCCATTGACTTCCCAACCGCGCCCTGGGCTGGGGTCGGAGCCGTCCCCCGTGCCATCGAACACACCTTGGCCAATGGCTAACATGCCTCCGGTTCCGTTACTGTTGTTGGAGAAGTTCTCCGCTACCACGTAGCTCATCCAGGTTGTATTGCCGAGGGTGAAAGTATTGGTGACGCTTGAATCCAACGCACGCGATGCCCACATGTGGTCGGGGTTGTTGCCGTTGCTGGTCACGTGGTCCGCGGGGCTGCCCGCGTAGTTGCCGGTCTGCGGAACCGACGTCACCGTGCCGTTCCACCAGGGCCCGGGCACAGTCCCGGCGGCGATGATTCCGAAACCGGTGGGCGTGGGATAGAGCGACTACGTTTCTCATTTTCCCGTTCCTCTCTTTATGGGGCTTGAATTCCCAATAATCGGCAACCGCGACACTATGCACGCGCCATCAGAGCCAAGTCTGAAACGAAGCTTGCGACTTCTGCCTGAAATGCCTATTTGACTTCGTTCGGTAGCTCAATCCGACATTGTAAATTATAAGGCATTATGCCGTTTTGTCAAGCCTTTTTTTCTCAAGCCTTTTTCGCGAAACTGGACCGAAACTAGAAAAATAAGGACAAGAAACACGAGCCATTCGAGAGGGATTGTTCGGGAGTGAGCGACCTGGTTTCCTGGCACTGGCACATAGGCCCCCAAGGCGAGCCATGGTCGCCCAAGGCGGGCCATGGAGTGCGGTGTCGCAGCCGCCGCTCAAAAAAAGCGCTATCCCCGGCGCATAAGCCCTTGTGGTTGCGAGTCTTGCTCTGTAGCCCGACTAAAAGGTCGCTCACAAATCAAACACGCTCTGCCAGTCACGGTCGGTAGGCGCGGAGGGTAGATCGGCCGACGGCGATGTGCTGGAGTTCCGCGCTGGCCTGTTGGCTGGCCGAGGCGATGGCGAGAGCGGTCTGCTTCCAGAGGTTGCTGACGCGCTGGAGGTCTTGCAGCGTTGCCGCGCCGTCCGCACCGTTCGCGGCGGTCCTGTCGGCGGGGGTGAGCGACTCAAACAGCGCGCCGAGCCGGTCGACGAACGGGCCGACGCGGTCGTCGCGGCCCTCGCTGACGGCCTGGATGATTTGCCGGAGGACAAGTTCGATGCCCGCGATGCACGTAATGTCCGCGACGCTCGTGCAGGCGGGGTCGGATGAGGGCAGCCCGGCGGCTTCGGGTAGTGTAGGATCGGTGGGGTTAGTGCGTTGCATC
>JAPLNP010000253.1 GCA_026401055.1 Planctomycetia bacterium
ACGTTCGCGGAATTCCGTGCCGCGATTGACGATTGTCTCTCCCAGATCGGCAACATGCATCGCCCCGACCTCAAAACGCTGATGACCCACAAATTTCAGACCTTTGAGAATGTTTCACTCCTCGCCGGTTAACGTATAATCAACGACGGGCACCAGGGGACGCTCCGACGGGGTGAACTCCGGCGGGTCATCGTTCGCCGGGGGCGACTCAATCGACCGCGGCGGGATTCGCAACTCGACGCCGATCGGCAAGGCCGCCGGACTGGAGAGCGATTGGCGATTCATCTCGTAGATCTCGCGCTGCCGATCCGCGCTGCCCAGGTAGTACTCGGCCAACCCGGCCAGCGTGTCGCCGTCGACGATCTTGTGGATCCGCGTGGCCGGCTTGCTGTCCGGCGGCAGCGGCAAGCGGTAGTCGATCGGCGCCGCGTCCAGCGTAAGCGGATCGTCCTGGCTCGGATAGCGGCGCGCCAGCTTAGGCGGCGGTTCGCCGGGATCCAACGGCCCGCGGATCGTCGCCCGCGGACGCGCCACCACCGGCGGCGGTTGCGTCTGGAGCGCGACGGGCCGGGGCTCCGGCCGGGCGGAGGGGGGGAATTGCGGACCGGTGGATTGGCGCAGCACCGACGCTCCGGCCACGTCCGCCGACACGGCGCGCTCGGGCGGCGGCGACTGGTGGCGATACATCATGGCCACGCCCGACCCGAAGCACAGCACGGCCGAAGCCACGGCAAGCTTCACCCATCGATCCATGGTGACACCTTGGGTCGCGAGGGGGACAGTCCCATTTTCGCGGCGAAAAGCCCGTCGGCGGGCGAACGTCCTGTGCGCCGCGACAACCGGGACAGTCCCCTGTCGATTCACGTGGCGCGAGGCCACGGGCAAGGCATCCGTGCGGAAAACATGGTTCCTCCTCCGGGTTTATCGGGAAGCGTCGACGGCGTTTTGCACCCTGACGTGTCAAACGCGGCCAACTCGAGACAAACCGAGTGCGCTCGTGCCGGGTCTAGCGACCGTGCGGACCACGCTGTCGCCGGTTGTGACATCTGGGCAAAATCGTCGGGGGGCACGTCCCTGAGCCCCCGGCGAAGGGCGTGACGGGCATCGAGCAGTCGTAGGGTGCGTCCGGACACACCACTAAGACTCGGACGCCGGCCCTCACGTCATCCAGCCGGGGCGGACCCTGTTGCAGATCGCGCCCAACGGCAAAGCATGGTGCGTCG
Source organism: Planctomycetia bacterium (assembly GCA_026401055.1). GTDB lineage: Bacteria > Planctomycetota > Planctomycetia > Pirellulales > Thermoguttaceae > JAPLNP01. The sequence continues at coordinate 1,224 of JAPLNP010000253.1, forward strand.
AGACGCACCCTACCACTGACCACCGACAACCGCCTACGACCGGAAACCGCTCCGGGCGGGCTTGGCGGGCCGCTCCATCCACAACAGGATGGGCGAGGCAATAAAGACGGTACTATACGTACCGGCGACGAACCCCACCAGCAGTGAGAAGGCCAGCACGTGGATTCCCTGGCCGCCGCCGACGTAGAGAATCGCCACCGTGGACAACACGCTCATCGTCGTAAGCAACGTACGGCTCAAGGTTTGGTTGATGCTCGCGTTGACCAACTCGGTAGTCAAGATGGGCGACTTGCCTCGGAGCTCGCGCATGCGGTCGAAGATCACGATCGTGTCGTTGACCGAGAAACCAACGATCGTCAAAAACGCCGCAAGGACGGACAGGCTGATCTTGAACGGATCGATCATCAGGAAGCCAAGGTAGGGCGCCACGTAGGCGCTGACGGCGACCGCCCCGAGCGTGACCAGAACGTCATGCACCAGGGCCAAGGCCGCCGCGACGCCGTACATCACTTTCTGGAATCGCACCCAAAGGTAGATGACCATGCTGATCAAACTGGCGAGAAGGGCATACGTGGCCTTCTCCTGCATGTCGCCGGCCACTTTGCCGCCAATGCTGCTGGAAGAGGGGAAATAAGGCTGTCGGGCCAATTCGTCCTGAATCGGCTTGAAGAGCTTCTCCCGTGCCTCGGCCTCCGGCAACTGAATTCTCAGGACCCACTTTTCGTAGGCGGCGGAGTCACCCGGCTCGTACTTCTCGTTGGACAGATCGAACGGCGCCGTCGCGATCTTGGCGGCCGCGAGCCGGGTCGTGATCATGTCGCTGAGCGTGTCGTGGTCCAGTGCGTGCTCAAACGTCAACTCGGCGCGGATGCCGCCGGCGAAGCGATCGGCAGGCGTCTTGACCGGGGTCGCCGGGGCCTTTTCGGCCGGTTTTTCCGCCGGCTTTTCTGCTGGAGCGTCGGCCTTGGCAGCCGGTTTCGCTTCCACTGCTTTGGCCGGATCGACTTGGGCCAAAAGCACCGCGGCCGGGTCCGTCGAGGCCAGCAGACTCGCCGGCGGAAGGTCGACTCGTGATTGGTCGGGGGCCGCCGGCTTCTTTTCCTCCGAAGCCTTTTCGGCGGGCGATTTCTCGGGAGTTGCCTTTTCAGGAGCCGCCTTCTCCGCGGGAGCTTTCTCCGCGGGAGCCTTCTCTGCGGGAGCCTTGGGCTCCGGGGTCTTTTCGGCCGGGGCGGGCGCCGCGATCGGCGTCACGCCGGTCACCTGCAAGGTGTTCGTCTCCAGTCTGTCGCCGAACACCTGTTGGATGCGAGCTTCCACGACGCCGCTTGCCGTCTTGCCCTTGTTCGCCGGATCGGTCTCGTCGATTGTCTGCGAGGTGTTGATCATGAACCGGGTGAAGCGGGGTTCACCTTGGATCTCGACGTCGTTGATCGTCAGATCGGGGAGATCTTCGAGGCTCTTGCGAACGTCGGCGATGTCTTGCGGCTCTTTGAAAACCACTTCCAGGGCCTCGCCACCGGTGAAGTCGATATCCAAGAGGCCTCTGCCGCGGGCGAAAACGGCCGCCAAGCCGATCAAGATGACCGCCGCCGAGAACGCGATGCCGGCGTTGCGCATGCCGACAAAGTTGAATCTGGGGTTGTGGATCATCTGCATCATCTTGAGTTTGGTGATCCAGCCCTGCCGTTCGCCGATGTCGAAGACGACGCGGGCGCAGAACACCGCCGTGTACATGCTCAACACGACGCCCAAGAACAACGTCACCGCGAACCCCTTGATTTGTTCCGTGCCGATGATGTAGAGAATCGCGGCCGCAATCAGCGTGGTCAAATTCGAGTCGACGATGGCGGACGTCGCACGGCTGAAACCGTTGCGGATGGCCATGCGCAGCGCGGCGTCCCGGGCGAGTTCCTCCCGCATGCGCTCGTAGATGAGCACGTTGGCGTCGACCGCCATGCCCACCGTCAACGCCAATCCGGCGATGCCAGGCAGGGTAAAGTCCGCGTGAATCGCGATCATGATGGCCACCAACAGAATCAGATTCATCACGACCGCGGCGCAGGCGACGACGCCGGAGAAGCGGTAGTAGACGATCATGAAGGCGAACACCACGAGCACGGAAAGGAGTACGGCGTAGCTGCTCCGTTCGATGGTGTCTTGGCCGAGGGTGGGACCGATGGACAGCCTGCTGATCGGGTCCTTCTTCAACGCCGTCGGCAGGCTGCCGGCGTTGAGCACGTCGACCAGGTCCGTCACCTCCTGCTCCGTGAAGCTGCCCGTGATCTCGCCGCGATCGTGAATCGTGCTCTGGATCGACGGCGCCGAGTACAGATAGCCGTCGAGGATGATGCCGAGCTTCCGGGTGAAATCCTGCACTTTGTCGGGCGTGTTGGCGCCGGTCAGACCGCCGAAGAGCTGGCCGCCGTGGGAGGTGAACGTGAAGTTCACGCACGACCGGCCGGACTGGTCGACGCCCGGCGTGCAATGCTTCAGGTACTCGCCGGTGACGTCGAACGGGTCCTTGACGACGAGGATCTCCATGGTCTCCTTGCCGCGATCCTTGGCCACCCGCGTGGCAATCTCGGTGTACGTGGCGAAGCTGTCTTCCCGGCCTTTGCGCACCGGCACCCACCAGGCGACCGGGGCGCCCTCGGCATCGACCACCGTGTCGGCCTCGGTCTGTTGAGCCAGGGCGATCTGCGCTTTGTGGTCACGGTTGTTGGCGAGGATGCGGAACTCGAGGGTGCCGGCCTGGCTCACCTTCTTCTCGATCCGGCGGACCTGCTCGTCGTCGGCGCGAGGGATGGTGATTTCGATTTGCCTGGGACCGTACTTGCGGAGGGTGAGTTCGCGCGTGCCCGCGGGGTTGATACGCAACATGATCGCCCCGAGCAGCTTGTCCATGTCGACTTGCTTCTCGGCGGCCTTCTGTTTCTCGGTCTTCCCCTCGTCCTCGGCCTTGGCCTCTTCCTTCTCGGCGGCGGTCTTCTTGGTCTGGGTGCCGGCGGACTCCTCCAACTCGTAGACCAGGATGACGCCGCCGCTGAGGTCGATGCCCAGGCTGGGCGGCCATCCAACGACCATGACGACGATGCCGCATACCAGCGAGGACAGCACCAGCCCGAGCTTCCAGCCGTGGTCCGGCATCCGGAGCCGATTGGCGAACCACGTGCCTCCCAGGAACGGAACGAAGATGACGGCCAAGACGCCGAGGAGAATGGCCAGCCCGATGTACCAGGGCGTGCCCAGCGGCGCGGTCCTCAGCTCGCCCACGTTCGACCAGGTCGGTCCCGCCGACGTGGTCGCCGACGTGGTCGCCCGGATGCGATAAAAATACGTCGTCTCCGGTTCCAGGTTTTCCAGCCGGGCGGTGTAGTTTTCCGGTCCCGTGGTTTTCGGTCCCGCGGTCTTGTCGCGCTGCGCCTCGCCGGACTTCGCCGCCCAGGCGTCCTCGGTGGTCTCGCCGTCCTCCCTTCCGTAGAAGACCACCACCGAGAGATTCTTCCCGTCGCCCGGCGCCATCTTGAAACGGACGAGCGCGGTGGTGTCCGTGATGGCCGTGGCGTCGCCTTTGTCGACCCGCGGCGCTTCGGCCGCGCCGGCCGCCGGCGGCGAGAACGTCAACACCATACACGCCACCGCGGTCAACACGCCGTGCCCGACGCAAACCGCAAAAGCGGATCCCTTCTTCGACATGCTCATGGTCTCCCAGGAATGATGCTCGACGTTTCCGCCGGGCCGCGTTGTGTCCTTGTCGTTTCGCGACGGGGCTACTTGTCGCTCGATGATTCCTCCGCGAGGACGCGGGCGATCGAGCCGAGCGTCAGGCGGAGCTTCGTGTTGGTGGCTTCGTCCACCTTGATGGTCACCTCGTCGGCCTCGCGGTGCACGTTGGTCACCACGCCGTAGATCCCCCCGATTGTCACCACCCGATCGTTCTTCTTGATCGCCGCCAGGAGCGACTGTCGCTGGGCCTGTTCCTTCCGCTGAGGTCGGATCAGGAGCAACCAGAACAGGATCCCAATCGGCACGACGAGCGTCAGGATCGAAAAGAGGCCGCCGCCGGCGGCCCCGTCCCCCTGTGCAAGCAAAGCCAATCCCGTCCAAAACGTGCTACTCACGATAAGCCCCCAACGTGGACCGAAGCCACGGCTAGTTGACCTGAGTTCTCTTGTGGTTCCCCGCGCGACACGGGCACTCTCACCGGGCAATCCGGCGAACGTAGGTCCGGTCTGCTCGCCCCGGCATTGGCCGCCAAGGCACCCGCCCACGCCGATGCCCTACACGCACCACGCCCTCGGACCGTAAACTCGTTATGATAAGCGTCCCCGGTTGCCGGGACAAGGGGATTCGTGGGCGTCAAATTCCCCGAGCTGACGTGCATCCCGGGGAATTGGGTGCAAGTTGTACTCTGCAAGGTCGTTTCGCGGCGATCGTCCGAAGGGCTTCGGGTGAGACCTTTCGGGCTGATAAAGCGCAGACTGCACCCCAGAAGGGTGGATCACGCTTTGCTCGACCCATCCCGCTACTCAGGGATCATCCGCGTTGGCCTCGGGCTTGCTTTCGGTTTCCCCCCGTCGGTACCGGCTGATTCCCGCCGTCGCGGCCAGAGCTATTACCACGACCAGCGGGGCCCGCATCCGCATGTCGCTCCAGTAGAACGCGTGGACTGCCGTCACACACGCGATCAGAAGAGCCCCCCAAGGCCACACGCCACACAGGTCTTCCTTTTTTCT
>JAPLNP010000138.1 GCA_026401055.1 Planctomycetia bacterium
GGGGCCCCTTGAGTGCGTCCGAGAAACAAGGAGAACACCATGTCCGAATCTCTGAAATCCTCCCGTCGCGGATTCCTTCGAACCACCGCCGCCGTGGCGGTCGCGGCGCCCTACGTCGTGCCCGCGGCTGCCCTGGGGCAAGGCGACAAGCCGGCCGCGAGCGAGCGGATCAGCCTGGGCATCATCGGCGTCGGCGGCATGGGCCGGGGCAATCTCGGCAACTGCGCCGCCCACCCGGACGTCGTCGTCACCGCCGTCTGCGACGTCCAGGCCAAACGCCGCGACGCCGTCGTCGAGCAACACAAGGCCACGGCCAAGGGCCACGCCGACTACCGCGAGCTGCTCGCCCGCAAGGACGTCGACGCCGTGATCATCGCCACCCCGCCGCACTGGCACGCGCTGATGGCGATCCACGCCGTCGAGGCCGGCAAGGACATCTACCTCCAGAAACCGATGACCCTGTATCCCGACGAGACGCTCGCCGTGCGCAACGCCGTCAACCGGCACAAGCGGATCAGCCAGATCGGCACGCAGGTTCACGCGAGCCCCAACTACCGCCGCGTGGTCGAGTGGATTCGCTCGGGCAAGCTGGGGCCGGTCAGCGTCGTGCGGACGTTCAACGTCATGAACCAGGGCCGCGACGGCATCGGCCACGCCCCCAAGGAGCCCGCGCCCGAGGGCATCGACTGGAACCTTTGGCTTGGGCCCGGGCCGGAGCGGCCGTACAACGCGCTGCTGGCGGCCGACGCCTACCAGCACTGCTCGTTTTGGGACTACTCCGGCGGCTGGACGCCCGGCATGGCCCCGCACATCATCGACCTGCCGGTCTGGGCGCTGGACCTGGGCGTGCCGACGGTGACGAGTTGCTCGGGCGGGCGGTACACGATCGACGACGACGGCGACGTGCCCGACACGCAGGAAGTGCTCTGGCAGTACCCCGGCCGGACGATGACGTGGATGATGAGCATGTCGAACAGTTTCGGATTCGATTTCGGCCGCGGCACGCCCGCCCGGCGGCTGGGCATCTACTTCCACGCCCTCAACGGGACGCTATATGCCGATTACGGCAAGTGCGAGATCGTGCCCGAGGGCAAGATGCTCGCCGACGCCGCCGCGCCGCCGGTGTCGATCCCGCCGTCGCCCGGCCACGAGCGGGAGTGGCTCGACTCGATCAAATCGCGCAAGGAGCCGAGTTGCGGCGTGAACTACCACTACAAGGTCGATCTGCCGTTGACGCTGGCGAACCTCTCGTACAAGCTCGGCCGATCCGTCCGATTCGATCCCAAGTCGGAAAAGATCGTCGGCGACCCCGAGGCGGCGAAGCTCGCCCGGCCGACGTACCGCGACCCGTGGAAGTTCCCGGCGGAGTACGTGTAGCGCGAGTCGCCGACCCGGGGATTCTCCAGCACCGTGGCCGCGACGCCGTCAAAGAGCGAACTGTTCTTGGAGTGCGGCGATTCATCGCCGCTTTTTCGCCGGATTTGCCCATCGCCCGACTGTGTGGACACTCGCCTGAGACCTATCATATCCTGCTTCTGGCCCCGCAAGAAGCGGTGATGCATCACCGCACTCCAGAAGGTCGCTTGGTTCGCGGCTCGGGGGTCACGCCGTTGAGGAACGGGAGATGCGATTCGCGGACGATTTTCGTGTTAGGCAGCGATTCCCGCAGCCTCCGGACGCCGTCCTCGGTGACCTGGGTGCCGGTGAGCACGACATAATCGAGTTGTCTCAAGGATGCCAGATGCACCAGGCCCGCGTCGGTAATTCGGGCGTTCGTGAGGTTCAGGAACTGGAGATCCGGCAGGTCTTTCAGGTAGACGAGATCCGCATCGCCCGGACTGGCCTTGCACTGCGAGAAATCGAGGTCAGTCACGGAGTCGCAAAACCAACTCACGGCAGGCTGACACTCCTCGAACTTCGCCAGGGCCGCCTCTTGATTTGCCAACACGGCCTCTTGCTGCCGGGTCGCCTGCAAATGGATGCCCAGCCAGGCGAAGGCCGAGCTGGCCACCACCAGTAGCACAAAGAGCGTTCGAAGATGAAACTGCAACGGATTTGGCGCGCCGTCCCGAGGAAAACAGACCTGCAGCGGCTCACGGTGGGGATTGAGCACCTTGCCCGTCTCGTCGCGCAGCTCGACGCGCGGCAGCAACACCGCGGTGACGGCTTCGACTCGTGTCGGTCTTGTCTCGAACGTGGCGTTTCGGACCCGAAGCTGGATGACGAACTCGCCATACGAGATGAAGAACTCACGATCAGACGAAAGCCACTTGCAGTAACGCACCTGATGCCACGCAACGAAGTCGCTGCCGGGCAAAATCAACCCATGTTCACGCAGCTCCAGGTCACGACTGCTGACGTGAGCAAGCAGCATGAGGGACAACCAAGTGAATCCGGACAGAAAAGTCGCGAAAACGCAGGGCGGTTGCTCCGTGCCGGGGACGAAGGAATGTAGGACGAACACGGGCAGCAAGATGGCGGCGGAGCCCCACGCCAGCAACTGACCTCGGCTCGGTCGAGGGCGGGGAATCCTTTCCAGAAGCTTCCCAGCCATCGTTCGCGTTCTCGCGCGGACGCTTGCCGCCAGGTACCAAAGGAACATCGCCAGCAGCACGCCCGTCAGCAGTGCGGCGAAGGATTCCATGGGTGGCGTTCCTCGAAGGGAGACGTACCGAGGGGTCAAGAGGCAAACTGTTTTCGGAGTGCGGCGATTCATCGCGGCTTTTGCGCCGGATTTGCCGGTCCACAGGCTGGGTGGACGTTCGCCTGAGACCCATCATACCCGGCTTCTGGCCGAGCAGAGAGTGGTGTTGAATCGCCGCAATTCAGTGATGGATTGTCGCGTCCGGCAGCGCCTCTTGCAGTTTCCGAACGCCCTCATCGGTGACCTGGGTGCCGGTGAGCGTGATCGTGTCAAGTTGCTTCAGGGATTCCAGATGCACCAGGCCCGCGTCGGTAATCGGGGCATTGGTGAGGTCCAGGAACCGCAACTTCGGCAAGTCTCTCAGGTAGACAAGGTCCGCATCGCCCGGACTTGTCGTGCATTTCGAGAAATCGAGTCGAAATACGGAGTTGCCAAAGCGATTGACGCTGGGGCCGAATTTCTCGTATTTCGCCAGCACCGCATCCTGTTGCCGGCCCGTTCGCACATGGATGCCCAACCAAGCGAAGGCCGAGCTGGCCACCATCATGAACAGCAGCAGCGTTCCCAGACGAAACTGGTATCGACTGGCAGGATGATCCGGCGACGGGTCGATCTTCAACAAGTCGCGGTCGAGGTTGACCATCTTGCCCGTCTCGTCGCGGACTCGGACTCGGGGCAGCAACACCGCGGTGATCGTGTCCACTTGCGCCGGATCGGTCTTGAGCACGATATCTCCCGCCACGGACCGAACAAGCAGGCTCCGGCCACGACTGCTCCACATCAAGTAGAACACCTCATTCCACGGAGCGAAAGGATGCCGCCGCCGGGGCAGAACCAGACCGCGCTGGCGCAGTTCCACGTCGCGGCTGCGCAGGTGCGCGATGATCGCGCCCCAAAAAGGAAGATATCCGGAATACAGCATCATGCCGGAGTCCGCAACAGTCCCGTTCGTCTTAAAGGCGAAACCCAGGACAGCGACCAGTAGCCAAAGGCTCCCGACGATCCACCAGAAAACCTGGAGGATGGTGGGACGGCGCTGAGATATCGTACCCAGCAAAGTGCCTCCCGTTTTCCTCGCGTGTCCACGGGCGCCAACGGCAACATGCCAGCCGAAGATGGCAAGCAGAACGCCCGTCAGCAATGCGGCGAACGATTCCATGGGTGGCGATCCTCGACACTTTTGGAGTGCGATGATTCATCGCCGCTTTTGCGCGGAATTTCGCGCTCGGCGGGCGGCGCGCACGTTCGCCTGAGACCTATGATACCCCGCGTCCGGCCGAGTGGAAAGCGGCGATGAATCGCCGCACTCGTGCGTTTGTAAGTGTGGCGGTCTCAAAACTCAAATGCAATCGGGGCTCGAGAAATGAGCCTCGGAAACTGGTGTAGGAAGAAACATCGCTGGGACGTTCCAATGGGTGAAGTCTTGCAAACTTCTCCTTGGGAATGGAGTCCCAGCGATGGCAAATCATCTTACACTGGAAGAGCGTGATCGCATAGCGCAATTGCGGTGTCAGGGAGCCGATCAGAAGGAAATCGCACAAGCCGTGGGGCGCTGTCCTTCCACGATCAGCCGCGAGCTGCGACGCAACCGCACGGACGGCGAGTACTATGCCGCACAAGCCCAGCGGGAGGCCGAGCGGCGGCGGCAGGAACGTCCCCTGGTGCGCAAGATGGAAGATCCCGAGATGAATGAGGCCGTCCGTGCCGGATTGGCGCACGAGTGGGCGCCGGAGCAGATCGAGGGACGAATGCAGCAGCAGGGTTCCGAGCGTCGCATTTCGTCGCAAACAATCTACACCTGGATCAAGCAGGACGAGGACCGCGAGCACTGGGAATCGATGCTGCGGCGTCGCGGGAAACGTCCCTATCGGCGGAAAAACCCCGCCACGACCGGGGATGCCGCCCGCATCGACCAGCGCCCGGAGGTGATCGAACAGCGGCTGCGGCTGGGCGATTTTGAAGGCGACACCGTGCTGGGCCCCGCAGGCACGGGTGGCCTGGCGACCCTCGTCGATCGCAAGTCGCGGTTTACGATCGTCGTCAAGATTCAGTCTAAGAACGCCGACCATGTGCACGAGAAAATCAAACAACGTTCGAAGGAGTTGGATGAGCAGCGATGCCGCTCGATCACCTTCGACAACGGCACCGAATTCGCGCGCTGCCACCGACTTGAAAAGCACCTCGGTTTGGAGTTATACTTTGCTGATCCGGGCTGTCCGTATCAGCGCGGCACGAATGAGAATACCAATGGTCTAATCCGTCAATACTTTCCCAAGGGGACCGACTTTCGCGACATCTCCCATTACGAGGTGCGGCAGGTGGAAGAACTACTCAACAACCGCCCCCGCGCATGCCTCGGCTTTCGGACTCCCGCTGAGGTTTTCTTCGAGAAAAACCCTCCCAGCGATTGCGATTGGGCGATTGGCTGAGAGGATTTGTGCGGCTTATCCGAAAGTGGAGGTCGCCCTGTGGTGGCTCGCCTGCCGATAGTTGGTGGCGACGCCGTCCCGATCGATGAAGGCCGGCGTCGGCGATCGCGCTGCAAGCGTGCGGGAGTAACGACGCGATCTACGGACGCTCCGGCGGGATCACCTCGCCGCCGGCGCGAGTGCCCAGGGCACGCCATGCGGCAATCGCGATCTCGTTGGAGCACGGACGGCAGGAGCCGTCCATCATCACGAGGTTCACCACGCCGGGGTGATGGCTCCGGGCGGTCACGGCGGCGTAGGACCGCGCGGTGGCGCTTTGGCCTTCCTGCCGCGAGTTGTAGTCGATGTCGTAAATCCGGCCGTCCGAGTGCGTGTAGGGCACGACCGTGTTCGGCGTGAACACGGTGGTCACGCCGCTGTGATGTACTCGGCCGTCGGCCCATTCCGTGTGGCCCGTGTTCTGGTTCGTCTCCGGCCCGAGCTTGAACGAAGCCCCGCCAGCCATGGCGGCGATGGCGGCCGGCGAGGTGGGAACGGCGGGACCGGGATCGGCCGTGTTGCGAAAGTAGGACGTAAACGTCTTGACCTCGGCGGCTGCAAGCGTGTTGCTCAGCCCGTCGGTCACGCTACCCGGCGCCAGCGCGCTGTTGACGAAGAACATGCCGTCCCCACCTTGCCCGGTCGCGGGGTCCGAGACCAGCCAGGTGCCGAAGTTGAAGCCGTAGTTCTGGGGATAGGTGTACGGATTGCCGCTGGCGTCGGTGCGAACTCGATCGTTGACCTCGCTGGGGCAGAGGAAGACGGGAATCCGAGCGGTCGGGACTCCGGTCGCCGTCTGGGCGTCCCAGGCGATGTCCAGCCGGACCTGCTTGTAGGCGTCGCTCTGTTCCATGTACGGGAGAATGCGGCCGTGGATCGACCACGAGCCGTTGTTGCCGCTGAGCACGGCCCCGCCAGCGATGCAGAAGCTGGGCGGAAAGACGCGATTGGCCAGAGCGTAGCCGTGCAGGGCGAGGCCCAGTTGCCTGAGGTTGTTAAGACACTGCGCCCGCCGGGCCGCCTCGCGCGCCGCCTGTACGGCGGGCAACAGCAGCGCGACGAGAATGCCGATGATGGCAATGACCACGAGCAACTCGACGAGCGTGAAGCCCGCCGGGTGCCGCGTCGACGGGCCTTGGCGCATGCTCTTCCCTTCCCGACCCCGCGCGTACCACGATCCAAACGGCGGCAGCGTATAGCAAAGCACGTGCCATCGGCGTGCCAACGTTCGAACTCTTCTTAACTCGTTGTTTTCCAAGGGGTAGTGGCCAGCCCTGGACCGCACGCAGTGCGTCGTCTCCCGCGGCGGATGGCGTCGGATCCGACAGGCATGTCGATGCTTTCGACAGCACGCGGGGCGCGACTACCGCTTCTCGGCGTCGTCTTTGATCGGCGGCGAGGGGCCCTTGACTTCCTCGGGCACCTCGGGCACGTCGGGGAAGTTGATGTCCAGGGGGATCTTCAGGCGATCGGGCCGGGAATCGGGCAGCTTGGGGGGCTCGGATTCGGTCCGCGGGTCCGCGGGCGTGGGACCCCGCGGAGTCGAGGCCTCCGGTCGCGGACGCGGCGGGTCCGACGGCGCCGCCCGCTCGCCGCAACCGGCGAGAATCAGGGCCATCGTCAGCAGCCAGAGCCATCGCGTGAACAACTTGCCTCCCCCTTGTCTCGTGTATGCTCGGGAAATGGGGCGTCGGGAGAAAGGCAGCAGGCGCCATAAAGGCGCGTCCCACCCTCACAGCCGAGGGCGGCCGTGCCACAACGGCCACCGGAAAATGGACCAGTCCCCACCCAATTATGGCGTCTGCCGAGCGGATGGCAACAATGCCGGGAGGTTTGGGGAGATCTTGACCGACGAGATTCGCTGCCGGACGTTGCGGGCCGACTCGGTGCGCTGCGGGGACTTGACCGTGGTCGGAAACCAAGACAACCGGTGCGTCGAACTGGGCGCCACCACCGGCGGCGCGGGCCAGGTCGAGGTTTTCGGGCCGGGTGGCAAATTGATCTTTGTCGCCGGGGCCAGCAAGCAGGGAGGCTTCGGACTGTGCGAGGTGGCCGACGCCCAGGGCCGCACGCAGACGCAACTCAGCGCAAACGCCGCCGGCGGCCAACTCAGCCTCGTGGACCCCACCCGGCGGATCGAAGTCGTCCTCGGCCACGACGGCCCGGGCTTCTCGCTCGTCGGCCGTCTTCTCGACGAAGACAAAACCGTGCCGCTGGAGTTGCCATGTCTGTGGGAAGAGGTTTTTCCGGAGAGGCGGGGTGAGCCCTGAATGGGCGCGTCGGACTCGGCAGAAGGGGACATGTCCATTTTTCGGTCGACGCTTCTCGCGCGAAACACGTCTTCCGGCCGAAAAATGGACCAGTCCCCGGCCCTCCCGCCTCAGCCCGGCCGGCGGCTCTGGTACCGCCGGCTCGCGGCTTCGAGGGTTCGGCGCTCTTGACGGGTAAGGCTTTCGATGCCCTGGCGGTGGATCTTCTCGAGAATCCGGTCCTCTTCGGCACTCGTGTCCTCGGCGCCTTGGTCTTGCCGATTGCGATGGTCGAAAGGGTCGGGATCGTGAACCCGGAATTTGGGACGCCGCTTGAGCCAATCCAGCGAGAAGCGGCCGCCCACCAGCCGGCCGAGATTCCAGTGGAAACGGTAGTAGGCCAGCGCAAAGGCGATACCGGCCAGATGGACCCCGTAGGCAATGTGATCATCATTGCCCAGAACGGCGGCGCCGCGCAGATTCGTCACGACGACCAGCACGCCGACGGCCCAAGCGGGCACGGGCAAGACGAAGAACAGCAGGAGCGTGCGTCGGGGGAAGTGCAGCGCATAGAGCACGACGATTCCGGTCACCGCGCCGGAAGCTCCCACCAGAGGCAGATCGGGCGGGAGCCCTTGCAGCGTGCTTGTGCCGGCCCAGGCGATGCCGCCCAGGACGATCATCGTCAGGTAAAGCCGCAGAAACTCCCTCGGACCGTACGTGTATTCGATGTCCCGGCCGAGAAACCACAGACCCAACATATTGCCGAGGATGTGCCAATAGTTGGGCCACGGGGAGTGGGCGAAGCCGTAGGTCAGAAACTGCCACCAGAGCCATGGCGCGGTCAGGGTCCCGACCTTCGCCGCCAGGGATTCGATAATCTCGTTGTTGTTGGGGGTCAGCAATCCGTCGGCCAGGAAGACGGCCGCGTTGATGGCGATGAGCCAGCCGACGACCGAACTCGGTCCGCGGATCGAGATGCCAGGCCGTTGGGTCTGATAGTAGTCTCGGTCGTAGATGCCCATGATGGAGTATTATAGGCCGGATTGTGACAGACACCCCTTCGCACGGGGGGTTGGCGGCGACGTCGGACCGCTCGCGTCTCCAGGGAGCATTGTGCGCGACCCCGCCAGAAAAGCCTAGGTCATTTTGAGGTGGGTAGCGACAAAACCGAGCCGCAACCGTGAGGGAGCGGTGTGATGCGCGAGGCTCTGACACCGCTCCCTCACGGTTGCGGCTCGGCTTGGGCCAGAGAAGGCGCTGGCGCTATTGGCTGGCCACCGCGGCCCGGCGGTCGACGACCTCCAGGGCGTGGAACTGGGCCTTGGCGATCTCGTCGGCGACCGCCCGGCTCTCGTCGATCAACTTGGCAATCTTCGTCTTCTGACTCTCCAGTTGCTCGATGAGGGCCTTTTCGTGGGCCAGCGCGGCGTCGCGCTGCCGGTTCATGTCCGCCTCTTCGGTCTTCAGCGCGGCCAGCTCGTCCTGGCGGAATTGGACCTGCTTCTTCGCGTCGGCCACGGCGGCCTCGACGTCCTGCTTGTGGCGCAAGGCGGTCTGGTGCTTCTCCATCAAGGCCGTCCGCTGCCGATCGAACTGTTTGAGCAACACGAGGAAATCTCGCAGTTGCCGCACTTTGCCATTCTTGCCGTCGTTTAGGACTTCCTCAACGGCGCCGGCGGGAAGGATCTCCTTCAACTGCTGCTCGGTCAGCCCGGCGAAGACTTCGTGGGTGTCGTTGGTCATCAACTCGCGGAGCGTCCAGGGACCTTTGCTCTCTTGAAGGCGTTGGAGTTCCTCGGGGACCATGGTCATGCTCGGTTCCAAGACCGCCAGCGCTGTCTTCTCGGCGACCTCCTTTACTCTGAACTCGCCGAGGAACCGACCGCCGGCCTTGGGGCCCGTCGCCTCGAAGACGTAGAGGACCGTTTTGAGTTTGATGCCATGGGGCGCCGGCTTCTCGATGCCGACACGGACCTCGCCGGTCTGGGGATTCACCTGCTGGGGCATGGCGTTGTACCAGACGCGGCCGCGGTCGATCAGTTCCTTGTACAGTTCGATCCGCAGCGCCTGCAACGAACCGCCCGCGACTTCCGTGCCGTACTTCAGGTTCTCGATCTCCTTGGGCAACTCGGCCAGCCGCAGTTCATGCGCGTTGGCGCTCGTGCGCCAATACTTGTGGGTTTTCAGGGCCTGCATCGAGACGTAGAACAGCCCGAGCGACGCGACGATGATCAGCCCGATGAAAACCTTGTTCCAGATGCTCATGCAATTGGGATCCGTCTGCGTGGTACGAAAGGCAACTGGGCCGGCATGAAGTGCGGGATTGGGTGGTCTGCGTTGTTTGAGGCATCCGGTTCCGGGCGGATCAACCTCGGCGGCGCTCCAGATCGACCAAGCGGACCGTCGACGCCGCGCGAGCCGCAAGGGACGGGGAACACCCTAAGACTGGATCCTAATTAGGGCGGCGCCGGGTGTCAAGCTTTTGCCCCGCCTTGCTTTAGTTCGTTTTGGGCCCACCGTGGTTTTTCGCCGCGCCGAGGCCCTACTTTCCTCCTGAATCATCTATTTCACACAACCGTTAAAGTTTGACACGGACGGGTTCCGAATGATTATCGCAGCCGAAACCTCCGGCGAATCCCCCACTCTTGGTTGGTCCCGAGAAACAGTGACGCTTCCGTGCTAGACAGTCCCCCTGACACTAAGGTAGTGAAATACCCACTGTATGGGTGTATCCGCGCGATTCCGGCAATCGTGGCTGGCGCGTTGCTGATCGTCGTCGGTCTGGCGGCGGCGACGGGGTGCAGTCGGGCATTCTACCGGACACAAGCGGATCGGGATGTCTACGGTCTGGAGGACTGCGCCTCGGGCAAAGTGGACACGGATGAGGAGGGGTACTCGATCCAGCCGAGTCCCAAATCGCGGATGTTCGATCCTAACTGCCCCGACTTGCCCCCCATGCCGCCGGACGACCCGGTCTCGCACGAACTGATGCGTTGCGTGGACGGCAAACGTGGCTGGCCCTTCTGGAAGTGCTACGGCAATACCCCCTACGTCGAAAACCCCCAGTGGGAGGCGTTTCTTCCGCGAAACGACAAGGGCCGGGTGGTTCTCGATCGGCAGGCCGCGGTGGAATTGGCCCTGGTCAATTCGCCCGATTATCAGCAGCAGTTGG
>JAPLNP010000152.1 GCA_026401055.1 Planctomycetia bacterium
GAAGCGTCGTGCCGCCAGGCAACAAGGCTTTCGCAAATCCCGTCCCTCAATCTAGCGAACCCTGTCCTGCACCCGTGGTTATTGGTTCGCCCCAAACCGCCCTATCGGCGGCGGGTGGGTCTCGCTACAATGCCCCGCCTTTCCCCTGAATCCACGCGGTCGTTTCGGTGCTGCGTCGCTGGTTCCGAATCGGTCGCGCCGTTCTTGTCAATACGTCTCGATCTCTCCCAGGTGAACAAGGATGTTCCCACTGCACGATCGCGTGAGACGTCGGATTTGCATTGCGGGCTTCTTCGCCCTGGCCGTCGCGCCGACGGTGGCCGTGCTGGGCTTGGCACTGGCGTGGCGGCTGCCGAGCCACGTCCGAGCCGAAGCCGATCGCCTCGGCCGTCAATTGGGCATGGACGTCAGCCTTGCCGGCGTCGAGCACCCGCTGCCCGGGGTGATCCGCTACCGGGGACTCGACCTCTCGAGTCCCGAGACCGGCCGCACCGTGGCCCATTGTCTGTGGCTGGAGGCCCAAAACAGGATGCTTGCCGACCCTCAAGGCAAGCTGCGGCCCACGTTGGTGCTCCGCGCGGGGCAGCCGGAAGTCGACGTTGCCGAGATGGCCGAACTCGGTCAACTCGCCAACGGCGCGATCCGCCTCCGCCTGGGCAACTCGCGGTGCGACGTCCAACTCAACGCCAAGCAGCTCCAACTCAAGACGGGCGACGACGTCCGGACGCTCACCGACGTCCGCGGCACCGTGCAGACGACCACGGCCGGCACCCAGGCGATGCTCCGTTTCCGGCTCGCCGGCAACGAGACGGGCGAGCCGGCCAGGCTATGGCTCGGCCGAAACCGCCAAACCGAACCGGCGGCCGACTGGTTCGAAGTCGACACCGGCGGCAGCGCGTTGCCCTGCGACCTGCTCGCGCTGGCCATCGCGCCGATGCGGTCGCTCGGCGCCAGTGCGCGATTTCGCGGCTGCCTCAATGCAGCCCTCGTCACCGAAGGCTGGCAGGGCGAGATCTCGGGCCAATTCTCCGACGTCGAACTCGATCGACTGGTGACCGACCGTCTTCCTTACCAACTCAGCGGCACCGCGCACGTGGAAATCGAGCATGCCCAGTTCCGCGGTGGGCGGATGGAAGAAATCCGTGGCCGCATTCTCGCCGGCCCCGGCAGAGTCAGCCGCTCACTCGTCGACGCGGCCGCCACCCAACTGGGGCTCGGCGGCGGACCACCGCTGGCGGCGCCCGACGCCGTCGTGCCCTACGAGCAGCTTGCCTTCAAGTTTGCCGCCAATGCCTACGGGCTGGTTTTGGAGGGCCATTGCCGGGCCGGCGCGGTGATGTGCGACGGCCGGGGGCAGTTGCTCTGCTCTCTGCACCAACCGCGGCCGATCGCGGCGCTGCTGCGAACTCTGGCTCCCCGCACCGCGGAGCAGTTTCCCGTCTCGCCCGAAACCGATTGGCTCGCCCGCCGCCTGCCGCTGGCCAGGCAGCCGTGACGCACGCGAGTGGCGCCAACCTTTCTCGAACGATCACGGTGCGTGCAAACACGCATCCACGCGACTTCCTCCCATCAACACGGTGAATTGACCATGCAACGCCGCACATCCAGACCTCTCATGCTCTTCTTGCTATCCATCGCGATGCTCGCGCCGCTCGGTCCGGCATGGGGGCAGGCGGAATCCGAGCCGGCACGGCAACCGTCCGCCGCGACGGAGACGCCCGATCCCTGGCGGGCCTTGGCCGTCGTGCCCAGAGCGATTCCCGCGCCGTTGGCGGAGCATCCGGGCAACATCCACCTGGAGGGCGAGGACGTCCGAGTCCAACTGCCCGAGGCGATGGCCGGCAAGGCCGCGCGCTGGCAGGCGCGGGACGATCGCGGCAAGATCATCGCCGAGGGCCGGCTGGAGGTCGCGGGCAAAGCGGCATCGGGCGGCGTGTCGCTGGGGCGGCCCGGCGTCGGCTGGTACCGGATCGAGTTTCTCGACGCCGCGGGCAAGCCGGCCGGATGGACCTCGGCGGCGGTTCTGGCGCGGCTTCGAGCCGCCACGCCGCAGGACTCGCCCGTATGCGTCGACATGGCCACGGCGTGGTTCGCCCGCAACGACGCGGCGGACCAGCGCCGGCTGGCGAACCTCGCCGCGTTGGCCGGAGTGAACTGGGTCCGCGACCGGCTCGCTTGGCGCGAGATCCAGCCGGCGGCCGACCGCTTCGCCGACGAAGACACCACTTACGATTCGGCCGCGACGATCCAGGCCGAGGCCGGACTGAAGGTTTTGCAGGTCTTCCACGACACGCCCGGCTGGGCGGCCGAGAGTCCCGAGGGACGAGGCCGCTTCCCCGACGACCTCCGCCACGCCTACCGCCTCGCCCGGGCAATGGCCCAGCGACTGCACGGCCGCGTGCTGGCGTGGGAGCCGTGGAACGAGGCAAACGCGGGCACGTTTGGCGGGCACACGGTCGACGAGATGTGCTCGTACCAGAAGGCGGCTTGCCTGGGTTTCAAGGCGGGCGACCCCGGACTCGTGGTCTGCTGGCATCCGACGACGGGCACGCCCACCGACTTGCACACCCGGGGCGTGCTGGACAACGAAACGTGGCCCTACTTCGACGTCTACGCGATGCACTCGTACGACTGGCCGGACTCGTACGCGAAGCTCTGGGGTCCGGTCTACGCGGCGGCGTGCGGCCGGCCGCTGTGGATCACCGAGGCCGACCGCGGCATCAGCACTTCAACCGGCATGCCGTGGTGCGACATGTCGCCCGAGGACGAACTCCGCAAGGCCCGGCTCATGGCCCAGGAGTACGCCAGCAGCCTGGCGGCCGGCGCGAACCGGCACTTCCACTTCATCCTGGGCCACTACCAGGAGCAGGGCGGAAAAGTCCAGTTCGGGCTGCTGCGGATGGACAAGACGCCCCGGCCGACCTATGTCGCCCTGGCGGCGCTCGGACGGCTGCTGGCCGGCGGGCGATGCCTGGGCACGTGGCCAATCGAGGGCCAGCCGAACGCCCACGTCTGCGCCTTCTCGGCCCGGCCCGACGGCGCCGAACGCAACGTGCTCGTCGCTTGGGCCGAACAGCCCGGCGACTGGCCGGCGCGGGACAAGACCACCGCCCCCTGGTCGCTGCCCGAGGGCGTTTCGGTCGAGGCCGTCTTCGACTACCTCGGCCGATCGCTCGGCAAGGACGTGCCCGGCGAGCTTCGCGGCGAGCCGGTCTTCGTCCTGCTTCGGCCGGGCGACGCTCGAAAACTGCCGCTGGTACCCGTGCCCCCAAGTCCGTACCGCTCGGGCGAAGCGTCGCCGCTCGTGCTGCAACTGAAAATCACTGACGCGCCGATCGTTCAGGCCGACGTGGGCGCCTGGACGCTCGTCTTCGACCGCCAGCTTCCGGCGGGCCGCGAGGCGGAGGTGACCGTCTGGGCGTACAACTTCAGCGACCGCGCGGTCCGCGGCGTGGTCGAGCTGGCCGAATGTCCCGCAGGTTGGACGATGACGCCGACCCGCTGGGAAGTCGCGATCGAGCCCATGGACCGCAAGGCGCTCGCGGCCCGGCTGAGCGTGCCCAAGCCAACTCCGGGCGCCGACGGCTCCGCCTGGTTACGTCTCCGCGCCGATTTCGGCCCCGCCGGCCGGCCCGTGCTGGCGTTTCGGGTGATGAGCAAGTAGGCGGGGGCCTGTTCCCGTCGATGAAGGACGTGTAAACATGAAACAAGCAGCACTGACGCGGCAGTGTGGACCAGAGAAAATCGGATCATTTCGGTAGTTTTCCGCCCTGGCGGAATCGCCGCAACAGAACCAGCTTGACGCTTGGAGAAGGCACTCGCGGAAGAGCTAGTTGCGGCCAGGGGCCTCGCCGTGAAGCCCTCGATTGGCCAGCCTGAGCCTTCGGACGGATTATTGACCCTCAGGAAAGTAATGCAGCGCGTTAGAGTTTTTCCAGCTTGCCAGATGCGGTGATTTGCCGAGAACCTGTGGATCGGCCACCGCGTACAAATTGCATTGCTTTCCTGAGGGTCAATAGGCAGGCAATAGCCCGGCGGGCTCAATGGCATCCGGTAGCCGGGGAGGGCAGAGCGACCGACGCTCACAGGGCGGAGACAATCGCGCACTTTGATACCGCGAGCGGCATTCGGCTCAACACGCGCATCGCAACTTCCGACATTTTCCTAGAGTATGCGCAGACCCGTGGGGACTTCGCAAGCAGATAGGAAAGACTTTGCGTTACCGCAGCGAACGATGGCTTCCCCGTCTTCATCGGCCGCTGTCTATTTTGGATTTCCTCGCCCCCGTCAATACTGATCGTTATCGTGATTCCCGCGTCGATGAGAAAATCAATGGTCTCTCGACAAAGCAGGACACCGTTTGTGACCAATGAGAATCGCACGCGTCTGTCCTCGGCACGAGCACGCTCAAGGCCGACGCGATGCGATGCAACGATAGCGTCCCATGCCAGGAGAGGCTCACCGCCGAAGTAAATAAGATGAGCAACTTCGTCGATGGGAACGCGGTCCAAACAATAGTGAGTTATTTGGGCGGCAAGGTCCGGTGACATCAACGACGCTCGTTTGCCGTAGGTGCCACAAGCCGCAAAGCAATAAACACACGCAAGATTACAGTCGTTGGCCACATTGAGAAAGAGGCCGAATCGGCGGCGAGGCGGTTCACCACGATTCGCGCTGCCAAAACCGAGCCCGCTGCGTAGCCATTCCAACAGTTCCAGCCGTCGGCCCAAGTACCTCACCTCATGGCTATTGAGCAAGGCGACTTCATCAAGCGCCAACTGGAGCACTTTGCCGTATCGCGGAAAATAGACATACCCGCGACCACTGCCCATTGTATCACGGCCAATACATGTACGGATGTACAAAGTCTTCACTACAACGCTCTGGCGGCTGACCACCGACATACCGCTTGCCAAGACCAAACGACTTGCGTCAAGAAACCCCACCTACGAACCGAGGTCAATTTTTGTGTTGTGGAGCGGGTAGCACCGATGGTTTTCCAGAGTGTATTCTCGGCGCCGAAGGTGATTTCGGCGAACCGTCGGCGGTGCGTGGGCCCGGAACGGGCCTTGGCATCATGGCCCCGGGTTGCGGCGCAGCCGCTACCCTGGGACAATTGCCGCAACACGCAGAAAACCCCAACCGGGTTTTGAAGGTGGGGCGCAACGCGAAAACGAGGACCAACCATGAACACATCCATAACCCGTCGGCAGTTTCTTCAGACAAGTGGGCGGGTGGCCGGGGGCGTTGCGGCGCTGGCGGTCGGCACGCGGCTGGCGGCGGCGGAGGGGGAGGCGAAACCGGTCCCGCTCTCGGAGGCCTTCCCGCGGTATGAGGAGTTCAAGCCGCTCGTGCCCGTCTACTGCGTCACTCCCAAGCTCAACGGCTGCTTCCACCGGTTTTTCAACACGTCGCCGATCAGTCCGTCGGGCCGGTACTTGGCGGTGACGCGGTTGGCGTGCGAGGATCGGCTCGCGACGCCCGACGAAGAGGCCGAGGTCGTGCTGGTCGACCTTCAGACGGGCGAATCCCGCGTGCTCGCCAAGACCAAGGGTTTCGACAGCCAACTCGGGGCACAAGCCCAGTGGGGCGCGACCGACAACGAGTTGTTCTTCAATGATCTTGACACCAAGCAGTGGCGGGCGTTCGGCGTGCGGATGGATCCGATCTCGGGCGAGCGCCGCAACCTGGACGGACCCGTCTTCGAGGTCACTCGCGACGGCAAGCTCGCCGCCAGCATCTGCCTGGCGCGCAGCGCGATCACCCAGCGCGGCTACGGCGTGGTCATTCCCACCGAAGTGCTCCCCTGGAACGAGGGCGCGGTCAAGGACGACGGCGTGTACCTGACCGACACGGCAACGGGGGCGTGCCGGCTGCTGGTTTCTTACAAGGACCTCGCGGAGGCGTGCGGGGAGAAGCTCATCCCGACGGAGACCGACCGGGGCGGCGGCTATCATGGGCATCAGATTTCGTGGAACCCGCAGGGAACGCGACTCTGGCTCGCCC
Source organism: Planctomycetia bacterium (assembly GCA_026401055.1). Taxonomy (GTDB): domain Bacteria; phylum Planctomycetota; class Planctomycetia; order Pirellulales; family Thermoguttaceae; genus JAPLNP01. The sequence goes on from JAPLNP010000152.1 coordinate 6,007, forward strand.
TGGCATTCAACTACCCGCAGCCGATGACGAGCAACAAGCGGCGGCTCGAACTGAGTCTGATCACGCTCAAGCCGGACGGCAGCGACATCCACGTCGCCTTGACTTCGCCCGTCTGGCGACGACAAGGGGGCAATCATCCCTGCTGGTGCGCCGACGGCGAGCATATCAGCATGAACTTCCGGATGGGAGAGAACAAACGCTACAGCCTGGTGCGGATGCGTTACGACGGGCAAGACCTGGCGCCGCTGACGCCCGTCGTGGGCACCGGGCACCCCACGCTCCATCCCGACGGTCGCCACATCTTCACGGACACGTACCAGCGGGAACTGCCCGGCTTCGAAGACGGCACCATTCCGCTGCGGTGGATCGACACGGCCGACGGCACCGAGCGGATGCTGGTGCGGATCGGCAGTCGGCCGCCGTATTCGGGCCCATTCAATGCGTTGCGAGTCGATCCGCACCCGGCATGGGACCGGACCTACAGCCGGGTGGCGTTCAACGCCTGTCCGACCGGCACGCGGCGGGTCTACGTCGCGGACATCCCGCGGGAGATGTTTTGAGCCGTTCGCGATGCGGTTTCCCGCAGAATTTCGGGGAAGTCCCGTATTGCTCTAGACGCGGCCGGGATTTGACGAAACAATCCGTACGACACAAGAAACAGCTCTTCTTCGCCGAATTAGTGGGGCAGCTAATACTCCGGCGCGAGAAGGGCTGTTTTCTTTTCTTGCCGCCCGGCCCGATCGTGGAGCGGCGCGAGCAGTCCCCAGGTGTCCGGGCCGGGCCAGAAGACCGTCGGCCCGACCCGGTAAACACCAGGGAGGGTGCATGCGGATTACTTCTCGACGCGCACGGCGACGAACCGGGCGCCCTCAGGCGTCCGGACCAGCAACAGAAGCCCCTTGTCGAGCGGCTGTTGCAGGACTTTCTGGAGGTCCTTGACGGACTTAACGTCTTGGCGATTGGCCTGGGTGATGACCATGCCGGTGGCCAGGCCCGCCTCTTCGGCGGGACTGCCCGGGCGGACTTCGGTAATCACGACGCCATGGTCGGCCTTGACGCCGAGTTGTTCGGCCACCTCGGCGCTGAGGTTCTCCACCTGGATGCCGAGTTTGTCGACGCGGGACTGCTCCGCCTTGCCCAGCGCCTGGGGCGCGTTGCCGGCGGCGGCAACGTCTTCCGGCTGCTCGCGGAGCGTCACATTGAGCGTGACCCGCTTGCCGTCGCGGAGCACGACCATGGCCTGTTCGCCGCCGATTTTGGCCCGTTCGACCACGCCTTGGAGTTCCTGCGGGCTGGCCACGCCGGCGCCGGCGAACTCGACGATGACGTCGCCCGGCTGCATTCCGGCCTTGGCCGCGGGCGTGTCGGGTTGGACGTCGGAGATCAGCACGCCCTCATGGACCTTCGCGCCGAGTTGCTCGGCCAATTGCTGGGTGACCGGCTGGATCATCACGCCCAGATAGGCCCGATGGACCGATCCGTTTTCGACGAGTTGTCCGCCGACCCACTTGGCCAGGCTGATCGGGATCGCAAACCCGACGCCTTGGTTGCCGCCGTTGCGGGAGGAGATTGCGGTGTTGATGCCGATGACTTCTCCGTCCAGGTTCACCAGCGGGCCGCCGCTGTTGCCGGGGTTGATCGCGGCATCGGTCTGGATGAAGTTCTCACGCGGCGCGATGCCGATGCCTCGGTGCATCGCGCTGACGATTCCCGCCGTCACGGTTCCTTCGAGTCCGAAGGGCTGCCCGAGGGCGAGCACCCAGTCGCCGATCTCCGCGGCATCGCTGTTGCCGAGCTTGGCGGCTTGGAGGTCCTTGGCGTCCTTGATCCGCACGACCGCGATGTCGGTCTTCGGATCCTGTTTGACCTCGACGGCCTCAAACTCGCGGCCGTCGTGCAGGCGGACCATGATCTTGCCGCCGCCGTCCACAACGTGGCTGTTGGTGAGGATGGCGCCGCTCGGGTCGACGATCACGCCGGAGCCGATGGCTTGGCCTCCGAAGGGAACTCCCGGGTTGGGCACCGACGGCATCTGTCGGAAGTGCCTCCGAAGTTCCGGATTGTTGCGGAACAGGTCGCCAAAGGGAGAGCCTTCGCCAAACGGGCTCTCGTTCCAACCTTCGTCCGGCGCGGACTCTTGGCTTCGGGCCTCACGTTGGGGCCGCGGGCTGTTGGTGATCGTGACCACCGAGGGCAACACTTTCTCGGCGGCGCCGCGAAACGCCTTCGACAGGTCTTTCGCGTAGTTTTCCTCCGCCGGGGCCTCGGTTGCCGCCTTGGCAGCCACAAGTTTGGCCGCGTGGTCAGGGCTCGTCGGGGTGGTCGTGTCCGCATACCACGGCGTGGCAGCGGACGAACGGTCCGCGTTTTTCGTGAGGGTGCCGGTGGCCAGCGCCACGGTCCCCGCCAGCGCGACGAGCACCGTCAGCGCGAGCCAACTTCGGCCGCGGAGCCCACAGAATCGATCGTTCATACTTCTCATGTTTGCCTCTCCTCTTCCCCGGCCCAGCGACAAGAATACACAACAAACGGGTGGCCGCCGCTTGGGCCGGACCGCGCGCGGCACCCGATGCCCTTCCTCTCTGAGTTAGTTGCCGCCGGCGCGGCGATCTTGCGGACTGTGCCGACGGTGGGGCTACCACGTGGGGTTCATCAAGCCCGTCAGGAATGGTAGAGACCCGCAAACCAGTCTCTCGTCGAGTCACCGTCCGCGGCAAAAATCACGTTCCGACCGGCGGCCGAGGCCCACCAAGGTCCGTCGTAAGTTGTTGGTGGAAAACCACTTAGTAATTCCTCTGCAAAACAGCGCAGACGGCGGTTTGGCGGTCTGCTAGAATAGGGCTTTCCACCACGTTGTCGTGGAAGCCCAGTCCCGGGGCCGCAGTCCAACGTCTACTCCGCGATGCGGCCGAGAACGCTCCCCAATCTTTGCGCCAAGAGCCCAGAAGCGAGCGGGCGGTCATAAAACCGCCTGACGTCTATCGCAGAATTCTTCTGTCGCGTGCGCGTTCTTTGCCCGAGTCCCTTTGGTACGCTTGCCGTATGGCCGTTTCCCATTTGCTTGAGGATTTGCACCGCGCGGTCCCGCTGATCGCCCCGTCGTTGTTGGCGTGTGACCTCGCCAACCTCGGCCGGGAAGTGCGACGGGTCGAAGAGGCCGGCGCGGAGATCCTCCACCTGGACATCATGGACGGCCATTTCGTGCCGAACCTGAGCTTCGGCCTTCCCGTGGTCGAGGCGGTCCGTCGCGTCACCCACCTGCCGCTGGACGTTCATCTGATGATCTCCGAGCCCGGACGGTACCTGAAACGGTTCCGGGACGCGGGGGCGGACCTGCTGACGATCCACATCGAAGTGGCGCCGGAGCCGGGGGAACTCTTGGAGGAGATACACGCCCTCGGCGCGGGGGCGGGACTGTCGCTCAATCCGCCCACGCCCGTCCGCCTCGTCGAACCCTACCTCGATCACTGCGACCTGGTCCTGGTGATGAGCGTGATGCCGGGGTTCGGCGGGCAGGAGTTCGACGAGACGGCCCTGGACAAGCTCCGGCGTCTGGACAGCGTGCGAGAGTCGAATCTCTTGCTGTCGGTCGACGGCGGGGTGAATCCCGAGACCATCGGCCGATGCGCCGGCGCCGGCGCCGATATCCTCGTCGCCGGCACCGCGTTTTTTTCCCACGAGGACTACCCACAGCGTCTGGCCGAACTGACCAGCCTGGCGAGAACAGCCAAGGACGTACAAGTATAAATGATATTGCAGATTATCCTCATTCGGCCGGGTTCGACCGATTATGACCAGGAAGAACGGATCCAGGGCAACCTGGACATCCCTTTGAACGAACAAGGCGGCGCCGAGGTCGCTCGCATCATCAACGACCTCGCCAGCCGCCACATCGACGCCATCTACTCGCCGACGTGCGAGCCGGCGCGGCAAACGGCGCAAGCCATCGCCGGAGCGTTGAAAATCAAGTACCGCAAACTGGATCGGATGCACAACCTCGACCACGGCCTTTGGCAGGGAATGAAGATCGAGGAAGTCCGCCGGAAACAGGCCCGGGTTTATCGCCAGTGGCAGGAACAGCCGGAGTCCCTCCAGCCGCCCGAGGGCGAAACGCTCGATCAGGCCGAACAGCGGATGGAGACGGCGATGACCAAGCTGCTCAAGCGGCACAAGGAAGGCGTGATCGCGCTGGTGCTGAGCGAGCCCATGGCCAGCCTGGTGCGTCGCTACTTCGACCACGGGCAATTGGGCGACCTCTGGAAGGCGTCGTCCGTGCACGGTCAATGGGAAGTCATCGAGGTGGGCGCGCCCGTGACGGCCGCGAGTCGGTAACCCCTGACAGGATGTCAACATGTCCACGGAACGCCCCGACCCGAGCAATTGGCGAAACATGATCACGCGTCCCAAGCGGGGCGTGCCCGAGGGTCTCTGGCGGCGATGCCCCGGCTGCCAGCAGACGATCTTCCGCAAGGAAGCCGAGAAGCGGCTGGGCGTCTGCCCGGAGTGCGACTACCACTGGTTCGTCTCGGCCCGCGAGCGGATCAACCAGGTTTTCGACGAAGGCACGTTCGAGGAATGGGACGCCAATCTCGAGCCGACCGACCCGTTGAACTTCGTCGACAAGAAGCCCTACCGCGAGAAGCTCAAAGAAGAGCAAGAGCGCACCGGGCTGCGCGACGCGGCGGTGGTGGGCACCGGCATGATCCGTGCCCGGCGCGTCGCCTTCGGCGTGACCGACTCGTCGTTCATCATGGGCAGCATGGGCTCGGTCGTCGGAGAGAAGCTCACGCGAACCGTCGAACGCGCCACCCAGCAGCGGCTGCCGCTGATCATCATCTCCGGCTCCGGCGGCGGCGCCCGAATGCACGAAGGCATCCTCTCACTGATGCAGATGGCCAAGGTCTCCGCCGCGCTGGGGCGATTCGACCGGGCCGGCGGACTGTACATTTCGGTGCTGACCAATCCGACGATGGGCGGGGTGGCGGCCAGCTTCGCCTCGTTGGGCGACGTGATCTTCGCCGAGCCGAGAGCCCTGATCGGCTTCGCCGGCCCCCGCACCATCAAAGCCACGATCCGGATCGAACTGCCCAAGGGCTTCCAAACCAGTGAGTTTCTCCTCGAACACGGCTTCATCGACCGCATCGTGCCCCGGCAGAACCTCAAGAGCGAAATCGCCCGGGCGATCGACTACTGCGAGCAGGGTTTGTGATCTTGCCGAGGCATTGGGGGCGACGCCAGGGCGTAGCTCGTGGCAATGCCAGCGTGGGGTCGCTTGGTTTCTGTGGTGCATCGGCCGTCGCGCGAACAGGCTGGGTGAATACCCCCCATGTGGTGATAGCGCCGCTCGACGCGTCCATGCCCGCGTGCTAGAATGCGAACTTGCCCCCCTCATCCGGTCTATTTATAATATACTGGAGTGACAAGTTGGCTGCCGACTACGCATGTCTCACGATCGACCCGACAAATCCTGATGGTCCGCGGATAGAGGTGGTCTTCCCGGCAGCGTACACGACGAGACTCTTCAAGTACGCGCCGGTGGACTTCGAGAACCTTCGATCTGCAAAATACGTACTCGAGAACACTCAACGCATTTTCTTTGGTGTTCGGGCATTCAACGAGGGCGGATGGTGCTTCAGCGGCCGTCCGAGGGAGTGGTTTCTTAAAGAGAGGATTGTGGTGCCGTTTCCGCACGACAAGGTCTTTGTGGTCTACATCAACCCGCGCATGCAGGTTTACGAATGTCGTGCCGAGTTCATAGCCGAAGATGATCCGCTGGCACCGATTGACTGGCAGACACGATTCAGGGGATTGACATGGAAGAGCATTTTTTAGCGGGCATGATCGAGGGAGAGCCGACCTTCCGACCGGAGCCGTGGTACAACCCCGTCGGGGACTGCTTGGTCTACAAGATGGCAAATGAAGCGTCGGTGGCCGACCGCGTCGACGACTTGCTTACCATCTATCGGTCGGCAGAGGACAATCGCCCCATAGGGTTTCAAATCAAAGGGATTGCTGCAATGATCAGGAAGCTCGGCCTTGCCGGTTTGGCCGTGGCCTCCCAAGCGGACGACGCATCGGTGACCGATGTTTCCATTGCCGCCTTGCTCTTGGCCGCTTATGAAGAAGGCGCGGCCACCATGGACCGTCGAAGTGGCTATGCCGCCGCCATGGAATTTGACGTGCCCCGAGAGAAGCGACGCATTTCCAGAGACGAATTGCAGCCAGCCTAGCCGATGGCTTTGTGGCAGGCCGGATTTGCCTGTTACACGGCTGTCGGCGCGCTCTTGAATTGACCACACCCGACGCAACTCGCGAACCGCCGGGTTCTCTTTCGCGGTTGCTGCAAGAACGCGAGACGCGACCATGGCCTTCCTGGATCGGCTTTCCGACCTGCTTTCGGGCAACAGGCTGAACGTCCGCAAGCGGTTCGAGTTGCTGCGCAAGGCGATCTCCGGCACGATGTCGAAGTTCTACATGGCGCGGGATCGCCGGACCGGTCAGATCGTCGGTCTGAAGGTCCTCGACCGCGAGAAGACGGCCGCGTTCATGGCCCGATTCGCGGGATTGAACAAGCCGACCGAGGGCGAGATCGCCGTCCAGTTCGACCATCCGCGGATCGTCAAGACGTTCGAGCACGGCTTGACCACCGAGGGGGAACAGTACCTGGTGATGGAGTTCCTCGAGGGGAAGGGCATGAACTCGCTGTTGATCGCCCAGGACGAACTGCTCGACGGCCGCCAGGCGCGATTCATCCGCCAACTGGCCGAAGCGGTGGCCGCCGTTCACGACAAGGGCTTTCTCCACCGCGACATCTGTCCCCGGAATCTGCTTCTGACCGGCGACGGCGAGAGCCTGAAGCTGATCGACTTCGGCCTGACCGTGCCGGCGACGAAGCTGTTCATGCAGCCGGGCAACCGGACCGGCACGCCCAACTACATGGCCCCGGAACTGGTCCATCGTTTCGCCACCGATCGGCGGCTGGACATCTTCTCCTTCGGCGTGACGGCGTACGAGATCTGCACGTTCGCGCTGCCGTGGCGCCGCGGCGTGACCGGCATGGCCGCGATGACCCACGACCAGCCCCCGGACGACATCCGCGAGTATCGTCCCAAGATCAACCCCGTGCTGGCCAGGGCCATCCACGACTGCATCGAACCGAACCGCGACAAACGCTGCGGCTCGATGGAGGAGTTCCTCCAAATCATCCGGAACGTCGAGCAAATCGACCGGTAGAGCGGTAAGCGGTTGTCAGTTGTCAGTTGTCAGTTGTCAGTAGACGGCAGGCGGTAGGCGGTCGGTCGAGATCACTCGACTCTGACCTGACCACTGACAACCGGCAACTGACAACCGACTACTTCTTCGCCGTCCCGGCGTCGAACTGGTCGTCGTGCTGCGTCTGGGAGAGCCGGACGATGAGCAGCTTCTGCTCCTCCTTTCCGGAGCGGGACAAGGTGAAGAAGTGATGGCCCAGACTGCCCCGTCGAGTCGGCAGGCTCGACATCACGAGCATGTGGCCGGGCGAAAGGACCGCTTCCAAGGCCAGCTTGTCGAACACGCGCCGCTGACGGCTCGGCTCGAATCGGAGCATCCCCTGGCTGTCGCCGACCACGCGACACGGGCGGACCGGCCCATAATGCACTTCCGGCACGATCTCCAATCGCACGCGGCCGTCCGGTTCCAAGAGCGGCGTGACGGCCAGCACCGGCTGCGCCTGGGCATACGACTGGCCGCTCACCCGACCCGTCGCGTCGCGCAGCAGAACGGGCAACTCCTCGCGCACGTCGGACGTCTGGATCTCGCCCCGCATGCCGGCGCGGATCTGCATGTGCCGCCGCTGCACGGTCGGCTCGGCGACCAGATCGCTGGGCGTCATCTCGGTCGGCTGTCCCGACGGTGCCGGCTTGTCGGCCAACTCCATCAGCTCGGACAGTCTCGCCGGCAACCCTCCGGCAACGATGCCCGCCCGAAAGCCGTTGTCCAACAGCCGCCTACGGCACTCGGGCGGAAAATGCTGCTCGTCGAACTCCTGCCACAACGCGCCGTTGGTGTCGGGGTCGTCCAGCGGAAATCGCACGAAGAAGACGTCCAGCACCACGCTGTCGGTTGACATCTCCGGCTGCCGCAGAGGCGACTGCCCCCGGGGCGTGCCCGTGCGAGCGCAGCCGACCGCCGCGCCGGCGACCAGCCAGAGTACCAGATTCCGAACCAGGTTCGATAACATGCCGCACGCGCGAAGAGAAGGAAGACGGGGTGATGGACCGGTGCGGGAAGATATCGACAGCGTCGAAACAAGTCAAGGGAGGCTGGGAGAGATGGCGCGTCTGGGGGTTCATGCAGGCTCGACCCGCACCCCATGGGCAGTCACTCAGTCCAGTGGAAACAGCTTCGGCGAGGGGATCCTGCGGCCGTGGATGCCGCCGTGGAGTTCGTAAAGCTGGCGGAAATTGCGGTGGAGGAAATCGTACAGCGACCCCGGCGGGTCCATCGCAAGCCATTTCCGCGTCAGCCGCGAGGCTTGCTCGTCGTGGTCGCCCGAGGCGCTGTGGGCGTAGCACCTGCCCTCGTAGCGGCGGACGTCGCCGTTGAACTGGGGGCTGATGTGCCAGAGTTCGTGGACCACGGTGGTCAACTTCTCGCCGAAGGGCAGATCGAGGAAGCGGGGAAGACAGAAGTTCAGGATGTAGAGCATCTCGCGGCCCGAGGCCGCCTGGAGCCGCTGGACTCCCCACTTCCGCCCGCGGCGAACCGTGTGCGTCCGGCCGTCGGCGAAGCGCATCGGCGTAAGCGAGGCGAACACGCCGTGCCGGGTGTTATTCCGGGCCTGGGAGAAGCTGATCGCGACGCGCGACAGGTCGATGTGCCGCAACTCTGGCAGGCGATCGGTCATGTCCTCGCACAGCCGCCGCATGTGGAGCGTGAAGTCGAAACCGGCGGGCCGCGCGTCCTGTCGCCGGGCCGTGGACATGGCGATTACTACTCCGCCTGATCGGTCACTTTCTCCGGCGCGACGTCGGTCTTCTCCTCGACGTTCTCGTCGACCGGGGCGGGCCTCTTGACCTCCGGCTCTTTCTCAAACGTCGGTTTTGGAGCGACGCGACGCTGGCGGTCATGCGTCCCGACAAACTCGAGGATCGCCCGGGTACCGGCGTCCCCCAATCGCGGCTTGGCCAGCCGCAACACGCGGGTGTAGCCGCCGGGTCGATCGACGAAACGCGGCGCGATCTCTTCGAAGAGAATCCGAACGGCCTGCTTGTCGCCCAAGAGCCTCAGCACTTGGCGCCGCGCGGCGACGACCGGGGCAATCGCCTGGTTCCAGTCCTGCCACCGCTGGCTCTGGCGCCAGGCTCGCCAGGCTTCGCTGTGGCGTTCGGCGTCGGTTTCGAGCGATTCGGCCTCTTCCTGGTCCGGCTGGACGCGGCGGGCGATGGTCACGCACCGCTCGACCAGGGGTCGAACCTCCTTGGCCTTCTCGAACGTGGTGACGATCCGTCCCTTGACGCTCGGCGCGTTGTCTTCGCCTTCGGCGTCGCGTTCGGTCAGGATCAACGCGCTGGCCAGATTGCGCAGCAGGGCTCGCTGGTGGCTCGGATTGCGGCCGAGCTTGCGGCCTTTGTTTCGATGTCGCATCGTGTTTCGTGTCGATTTTCGGGTGGTTGCGGGAGGCGACTCCGTCGCCGATTGCCGGCGAGCCGGGAACCCGTCGGCGACGGAGTTGCCTCCCACATTAGTTTGAATGAATCAACTTGATCGGACGCCGGTCCTCAAAGGGGGCTGGCCGGGGTCGGCGGCAGTCTCATGCCCATGTGAAGCCCGAGTTGGTGCAGCTTCTCGCGGACTTCCATCAACGTGGTCTCGCCGAAGTTGCGGACCTCGAGCAGTTGATCCTCCGAGTGACTGACCAGGTCGCGAACGGTGTTGATGTTTTCCGATTCAAGGCAGTTGGTCGCCCGGACCGACAGATCCAACTCGGCCAGACTCATCGAGAGCTTGGCTTCGGTGGCTGGATCGAAACCGGCGCCGCCCGGGCTGCGGACCTCGGAGAAGATCTTGGGGCCGAGTTCGCGATACTGGACGAACGGGTTGAGGTGCTTGCGGAGGATTTTGGCGGCCTCGACCAGGGCCAACTCGGGACCGATCGAACCGTTGGTCCAGATTTCCAGCGTCAGCTTGTCGTAGTTGGTCTTCTGGCCGACGCGGGTTTCCTCGACCTCGTACCGGACGCGGACGATCGGGCTGAACGCCGCGTCGACCGGGATGGCCCCGATTTCCTGAGCGCCGGCGCCATGTTCGCTTGCCGGGACGTAGCCTCGCCCGTTCTCGACGACCATCTCCATCGCCAGCGGCACGTCGTCGGTCAACGTGGCGATGAGGTGCTCGGAGTTGATCACCTCGACCATCCCGTCGCTGACGACGTCGGCGCCGGTGACGCTGCCGCGGGTATTCTTGTCGATGCGGATCACGCGGGTCTGCTCGGTCGAGTTCTTGACCACGAGCGACTTGACGTTGAGCACGATGTCGGTCAGGTCTTCGACCACGCCCGGCACCGTCGTGAACTCGTGCTGGACTCCGTGCACCTTGACTTGGGTGACGGCGCTTCCTTCCAGGCTGGACAACAGGATCCGCCGGAGGCTGTTGCCGACGGTGACGCCGAAACCGCGTTCGAACGGCTCCGCGATGAACTTCCCGTAGGTGCTCGTCAAGCTGGATCTGTCACACGAGACTTGACTGGGCAATTCAAGTCCGCGCCATCGAATTCGCATGAGATTTCTCCGATTCTTAACTTTCAGCGGTCGGCTAACGCCCCGGCAACCCCTCGCCCGACTACCGCGAGCAAAGCTCCACGATGAGTTGCGGCTGAACCGGAATGGACACGTCCTGGACTTCGGGAAGCCGGAGCACGTGGCCTTCGGGTACGTCGCCGGCGACCAGGGCGAGGAAATCGGGGACCTCGCGCGTGTGCTCGGCCAGGTTGTTCTTGACCTGTTCGAGACTCTTGGGACGGTTCTTGACGCGAAGGACGTCCCCGGGCTGAACCAGGTAGCTGGGCACGTCCACCCGGCGGCCATTGACGGTGATGTGACCGTGGCAGACGATCTGCCGCGCCTGGGCGCGGGACTGGCCGAACCCGAGGCGGTGAACCACGTTGTCCAGCCGTCGCTCCAGCAGACTCATCAACGTCTGCCCGGTGTTCCCCTTCGTGCGCTCCGCCATCCGGAAATACTTGCGGAACTGGGCCTCGAGCACGCCGAAGTAATGCTTCACCTTCTGCTTCTCGCGCAGGTGTACGGCGTAGTCGGTCATCTTGCCGCGCCGGAAGGACTGGGACCCCGGCGGGTTCTCGCGGCGTTCGACGGCGCACTTGGGCGAATCGCACCGCGTGCCCTTCAGAAACAGCTTCGCGCCCTCGCGGCGGCACATGCGGCAGACGGGTCCGGTGTAACGAGCCATCCTCGGTTCAACTCCAAACGCAAAAGTTCGATGGTGTGGCACGGCCGCGCTCGGCCGTGTCGAACAGTTCCGCACGGCCGAGGGCGGCCGTGCCACGCATCAACGCACGATAGACCAAGCACTACACGCGACGTCGTTTCTTGGGGCGGCATCCGTTGTGGGGAAGGGGAGTCACGTCCTCGATCGACTTGATCGTCAATCCGGCCGCCTGCAACGACGTGATCGCGCTCTCGCGGCCGCTCCCGGGGCCGTTCACCCGGACGTCCACTTCCTTCATGCCGAATTTGATCGCCTTCTCGGCCGCTTGTTGGGCGGCCAACTGGCCGGCGAACGGCGTGCTCTTGCGGCTCCCCTTGAAGCCGCTCGTGCCCGACGTCGCCCAGCAAAGCGTGTCTCCCTTGGTATCGGTAATCGTCACCGTGGTGTTGTTGAAACTCGCCCGAATGTGGACGATCCCCACGGTCACGCTGCGACGGGCTCGGCGTCGCTTCGGCTTCGATTTGGCCACCGTTGACGGTACTCCTGAAATCGGTTCTTAATGGGATCGGTCGCCGAGCAAAACGGCTAGCGGAGGTCCTTGACGCCCTTCTTCCCGGCCACGGTTTTCTTGGGGCCCTTGCGGGTGCGGGCATTGGTTCGGGTGCGCTGACCGCGGACCGGCAGCCCGCGCCGATGCCGCACGCCGCGGTAACAGCCGATGTCGCGAAGCCGAACGATGTTCTGCGCCACCGTGCGGCGCAACTGGCCCTCAACCGTATAATCCTTGTCCAACAGCGCGTTGAGCCGGCCCAAATCCTCTTCCGGCAGATCGCGCGCCCGGAGCCGCGGGTCGACACCCGCGTTGTGGCACAGGTCCCGGGCGATTTTCGGTCCGACGCCGTACAAGTAGGTCAGCGCGACGACGGTCGGCCGATCACCAGGTATGTCCACACCCAAAAGACGCGGCATTTTGTACTACTCCCTAACAGCAACGACCCGAAAACCATTCGGCGCGGAAGACCTTTTACCCCTGCCGTTGTTTGTGGCGGGGATTGCTGCAAACGACATAGATGACGCCACGGCGGCGCACGATCTTGCAGTTTTCGCAGATGCGTTTGACGCTGGCTCGGACCTTCATGGCGTATTCAATCCCAGTTTATCCAAAGTAACGAAGCATTCCAGTATATACCCGGTGGGCGCAGCGCTCAAGTCCCGGTGGGGATTTTTTTGTCCCACCGCCGGCGGTGGCCAGGTTGGCCCAGAAAAAGGTACGCGGGAGAAGATCAAAGGTGGCTCTTGCCCCTACCACGCGAAATGTGACGGTCCCTTCCCTGCTATCCCACAACCCCCTGTTTCACCATTTTGACGTTGCTGGTTCCAACGAAGCGGCTGTTCTACGGTTCGTTCTCACTCGGGGCGGCGGTCAACACGTACGGACCGGACTTGGTGATGGCAATCGTGTGCTCAAAGTGAGCACTGGGCAGTCCGTCCACCGTTGCCTGCGTCCAGTGGTCGGCCAGCGTACGCACCCGCTTCGTCCCCATGTTGACCATCGGCTCAACCGCGATCACCAAGCCGGGCACGAGTCGAAAGTCGCCGCTGGCGCGGAGTTGCCTGCTGCAAAAGTTGGGTACCTGTGGATCTTCGTGCATTTCCCGGCCGATACCGTGTCCGACGAACGCCTCGACCACCGAGAAACCACTGTCCTTGACATAGGCCTCCATTTGGGTGGCAACCTCACTCCACATCGAGCACCTGCCCATCGCCTCGATGGCGAGATCAAGCACGCCCCGGGTCACGTCCAACAGCCGTTGCACCTCGGGCTTGACCTTGCCGATCGGGTGAGTCACCGCCGCATCGCCGCACCAGCCGTTCAGCCGACACCCCGTGTCAATGCTGAGGATGTCACCCGGCTGGAGCCGCCTCTGGCTGGGGATTCCGTGGACAACTTCTTCGTTGATCGACACGCAGGTCACCGCCGGAAAGGGCACGCGACCCGGAACTCCCTTAAAGAGCGGCTCCGCGCCGTTCTCCGCAAAAAACCGCTCCACCGCCGCATCGATCTCGGCCGTCGCGACCCCGGGGCGAAGCATCGAGGCGGCCAATTGGTGTGCCTCCCACACCAGCAGGCCGGCCTTCCGCATCAGGCCGATTTCCCGGGCCGACCGTAGCACTTCCACGCCAGCGGCGCTCCTCTCAGCCTCGAAACTCGGATGGGCACGGCCACCGGGCGTCACTGCCGGCTTGCCCGGCAGTGACGTCTCGTCGGCGAGCGGCTCGATTCACTCGGCCAGCGGGTCCAGAACCACCGTCACGCGGTCGAAAACTTCCTCCACCGTCCCCAGCCCATCGACCACCTCGAGAAGTCCCTTCTCCGCGTAGTAGTCCAACAAGGGTTCCGTCTGTCGGCGATAGGCCACCAGCCGTTGACGAATCACGTCGGGGTTGTCGTCGGCGCGTCCGCGGCCGGCCAGGCGGTTGAACAATTCCTCCTCGGCCACGCGCAGCTCGACGACGGCGTCCAGCGGCGTGGTCTTCTTGGCCAGCATCGCGTCGAGGGCCTCGGCCTGGGCAATCGTCCGCGGAAAACCGTCCAGGAGGTATCCGCCCCGGCAGTCGGGCTCGGCGAGCCGCTCGGCGATGATGGCCATGATCACGTCGTCGGGCACCAGTTCTCCGCGAGACATGAACGCCTCGGCCTTCTTGCCGATCTCGGTTCCCGCGTCGCGCGCCGCCCGGAGCATGTCGCCGGTCGAGAGATGCGCCAGCTTATACTTTTCGATCAGCCGTTCGGCCTGGGTCCCTTTGCCCGCCCCCGGCGGCCCGATGAAAACGATTCGCATGATGACGATCCTTGGGCGGTGTGGTGTGCTGGCTGGCCGCGAGGGGGACAGTCCCATTTTCGCGGCGAAAGCGCGAACCGGCGGGCGCCATGTCCGCCGCGCCGCGAAAATCGGGACAGTCCCCGGCGCTATCAGGTTACTCCAGCAGTCCCTTGTAGTTTCGCATGACCAGGTGGCTATCGATTTTTTGCACGAGGTCGAACGCCACGCTGACGGCGATCAGCAGGCCGGTGCCGCCGTAGAAGCTGGCGATGCCATAGTTGATCGACATCCAGGTGGCGACGATGGTGGGGATGATGGCGACCAGGGCGAGGAACCCGGCGCCCACGTAGGTGATCCGCACCATGACCTTTTCGAGGTAATCGGCCGTTCGCTTGCCCGGCCGGTAGCCGGGGATGAACGTGCCGTAGTTTTTCAGGTTATCGGCCATGTCCTTGGGGTTGAAGGTGATGGCCGTCCAGAAGTAGCAGAAGAAGTAGATCAAGACGACGTAGAGCACGTTGTAGATCCATCCGTCGCCGCGTTGGAACATCTGGCCGGCCCGCTGCCAGAAGTCGCCGTAGTTCTGCAGATAGCCGAAGAGCACCTGGGGGAACAGCAACAAGCTGCTGGCGAAGATGATCGGCATGACGCCGGCCTGGTTCACCCGCAGCGGAAGGTACTGCCGGCTGCCGCCGTAGACGCGGCGGCCGCGGACGTGTTTGGCGCTTTGGGTGGGAATGCGTCGTTGTCCCTGGGTGATAAAGACGATGCCCACCACGACGGCGACGAACAAGACCACCAGCACCACGAGCTTGTCGGCGCCGAACTGCCCGCCGAGTTCCAGGCCGTTCTTGAGCATGGGGCGGATGAGGTCGAGGCCGGCGCCGGGCATTCGGGCGAGGATGCCGGCCATGATCAACAGGCTGATGCCGTTGCCGATGCCGTATTGGTCGATTTGTTCGCCGAGCCACATGAGGAAGGCGCTGCCGGCCGTCATGGTCACGATGGCGGTGAGTTGCCAGCCGACCCCGTCGTAACCCGGCTTGATCAAGTTATAGTTGGCGAGCCAACCGACGTAGAACCAACTCTGGCCCAGGCAGAGGACGATGGTGGCATAGCGGGTGTACTCGTTGATCTTCTTCCGGCCGCTTTCGCCTTCCTTCTGCAGCTTTTCGAGGGGTGCCCAAACGCTGCCCAAGAGTTGGAAGATGATCGAGGCCGAGATGTAGGGCATGATCCCCAGGCCGAAAATCGTGGCGTTGTCGAGCTGGCTGGCGCTGAACATCGCCACTTGCTGCATGAGCTGTCCGAGGCCCTTGCCCGCCTGCTCGCCGAAGAAGGCGGTCATCTGCGCCGTGTCGACGATCGGCAGCGGGATCTGCCAACCGACGCGGTAGATGGCCAGCAAGCCCAGCGTCAACAGGATCTTCTGACGCAGTTCGGGGATCGTAAAGACGACACGAATCTTTTCCCACATCGTTGGATCCGTTAATGGGGGTGCTGCTTATTCTTGACCACGGGCGCCGGGCCGGGCAAGACCACCGCCTCGCCGCCGGCTTGCCGGATCTTCTCCAACGCCGACTTGCTGAACCGGTGGGCCGAGATCGTGAGTTTCCTGGTCAACGGGCCGTCGCCGAGCACCTTCAGCACGTCGTAGCGGCATTTGGCCAGATTCTTCCGCTTGAGCGTTTCGGGCGTCACCTCGGCGCCGTCGTCGAACGCGCCGTCGAGATCACCGACGTTTACCGTGGCCACGATCAACGCCCAACGGTTGTGGAAGCCGCGCTTGGGAATCCGGCGCACCAGGGGCATCTGGCCGCCTTCGAAGGTCGGATGGACGCTGAAGCCGGCCCGTTGGCCCTGGCCCTTGTGGCCGCGGCCGCTGGTTTTGCCGTGTCCCGAGCCGGGCCCGCGGCCCACGCGCTTGCGCTTCTTGAACTTCTGGATCCCGCGATGAATGTCGTTGAGGTTCATGACAGTGAGACTCCCCGCAGCCGTTCCACTTCGCTCTGGGAACGGAGACTTTCGAGTGCGCTGATCGCGGCTTTGACCAGGTTGACGGAATTGGTGGAGCCGAAGCTCTTCGTGAGGATGTCGGTGATCCCGCACGCTTCGCAGACGGCGCGGACCGCCGCGCCGGCGATCACGCCGGTGCCGGGGCTCGCCGGGACGAGGATCACGTGGGCGGCGCCGAATCGCCCCTTGATGGTATGGGGGATGGTGGAGCCTTTCATGGGGATGGGCACCATGGAGCGGGTGCCGTCCTTGACGGCTTTCTCGACGGCGGGGGGGACTTCGTTGGCTTTGCCGTAGCCCAAGCCCACGCGGCCCTTGCCGTCGCCCACGACCACGAGGGCCGCGAAGCTAAAACGCCGGCCGCCCTTGACCACGGCGGCACAGCGCCGGATCTTGACGACCTTGTCGATCAGTTCCCCTCGGGTGGATTCTTCAGCCATGACGTTTCAACATGGGCTCGTGGATGATGGCGGATGCCGCGCGGCTCGCCGCGCCGCGTGCTACTTCTTGGCGGCCGATTTTTCCTTCTTCTTGCCCTTGGGCTTCTCGGGTTCGACTTCGACCGGTACGACCTTCTTGGGGCCCAGGTCGAGCCCGGCGTCCCGGGCGGCGTCGGCCACCGCGGCGACCCGCCCGTGGTACTTGTACTCCCGGCGGTCGAACGCGACCTGTTTGACGCCGGCTTCCAGGGCTCGGCGGGCGATCGCGGTTCCGACGGCTTGGGCCGCCAGCTTGTTTCCTCCGTACCCGATCTGCTCGCGGACGTCTTTGTCCAGCGTGCTGGCGGCGGCCAGGGTGCGTCCTTGCCGGTCGTCGATGATCTGCGCGTACATGTGCTTGCTGCTGCGGAACACGGCCAGCCGGGGGCGGACCGAGTCGCGTTTGATCCGGTCGCGAACGCGATAGCCGCGTCGCGCTCGTTGCCGGCCAATGGTTTTTTCGTGTTTCACGTTTATGTCTCGCTCAGATACCGGAGGGGGACGGTCCCATTTTCCGCTCCGCCGCGCTCCGCAAAAATCGGGACAGTCCCCGGTTATTTCGCCATGGCCTTGCCCTGCTTGCGCCGAACCGCTTCGCCGAAGTAGCGGATCCCCTTGCCTTTGTACGGTTCGGGTTTGCGCAGCGCGCGGGTCTCGGCGGCAAACTGCCCGACCAATTGCTTGTCGACTCCCCGGATGACGATGTGCTGCTGGTCGGGGCAGGCGACGCTCAGTCCGGCCGGGATCGGCTTGCGCAACTCGTTGGCCAGGCCGACGCGCAGCTCGAGGTGGTTGTGCTGCACGGTGGCGATGTAGCCGACGCCGATCAGTTCCAGGCGTTTCTCGTATCCCGCGGTCACCCCGACGATCATGTTCTGGATCAGCGCCCGGGTCAGACCGTGCAACGCGCGGCTCAGCCGCTGGTCGTCCCGTCGGTCGCAGCGGATCTGCTTCGCCTCCGGGTCGTGGACCACGGTGATTTCCGGCCGGTGTTCCAACTCGAGCTTGCCCAGCGGACCTTCGACGGTGACGTGGCACTCGGCGACGGTGAGCTTCACTCCGCCGGGCACGTCGATGGGTTTTCGTCCAATCCGCGACATCGTGGATTACCTTATCGGGAGGATCGTTTCGTGGATGACATCGCCGCGGCGTTACCAGACTTCGCAGAGGACTTCGCCGCCAAGCTTTCGCTGTCGCGCCTCGCGATCGCTGATCACGCCGCGGCTGGTGCTGACGATGGTAATACCCAGCCCGCCGAGAACGGGACGCAGCTTGCCGGCGCCGCTGTAGACGCGGCGGCCGGGCTTGCTGACGCGCCGGACGTGGCGGATCACGCGTTCGCCGTTGGGACCGTACTTCAGGTGCACGCGGAGCCGGCTCTGGGGCTCCTCCGCGATCTCCTCCCAATCCCAGATGTATCCCTCGCGTTTGAGCACCTCGGCCAAGCCGCGCTTGACCTTCGAGAGGGGCATGTCAACGTGCGGGTTTTCGACGCGCACCGCATTGCGAATGCGGGTCAACATGTCGGCGATGGGGTCAGTCATCATGATAAATCGGGTCCCTTTACCAACTCGCCTTCTTCACGCCGGGAATCAGCCCCTGGTCCGCCAAATTGCGGAAGCAGATCCGGCAGATACCGAACTTGCGATACACCGCTCGCGGCCGGCCGCAAAGCCGGCAGCGCCGCTTGGCGCGGGTGGAGAATTTCGGCGTGCGAAGCGCCTTGGCGATCTTCGACTTGCTTGCCATGCAATTTCGTCCCCTCAGTTGTTGGTGGCCGAGGGCCCTTCGGTCCGCAACGGCATCCCGAAGCGACGCAACAGTTCACGCGCCTCGTCGTTGCTCTCGGTGCTGGTGACGATCGTGATGTTCATCCCCTGGGCACGCGTGTATTTGTCCGGATTGAGTTCCGGGAAGACCAACTGCTCGGTCAGTCCCAGATTGTAGTTGCCGTGTCCGTCGAACGCGCCCGGATTCAGCCCCCGAAAGTCCCGCACCCGCGGCAGCGCCAGCGAAATCAGCCGGTCCAGAAACTCGTACATCCGCCGGCCGCGAAGCGTCACCTTGCAGCCGATCGCCATGCCCTCGCGGAGCTTGAATCCCGCGATCGACTGGCGGGCGAGGGTGACGATGGGCTTCTGCCCGGTGATCAATCGCAGCGCGTCGAGCGCTTCCTCCAGGCATTTCTTCTCGCCGATCGCGGCGCCCACGCCCATGTTCACCACGATCTTCTCCAGCCGGGGAAGCGATAGCCGGTTGGTCCGGCCGAAGCTCTCGCCCAGGGCGGGAAGGATCTCGCTCGCGTAGCGTTTCTGTAGTCGGGGAGTCGTTTTCATCCAGCGCTATTTCCTGGCATATCGGGCTTTGGGAGGAGCGATCTGGCCGTTCTCGGCGCCGCAACGCTTGCAGTAACGCTGCTTCGCGCCGTCGTCCATGTATCGCGCGCCGGTCCGCGCGGCCTTGCCGCACGAGCGACACACCAACAGGACGTTCGAGATCCGCACCGGCATCTCCATCGAGAGCCGGCCGCCCTGCGGGTTGCGCTGGCTCCGGCGAACGTGCTTGTACACGCGGTTGACCCCCTCGACCGTCACCTTGCCGGCCACGAGGTCCACCTTCAGCACTTTTCCGCGGGCACCCTTGTCGTCGCCCGCGATCACTTCGACCGTGTCGTTCGTTTTGATACGCATTACACCACCTCGCTGGCGAGGCTGACGATTTTCATGAAGTTCTGTTCGCGCAGTTCGCGGGCGACCGCGCCGAAGATGCGGGTGCCGCGAGGGTTCTTCTCGTTGTCGATCACCACCGCCGCGTTGCTGTCGAACCGGACGTAGCTCCCGTCGCTGCGCCGGGTGGGTTGCTTGCAGCGGACGATCACCGCCCGGATCACGGACCCCTTCTTCACCTCGCTGCCGGCGACCACGATCTTGACGCTGCAGACGACGATGTCGCCGAGCTTCGCGTATCGCCGGCGCGAGCCGCCCAACACCTTGATGCACATCAACTCCCGAGCGCCGGTGTTGTCGGCGACGGCGAGTCGGGTTTGCATTTGAATCATTCTGACGCGACTCCTAAATATCCTCGATTTCGCTCTCGCTCTCGGCGGCCTTGCTCGCCGCGCGCATCGCGGCCAAGTCGATCACCTGGCCCTTGACCAACACGCGAACCAATTCCCATCGCTTCGTCTTCGACCGCGGCCGCGACTCGACAATCTCCACCGCGTCGCCCTGGTGCGACTCGTTGTTCTCGTCGTGGACGTAGCAGACCGTGCGGCGGCGAAGGTACTTGCCGTACTTCGGGTGGCGGACCAGCCGCGGGATCTCCACGCGCCGGGTCTTGGCCGTCTTGTCGCTCGTGACCACGCCTTGCGTTACGTTCTTCGGCATCGCTCGGTTTCCTCGCGGCGCCGCCGGACATGCCGGCCGGCTCCACCATGGCTTGTTGTCATCGGGCGGGGTCGCTCGCCGCTTGCACGGCCGCCTCGGCCCGCCGTTGGCGCTCCCGCTGGATCGTTTTGACTCTGGCAATCAGTCGCCGGTTCTTGCGCAACTCGCTCGGCGCGTCCAGACGCTCGGTCTGCGCCTGCAGCCGCCGCCGGAAGAGATTCTCCCGGGTTTCCTTGAGCGTCAGAGCCAGGTGCTCGTCGCTCATGTCGCGAAGTTCGGTCGCCTTGGTCATCGTGTTCTCGCTTCCCGTCGCGGAAGAAAACTCGGATTGTCTACATCGCCCGGCGCCGGATGAAACGGACCTTGACGGGCATCTTATGGGCCAATCGGGTGAAGCAGAGGCGGGCGGCCGCTTCCGTGACGCCGCCGATCTCGTACAGCACCGTGCCCGGCCTGACCACCGCCGCCCAGAAGTCCGGCTCGCCTTTCCCCTTGCCCATGCGGGTTTCCAGGGGGATCGAGGTGACGGACTTGTGGGGGAAAATGCGGATATACAGCCGGCCTTCGGCGCGCAGGTATTGCTGCGCCGCGATACGCCCGGCTTCGATCGTCGCCGCGCTCACCCAACCACCTTGAACGGTCTGCAATCCGAAATCGCCAAAGACAACGTGGTTGCCCCGCGTCGCGTTACCTTTTATACGACCTCTTTGGCTTTTTCGATGCTTGACCCGCTTGGGCATCAACGCCATCGATTTCTTCCTCGCTATACATGCCCTGGTTGATCCACACCTGCACGCCGATGTGGCCCTGGGCGATCAATGCCTCGGTGAATCCGTAGTCAATCTTCGCCCGGAGCGTCGACAGCGGAATCGAGCCGGAGATCTGCTTCTCGCGCCGGGCCATTTCCGAGCCGCCGAGCCGCCCGGCCAACTGGATCTTGATCCCCTTCGCCCCGGCGTCCATCGTCTGTTCCATCGCCCGCTTCATCGTCCGACGAAAACTCGACCGCTTCACCAATTGCTCGGCGATGTCCTCGGCGACCAGTTGGGCAACGATCTCCGGCCGGCTGATCTCCTCGATCTTGATGTTGATCCGCCGCCCGGTGAGATTCTGCAACTCGTTCTGAAGCTCCTCGACGCGCTCCCCCTTGCGACCGATCAGCACGCCGGGCCGGGCCGAAAACAGAATGACCTTGACTTCGTCCCGCGTCCGCTCGATCTCGACCTTGGCGATCGTCGGGTACATCTGCTTGCCGAACCGGTCCTTCCGGTGCTTAATGAAGTCGCGGATCCTCTTGTCCTCGATCAAGAGCGTCGCGAACTCCTGCTTCGAGGCGTACCAGCGGCTTTTCCAGCCGATCATGACGCCGGTTCGGAATCCGATCGGGTTGACTTTCTGGCCCATGCTCGGTCTCTCTTGGTCCTACCATGCGTGCCGCGCCGCGAGGAGGACGGCCCCCCGGAAACGGTCACTTCTTCGTTCTACTCCACGGACTCCAGCGTTACGCGGATGTGCGACGTGCGTTTCTTGATGACGGCGGACATCCCCCGCGCCTTGGGCCGCATCCGCCGGAGCATCGGCCCCCCGTCTACCCGAACGTCCACCACCACCAGCCGGTTCAGGTCCGGCGCGCGGCGATCCTCGGCATTGGCCAAGGCGCTCTTGAGCACCTTCTCCAGCATCCGGGCGCCTCGCTGCGGCTGATACCGGAGGATATCGAGGGCCTCGTCCGCGTCCTTGCCGCGAATCAGATCCGCCACCAGCCGCGCCTTGCGGGGGCTGATGCGGGCAAATCGATGGACTGCTTCGTACGCCATGCCGAGTTCCTCAATCATCCCGGGGACTATCGCCTTTTTGCGGCTCCTCAACCGTCGCCCCGCTCACTCACGTCGCCGCCGCAAAAAGGGGACTGTTCCCCTTGTCCGCCCTACCGCTTCCCCTTGCCGCCGTGCCCGCGAAACGTCCGCGTCGCGGCAAATTCTCCCAGCTTGTGCCCGACCATCTCCTCGGTCACGAATACTTTCAAGTGCGCCTTGCCGTTGTGGACCATGAACGTGTGGCCGACGAACTCGGGAACGATCGTACACGCCCGCGCCCACGTCTTGATCGGCTCCTTGGTCCCCGCCGCGTCCTGTTTCTCGACCTTCGAGTACAGCCTGGGGTCAACGAACGGCCCTTTTTTCAGCGATCTTCCCATGGGGGTGGCTTCCCGGATACCCTCGGACCTACTTGTGCAGTTTCAACACGCCGTAGCGCCGCGACCGCCGCCGGCGAACGATGGCCTTGTTCGACGGTTTGCGTCGCTTTCTGGTCGAGCCGCCCTTGGCCGACTTTCCGGTGGCGCTGACCGGATGACGGCCGCCCTTGGTCCGGCCTTCGCCGCCGCCGTGGGGGTGGTCGATCGGGTTCATGGCGGTGCCTCGAACGTGGGGGCGCCGCCCGAGCCACCGCTTCCGCCCCGCCTTGCCCAACTCGATGTTCATGTGCTCCGCGTTGCCGATCTTGCCGATCGTCGCCCGGCACTTCGACGGCACGCGGCGGATTTCGCCGCTGGGCAGGTTGATCTGGGCCCAATCGGCGTCCCGGGCGGCGAGGGTCGCGCCGGCGCCGGCGCTGCGGCACAGCACGCCGCCGCGTCCCGGCTGTAGTTCGATATTGTGGATGTCCGTGCCCAACGGAATCCTCGACAGCGGAAGGCAATTGCCCACCGACGGCGGCGCGTCCGCGCCGCTGAACACCTTGGTGCCCGCCGCCAGACCGTCGGGAGCGAGGATGTAACGCTTCTCGCCGTCGACGTAGTGCAGCAGGGCGATTCGGGCGCTGCGGTTGGGAGCGTACTGGATCGAGGCGACCACGGCCGGCACGCCGTCCGTGCCGCGGCGGAAGTCGATCTGGCGATACCGCCGCTTGTGTCCGCCGCCGCGGTGGTGGGCGGTGATCTTCCCCTGGTTGTTTCGACCGCCGGTGCGGCGCTTGATCCGCGTGAGCTTCTTCTCCGGTTCCGCTCCGGGGGTAAGCTCGGCGAAATCGCTGACGCTCGCCCCGCGACGACCCGGCGTGGTCGGATTGTATTTGCGAATACCCATGTCTGACTCTTAGAAGAAATGTCTGACTCTTAAAAGAAATCGATCCGGTGTTCCGGATCCAGGGTAATGACGGCTTTCTTCCAAGCCTTCGTGTGTCCCAGGCGGAACCGGGTCCGACGCGGCTTGCCCTTGCGGTTCTGCGTGTTGACGCGGACTACCCGGACGTCGAACAAGGCTTCCACCGCCTTGCGAATGTCGTCCTTCCCGGCCAGCCGGTTGACCTCGAAGGTATACGAGTTGTACTTCTCGGCCTTATGGTAGCCCTTCTCGGTAACCATGGGCCGCAGCACGATCTGGTGCGGTTCCAAGTCCAGCTTGGTTTTGGTGACGTCTTGGGCCATGGGCCTGTGATTTCCTTGCGTCAGGATGCCTGCTTCGCCGTGGCCTTCTCGCGGAAGGTTTCCAGCGCCGCGGTGGTCATCAGCAACCGCCGCGGGCGAAGCACGTCCAATGCGTTGAGGTCCGAAACCGGCAACACCAGCACGTTGGCCAGGTTGCGGATGCTTTTGTACACGTTGAGGTCGTAACCGGCCACGGCGACCAGCAGCGACTGACCGTCGAGCTTCAACGCCTTGAGGATCGAAGCCATCTCCTTGGTCCGCGGCGCCTCGAATACGAGATTATCGATCAGCGTGATCTCCCGGTCGGCCACCTTCGAGGCGACGGCCATCCGCGTGGCCAGCCGGATCGCCTTCTTCGGCATGCGATAGGAGTAGTCCCGGGGCCGCACCGGAAACGCGCGGCCGCCCCCGCGACGGATGTTGCTCCGCCGCGAGCCCGCCCGGGCGTTGCCCGTGCCCTTCTGCCGGTACATCTTCGTCGTCGTGCCGCGGACTTCGGAACGGTTCTTGGTCTTGGCCGAGCCCTGGCGCCGATTGGCCTGGTACATCACCACGACGTCGTGCAACAACTGCTTGCTGATGCGCGGGGCCAGTTCGGCGGGGTCGATCTCGAAGGTACCGACTTCCGCTCCCGTTCGATCGTAGACAGGCAGGCTTACCATCGTTTCGACGTCTTGACTGAGAGGGTTTCCGTGTTGGGTGGCTTCCGCTTCCGAGCGAGTGCTATCCGATCTTATTGGTCCGCCGGATCATCAGGTAGCCGCCGTTGGGGCCCGGGATCGCGCCGCGGACCAACAGGAGGTTGTTGACGGTGTCGATCCGGACCACCTTGAGATTGCGGGCCGTCGTGCGCGAGGCGCCATAGTGCCCGGCCATCTTCTTGCCCCGCAACACCCGGCTCGGAAACGCGCTGGAGCCGATGCCGCCGACGTGGCGATGGCATTTCTTGACGCCGTGGCTGGCGCGTTGGCCCTTGAAGTTGTGCCGCTTCATCGCGCCGGTGGTTCCGCATCCCTTGCTGGTGCCGACAACGTCAACCGCCTTGACGTCGGTGAAAACGTCGACGCCGAGTTGCTGGCCGACCTCGATCCCCTCGGTGCCGCCGCGGAACTCGCGGATGAAACGCTTGGGCTCGCAATCCGCTTTCGCCGACAAGGGGGCCCCCGCCGTCGAGCGGCTCCTCTGGCGCTTGCTTTCAAGAGTGGCGACATGGCCGCGCTGGCTGCGGCTGGCAAGACGACGGGGTTTATCGAGATACCCCAACTGAACCGCCTCGTAACCATCGCGCTCGGTGGTCTTCACCTGGAGCACGTGGCATGGGCCCGCCTCAATCACCGTGACCGGGATGACCGTGCCCGAGTCGTCGTAGATTTGCGTCATCCCGACCTTGCGGCCGAGTAGTCCAGTCGTCATCGTACTTGCCTTATTCATGCCGCCGGCGGGAACAACCGGTCTGGCGACCGGGTTTGCCCGTCCGGCTTCCGTTGCATCGGAAGATCCTGAATCTCAGTCAGAAAACCGGATGGTAACGGCCAACGTGTAATCATTCTCCGGTTCCGGGCGATTCCTGCCCCATCCCCACCCGAAACTCGTCCCAACCCGAAATCACTTCCTGCTGGTGGCTTTGATCTTGATGTCCACGCCGGCCGGCAGGCTCAGTTTGTTGAGTGCTTCGATCGTCTTGGCCGTCGGCTGCAGGATGTCGACCAACCGCTTGTGCGTGCGGATCTCAAACTGCTGCCTTGCCTTTTTGTCCACATGGGGACTCGACAACACGGTGTAGCGCTCGATTCGAGTCGGCAAGGGAATCGGCCCGTGAACCACCGAACCCGTCCGCTTGGCGGTGTCGGTGATTTCACCGGCACTCTGATCCAAGACGGCGTGATCGTAGGCTTCCATCCGGATACGGATGAGTTCGTTACTCTGATCGCCCACGGAAGTCCTCCGGGATACCCGATTCCCACTTTCCAAAGACAACGTCCGCCGATATGGCGGGAAACCTCAAATACTATCGCCCCTGGGCGTTGCTGTCAACGCCCAGGGTCAAGAAAACGAGAAATCGGCCAAACCGACGTCACGGACGACGGGAAGGTCTTCCCAAAACCCCTGTTTTCTTCGTGGTGGACTCGATCCGCCTTGCGGGATCGCCCGTGCCAAACCATGGAGCCCGGACGAAGGTCCCAATGTATCGGCCAGCCGGGCACTGGCAATTTAGCGTGGATGGTTCGTCCCCCGCGGACCTGGCTCGCTCGACGCCACCGCAGTCCCGGGTCGCCATCACCCCCCCTTCCGGTGGAATTCTTTCCACGGAAGTGGTCGACATCCTATTCGCCGGGGGCTAGATTCCATTCCGTCGAGCCGCCCCCGCGGTGGCCCGGAGGGCCTACCTGCGTTCCAACCCCACTCCGGTGTGGCGGTGGACGTTGGACGTGGTCGATGGCCGGTGGGCCGGCGGAATTCCCTTGCGGGACGACGGTCGCACGCGTTGCCCGCTCTGCAGCCCCACGTTTGGTCGAACGGCTGGAGAAACTCGTCGGCCGCATCCTAAGCCCCTGGAAACTGGGCCAAAGAACCAAATTGCTCAAATAGCCACAATAGGTATCGTGTCCCCGGAATTCCGCGAAGGAGAGAACAGAAATGGATACCGCACGAAGACTGTTAGAGGCGGGGCTCACCGACCGTTATGTCGAGGGCGCCGTCGCGGCTGAACTGATCACGAATGCTCAGCCTGAAGCTGACAAACTGGCGATCATGAAGTATCTGATTCAGAACTACGGACTGTTGGAGACCACAGGCGTCCCCGTGCCCCTGACGGGGCGAGAAATGCTGTCTGAGCGATGGAAGGAACTGAGAAAGGTTGAAGGAAAACTCATCGACGCTCAGATCGAGCGGACATTCATTGGTTTCCCCACGGCTGATGAGGCCGCACAACGTTTGCTAATAGTCTTTTCCTCACAGCCGAACAACGAAATGAGAGACTTCTTCATCGCGAATCTGCTGGCCGACTCCCGCGTCCCGTACCTGGATATCCCCGGGACACATGATATGGTCACGATGAGCAATGAGCAATACAGGACGATACAAAAGAAGTTGGCACATGAGATTCGCCGAATTGTGTTCATTATCAAGAGCGCTGGCGTTGAACAGCGCACGCAGCGAGCATCTCTCCTTCTGTCGGTTCTCGACTCAGTTTCTGACCGAAGCGAGAAAGTGGTTCTAATGGCGAACATCATTAGCGTCCCAGAAATGGAGATGGAAAGAATCATCAAGCGCGTTGCTGAAAGGGAGTGACATGGCTGCCAGACACCCCCCCACTGTCGTTCCCGACGAGCCATTTACCATCAACTATGGACGTCTAAAGGGCCTTTTGACTGCCGTGATCGCAGATGCGGGTCATAAGAGCCGCACAGAGAGAGTCTGCGAGATCTCGGGGTCTTCTGCGTTGCCCCTAATCGTCGCGCTTGTGACGGTTGATCAATTCAAAGCCGTTGGCCTCGCCACGGGTGAGCATATACACGGCAGCATTTTCACTCTATGCGTAATTGCCGTTTTTGCGTTCCTATTCTCATTCATTCGCCTCATGATGAACCGACAGCGTGTGCTCACCGAGGACGACTACATTGCTACGATTAGACCAGATGATGACAATCGCACACCAACGTCTCTCTCGAAAACGCGCGAGAGTAAGCAACTCCACAAGCAGGGAGGGGAGAATCCCGATCTCGACGGCCTTTTGAAGTACCTAATCAGCAAGGACGGTGCCTCCAGCCGCGAGGACGCGATGGATCACCTCTCCAATACCCTGGGAAGTAACAACCCAGCAGAAGCAGTCGACCTCGCCACAGATAATGGTTTCCTTACCACCTCAGATAATATCATCTCTGTGACACGCCATGGTAGGGACTATCTTACTCATGTCGGCGAGGCAGAGGCAGAATAGTCTCTTCGCGGTCTGGGCCGAGAAAGGGGACATTACTGATAGTGGAAGATCGCGAAGTACTGTGACCGGCACCCCCAGCGAAGAAAGGCCGGAAATCAGTGATGATACTATAACCGCCGCGTGTTGAGGCCCCTTGCCGGTGGACTACGTTTGAGGTGTGTAGCTTCATCCATAGCCCACCAAACAAGGAGCCCTATCATGTGGCATGTTGGAATCGATCTGCATCGAGCGAC
>JAPLNP010000448.1 GCA_026401055.1 Planctomycetia bacterium
TCCGTTCGCTGCGCTCACTACGCTCCGCAACGCCCCCCAACAGCAACCCTAGAATCCACCTTAAACACTCCGCTTTTCTGTCTTGACAACCCCGACCACCTCACTGGGCGGATGACAGTGCCGGCGAGGAAACGATCTGGCGCGAGTTCCTGCAAGTCGTTAGCACGATTGAGCATCCCCAGTTATTCTACTACGGAAGCTATGAGACTACATTTGTGAAACGCATGGTCAGACGCTATGGAGGCAAGACCCAAGATGGCGTGTCCGTGGACAGCTTGATAGAAGGTGCCAGAAGCATCGTTTCGGTCATTTACGGGCATATTTACTTTCCAACGTATTCCAATGGCCTTAAAGACATTGCTACGTTCTTGGGTTACAGGTGGTCAACAGAAGAACCTTCCGGCCAGCGCAGTCTGTTGCTTCGACACAGGTGGGAGATTGAAGGCAGCACGACCGTCAAACAGGAACTCATAGCGTATAACTCCGACGACTGTGGCGCATTGGAACTGGTGGTGAAGACGATAGAGCAACTAATCCCCGTCGATGCGGCACTGCTCCACCCGGATGCCGTGCTTGTGGATTCTCTGAAACCGCAATTGCCATATAGGCTGGGGCCAGTGGACTTTGTGCTGCCAGAACTCGACTACATAAACAAGTGCGCATACTGGGATTATCAACGCGACCGAATATACGTTCGCTCAAATCCCCGAGTCAGACGGGCCGCAAGAAGGAAGCAACGCGGGAGTCGTCACTCTCTCCGAGTAAACAAGACCTTCACACCGTCACGTCCCTGGAAATGCCCCAAGTGCGATTCAAGGAAGATTGCAAAGGTGGGCAGGCACAGTAAGGTGCTGTATGATTTGCGATTCTCTGCCGGCGGTGTTAGGCGATGGATCACGAAGTACGTCATCGACCATTACAGATGCGGCACTTGCAGTCTTTCTTTTCCTTCGGATGAGTATGAGTGGACAAGGCATCGCTATGGCCTGCAAATGTTGGCGTATGTGATTCATAGCATCATCGAAGTGCATATACCTCAGTTAAAAGTGTCACAGAACGTGAATACGCTCTTCGGTTATCGCTTGGGCCAGCCGTCGATCAACCGTTTGAAGCAGAGGGCAACGGAGATTTACCGCGAAACGTATGATGACATCAAGAACACACTATTGAACGGGAAGCTGATACATGCTGATGAGACTCATTTGGGCACAAAGCGCGGGGCTGGGTATGTGTGGGTCTTCACGAGCATGGAAGAAGTAATCTACCTTTGGTCCACAACTCGTGACGGCGACGTTGCCAAGGATTTCCTCGGTGGTTTTGATGGCGTGTTGGTGTCCGATTTCTATTCTGCCTACGACTCGATCCCGTGCGCCCAGCAGAGATGCTTAATTCATTTGATTCGAGACTTGAACGGCGAAGTTCTCAAGGAACCGTTTAATGAAGAAATGAAGGAGTTGGTGCATGAGTTCGCAGCCGTACTAAGACCCATAATCGAGACAATCGACCGCCTTGGGTTGAAGAAACATTTCCTACAGAAACACAAGAGGAGTGTAACATGTTTTTACGAGAGACTGCTCGCACGCGAATATGGCACGGAAGCGGGACGAAAGGCCCGGGAGAGATTTAGAAAGAATAGAGAGAGGCTTTTTACGTTTCTTGACTATGACGGTGTTCCCTGGAACAACAATAATGCAGAACACGCAATCAGGGCCTTTTCAGGGTTGCGTGACGTGATACAGGGCTTTTCAAATGAACGTGGCATCCGTGACTATCTGATGCTGTTGAGCATTTGCCAGACGTGTGTATACAGGGGCCTTGACTTTCTGGGTTTCCTGCGGTCGGGAGAGAAGCGACTTAATGAATACACTCGCAAACGAACGGTGTAGCACTCCATCGGCAAGCCAGACGGTGTGTGAGGTACTGGACAATGCAGCCCGCACCGCTTTCCACGGTACCGTAGCGTCTGGACGCACCATGAATTGCTTTCGGCTTGGCGTTGCGACGTCGTCCGGGCTGGGCGGATGGCGTGATGGCGCGTTTTGGTGTTTGGCGGTGCGTCCCGACGCACCCTACCGAGTTGTTGTGTGAACCACCCGGGGACTTGCCTTGGAGGAGATCTCTATGAAAACGCGATCCCGTTGGTTTGTTCTGTGTGCCGCGATGGCGGCGATTGTCGGCGCGATGCGCCCAGGGTTTGCGGCGGACCCGCAGCGGCCGGCGCGGCTGCGGGATTGCCTTTGGGTCTGGGGGAATCCTGAGATGGGCACGCCCGGCGAACACTCGTCGGCGACGTTCGCCCAGGCGCCTGCGGCCGAGCGGGCGAAGCTGCTGGGCACGCCCAACGTGATTATGGCCGGGCTGGGCATCCCGAACGATGACGCCCAGGCCGACAAATGGACCGCCGAGGTCGCGCACTGCCCGCGGCTGGTCTGGGAAATCATGGCCGACGGCGACGGCGGCCCGCCGTTTGTGTACGAGAAGCGGATCGCCCAGGTCCGGCGGCTCGTCGAAAAATACCCGCGGATCGAGGCCGTGTTGCTGGACGACATGAGCAGCGTCGGCATCGACAAAGGCTTCAAGCCCGAGCACATCCGGGGGATTCGCTCGCTGTTGGAAGCGGGCCACGTGCCGGCCAAGATCTGGGGCGTCCTCTACACGATGAACTTCGGCCGCAAGGACATCAAGCAGTATATCGACCAGTTGGACGTGATCACGCTGGCCGTGTGGCACGCCAAGGAACTCGTCGACCTGGAGAAGCACATTGCCCACTGCGAGGCGACTTTTCCAGGCAAGCCGATTATGCTCGCGCTCTACCTGTACGACTACGGCGAGGGGCGGAAGATGCCCAAGGATCTGATGGAGCTGCAATGCGAGACGGCGCGGCGGCTGATCCATGCCGGGCGGATCCAGGGCGTCGTCTATGTCTCGATCGACAACGACGCCGACGCGGTGAACTGGGTGGCCGATTGGATCAAACGAGTCGGCGACGAGCCGGTCGGGAAGCAGGCCCGGGGCGGTCGCGCTGGGGACTGGTCCATTTTTCGGCCAGTAAACGTGTCCTCCGCGACCAGCGACGACCGAAAAATGGACCTGTCCCCTTCGGCGGCGCCAACGGTGTCTCAACAAGCAGACCCACCGACGCTCGACCTCGCGCTGGGCGACGGCGGCCAGTGGCACTTCCTCGGCGGCAAGGGCCCGTGGACCGAGGCCGACGGCGTGATCCACCCGCCCAACGAAGGGAACCTGTACAGCCGGGCTTTCTACACTCCGGCGAGCTTCTCCGACCTGGTCGCCGAGTTCGAGTTCAACGCCAACTACCGCGAAACCGGCACCGGCGCCGCGGGCATGATCCTCCGAGCGGCCGACGCCAATCACTTCTACGTGGTCTGGCTTCCCTGGGGCGGGCAGCAACTCCGGGCGAACCATTTTTGGGCACACGTGATGAAGGTCGACGGCGACGGCTACCTGCGGAGCCTCAAGGCGGCTTGGGTGCCCGGCGTGCCCAGCGAAACCGATCGCTGGTACCGCGTCCGCGTCGAGGCGAAAGGCCCGACGATCACCGTTGCGGTCGACGACCGCGAGGCGTTGAGCGTGACGGACGAGACGTTCAAGGGCGGCGCGGTCGGCCTGGCCGGCTACGGTTGGTACTCCTTCCGCAACGTGAAAATCCACGGCCAAAGCACGCCGCTGGCGGCGTGGGACCGCTCGGCGACGATTCCGGTCCATCACTTTACGGTCGGCTTGGACAGCCAGCAGATGCCCAGCGGGTGCGTCGCGCCCAACGGCGACGTGCTTCTGGCTGCGGGCAGCCGGCTGGTCCGGTCGAAGGACAAGGGGCGAACGTGGTCCGAGCCCGAAACGTTGCCGGCCAAGCTCGGCAGCGTGAACGACTACGGCAACACGATGTTTCGGACGGCCAAGGGGCGTCTGATCGTCCAGCTTTGGCGGAGCCGCGAAGAAACGAAGAAGGACGTGCCCGGGGTCGAAATCGCCGAATCGACGGACAACGGCACAACGTGGTCCGACCCGGTGGCCTCGGAGGTTGCCCCGGGCTGGCCCGAGATCCCGGCCAAACTCGTGCCCTACGGACCGCTTCTGGAGACGCCCGACGGCGGGCTCTTGCGATTCCTGCTCGGCGGCGCGAAGGAGGAGACCAAGTTCACCAACGTCGTCACGTGGAGCGCCGTGCACTGCAAGGCGTACGTCGTCCGCAGCGCCGACGGCGGGAAAACCTGGTCCGCGGCCATCGAGATCGACCGGCCCGCTTGGAACGGCCAGCCCCGGGGCACGATCCCCGGCTCGCTCGATCTGACCGAGCCGACCGGCGTGGTGCTGGGCGACAAGGTCACCGTGCTGGTCCGGCCGGTCTACAGCCCGTTCATGTGGCAATGCTGGTCCAACGACCGCGGGGCGACCTGGGACGCCGCCGCCCGGGCGACCTTCCCCGGCTATGCTCAGTCGATGACCCGCACCACCTCGGGCACGATCGTCTGCGCCCATCGCTTCCCGCAGTATTCGGTCAACACCAGCCGCGACGGGGGCATGCATTGGGACGCGGGCACGGTGATCGACTATCCGGCGTGGGCGATGGGCTGTCTGGTCGAGGTCGAGCCCGACGTGCTCTTGTGTACGTACATGAACTATTCGCGCGAGGCTCCGCTCTTGGCCCAGCGGATCCGCGTCACCGGCGAGCGGATCGAGCCGGCGAAGTAGCCCCCGAACAAGGGGTATTTTGGAGTGCGGCGATTTATCGCCGCTTTCTTTGAGCGGCTTGCGTGAAACGCAAGATTCGCCACACACCACCCCCCACGTAGGTGCTGACCGCTGATTCGGCGCGAAAGCGGCGATGAATCGCCGCACTCCAAGAGGCGAACCGGCCCATCTTTTAATTTTTTCAAAGGTCCTATTGACTCGCCAGAGGGAATTGCCCATAATCATCTAACGAATTAAACGACGGGACCCGACGCCAGGAGACCATGATGGCCCGCAGCGGATCGAATTATCCCACCGAGCTGGAACTCGAAATCCTCAAGATCCTTTGGGACACGTCGCCGCTGCCGGTGCGGGACGTCCGCGCGCGGCTGGCCCAGCAGGCCGGGCGTCCGCTCTCGCACAGCTCCGTCATCACGATGCTCAACATCATGGTCCGCAAGGGCTATCTGCGGCGGAAGAAGGACGGCAAGGCGTTCCTTTTCACGCCCCAAGTCGAGCGCCAAAGCGTGTCCGGCGGCATCGTCGGCGACCTGCTGGCCCGCGTGTTCGACGGCTCGCCTTCGGCCATGGTGCTCAACCTCATCGAAACGGCCGACCTCGACGCGGACGAAGTCGCCGAACTTCGCCGGCTGATCGCCCGCAAGACAAAGGAGCAGCAAAAATGAACTGGCAGACCATCTGCGACCCGATGTTCAGTGGGCGGTTGTGCATGACGCTGGTCCACTCGCTGTGGCAGGTGACCTTGTTCGCCGCGATCGCCTGGGTTGCAGCGCCGGGCGCCGTCGCTCAAAGCGCGCCGACCGTCGACGTCGTCGCGCCCGAGATGCCTCCGGTGCTAGTGAAGTCCGAGGTCCCACGGTTGTTGGCGGACCTGCCCGAGCAAGTCCCGACGGCCGGAAGTCAGCCGCCGGGCCAAGATGCCGTCGCGTCAGCGGCCGTTGCGACGGTTGTGGAGGGTCCTTCCGCTCGGTGGGCCCGGGTCGCGCCGTGGATTGTCGTGTTGTACGCCCTCGGCGTCTCGCTCATGCTCGTCCGGCTGCTGCGGGGCATGTGGCATGCGCATCAGCTGGCGTCCCGAGCCGAGCCGATCGTCGATGGGCCGCTGGCCGAGCGGCTCCGGACGCTGGCCCACGGGTGGTCGATGCGGGTCGTGCCCGTGCTGGCCCGGGCGGAGGAGATCGTCGTGCCCAAGGTGGTCGGTCTTCTGCGGCCGGCGATTCTGTTGCCGGTCTCGGCGATCGCGGGCCTGTCGCCGGACGAACTGGAGATGATCCTCGCCCACGAACTGGCTCACGTGCGGCGTCACGACATGTGGGTCAACCTCGTGCAGCGTCTGGCCGAGGTCGTGCTGTTTTTCAACCCGGCCCTCTGGTATCTCAGCCGCCGCACGAGCACGCTTCGCGAATACTGCTGCGACGAGTTGACCTGTCGGGCGACGTCCGGCTCGGACGCCCAGTTGCGTGCCCGGTATGCCTCGGCGCTCTTGCGGATCGTGGAACTCAGCAAGCCGGCCGCCGCTCGCCGCCGCCACGCTCGCGCCGTCGAAACCGGCGACCTGGCCGCGTTGGCCGCCGCCGGCCGCTCGCCCTCCGACCTTCGCCGCCGCGTCGCCCGCCTCTTCGGCGAGCCGCTCCCCGAGCCGGTGCGACTGTCCCGCGGCGGTCTGCTCACGCTCGTGGTGCTCGCCGCCGTGTTGCTCACCGCGCCGACGGCGTGGCGTTCGGCGGCAAGGTCGGAGCCAGCTCCAGCGACAGACTCGGGCCGCGCCGAGCCGGGCAAAGGCGAGGCAGAGACGCCCGACGCCAAGGTATTGCGAGGTACGGTGCTCGACGAGTCCGGACAGGGCATAGCCGGCGCGGACGTCTGGCTTTCGGTCTACTGCAAGTCGGATCATTCCGGGCCGCGCGTCGAGCACGTGACATCCGATGCGCAGGGCCGGTTCACGTTGGAGGTTTCCCAGGCATGGGTTGCCGAAAAGGCCGAGTGGCCACCTGTCAGTCTGTGGGCCTACGCGCCGGGGCATCAGTTGGGCGTCAGGCACGCCGAACCGGCAACGGAGTTCTCATTTGGGGATGACTCCTCCAACGTGGCGATTGCGTTGAAACGCGCTACTGACACTTCGTTTACGGTGCTGGATCCCGCGGGCATCCCTGTGGCCGGCGCGCTTGTTCAGCCGTATTCCGTCACGTTTCAAGCAACGCCGGGGGAAGTCCTGCGGCGCATTGAAGCCCGCACCGACGCCGCGGGCCAGGCGAGACTCCCGGCCGCGGGACGCGAAGCGCTGAGCGACGTGCGAATCACGGCTGAGGGCCACGGGATTCAGAGCCAGCGCTGCTCGGTGGACCGCCAGTTGCCTGCCGCGAACACCATCCGACTGCGCGCAGTGGGCCGGATTGAAGGACAACTGATCGCCGAGAAGCCGGAGTGGACGAAGGGTGTCCGGATGGGACTGGCAACACATGATCTCGATTCTGCTCCCCAGGGCTCGACTGTCGGTGTCGCAGAAGTCGAGACCGATGAGCAAGGCCGTTTCGTCGTGCCCCAGATTGCCAAGGGTAGACTCCACTTTCAGCTCGTCCACGTTGATGAGAGCCTGCCGGTCCGCCCGCAATTGCCGCAATCCGTCGACGTCAAGCCCGGCGCCACGACGGAATTGCGAATCCCGATGGTCCCGCTCGTTACGGTGCGTGGGTCCGTTCGGGTCGAGGGCACCGATCTGCCCGTCTCGGACGCAAGGATTCACATCAAATACGGCGCCGCAAATCAGATGACCACGTGCGTGAGCGACGCGTGGGGCGGGTTTACCGCCAAGGTCTTGCCGGGACGCATTGGTTTGTCTGCGTTTGACACATCCCGTAGGTACGTCCACTTTGATCACACGGTATTCCACGAAGTTCCGAACCGGACCGATGAGTTCACGTTGCCGCCAGTGGAACTTGTGCCGGCGAAAAATGTCCTGGGCTTTGTGGTCGACCAGCGCAACCAGCCCGTCGCCAATCTCAAGGTGAGCTTCGTCATGGGGGGCTACTCGTATGGATACGGCGAATCAAACGCCGGCGGCCGGTTTGAAGTGCCCGGTGTGCCGGTGACGCCCCGTCTCGTGGGGGCATCGTACGTTGTCCAAGGTCCCGCCCCATTGAGAGAGCCGCTGAGAAGCAGCGTCATCAAGACCGACCCTCTAACGATCGAAGTGCAGACGCCCGTCCCAGCCGAGCCGCCGCGGGCGCTCACGCCCGGCGATTCGCCGTCCACATCGGGCTCCGCTTCAGGGAATGGGGTCCAACCATCT
This sequence comes from Planctomycetia bacterium, assembly GCA_026401055.1. Classification (GTDB taxonomy): domain Bacteria; phylum Planctomycetota; class Planctomycetia; order Pirellulales; family Thermoguttaceae; genus JAPLNP01. The sequence continues at coordinate 8,003 of JAPLNP010000448.1, forward strand.
GCGACGCAGGGCAACTTGGCCGTCGTCGTCGCTCGGCACGTGATGTTGCTCGACGGTAAGGAGATTATCACCTGGGCGGAGTTGGAAAAGCGGATCGCCGCGCTGCCGGACCCGTCGCTGGCGCACCCGAGCTTTTACACCACTCGCGGCGCGCACGAGGCGGGCCTTTACCCCGGGGCCAAGGACAATATCTGGCGTCTGCACCAACAGTTCAAACTCAAGGGCCACAGCGAGGGAAGCCTGTGGCCTAGCGCGGATCTCCGTTACGACCGGATCAAGACGGCGGCCGATCTGGTTCCCGACGAGTCGCTACGGGTCGAGGGCCGGGTCGTCGACGGCAAAGGCGAACCGGTCGCCGACGCGGAGGTCCTGCTTGTCACGCCCGTCGACGAGTCGATCCCCTACAAGTCGCATAACATCGTGCTGGTCGAGGGCCGCGTCCGCAATCCGCTCGAACACATCGTGACCCGTTCGGACGCCAAAGGGCAGTTCGCCGTGTATCCTCCCAAGGACGTGGACTTCTACGTCGTCGCCCTGCACCCCACGGCGGGCTTCAACCTTGCGCAGAAGAAACCGTTGTCCGACGGCGGCAAGGTCCAGTTGCTTCCCTGGGCGACGCTGACGAGCCGGTTCGAGGAGGTGGCGGGAGAGCGTCAAGAGGCGTCGCTGGGCACGCAGGTACGAGAGCAAAACGGCCTGCCCGAGATCATCTTCAACCAGTACTGGAGCGACCAGGGCAGGAAGTCGCCCACCGACGAGTTTCGCTTCACGCACGTGCCGCCCATCTTCCCGACGACTCTGGACCGCGATTTCCCCAGCGAGCAAGGCGGCTCCATCGGTCTGCCCGGAGCGACGGTGAGCCTCCTGCCGGGCGAGTCGCGCCGCCTGGACCTGGGGCCGCTGTCGGATAAGCAGCGCGAGCAGTTGGAATGGATGCGGAAGAAATCCGCCCAGCAGCGAGAGAACCGCCCGGCGGAGCCGAAGCCTGCTCCGTCCCCCGCGACCGACGGCGGCAAACAGGCGGAACCGCCGGTCAATGATCCCGCCGGCAAACCCGCGGCCAAAGACGCGGCCTTGGACGCCGAGAAACGCGAGAGCGCCCAACTCGCCATCGACGTGAGCATCTTGGGCGTCGATGGCAAACCCATCGACCAGCACAGCGTCGTTACAATCTGGGAGCGGGTCAAAGCGGCGGCCGACGTCGGGCCACGCGACCACGGGTGGACCGACCCGCGCGACGGCACGATCTGGCGGCCGGTGTGCGGTTCGATTTCCGGCGAGACCGGACCGACTCGCAACGGCAAGGACCGCTTCTTGACCCGAAACCCGCTTCCGCCCGGCGTGTACCGCGTGACGGCGTTCGTGGGCTCGCGCAACGAAAAGATTACGGGCATGGCGGTGAGCGAACCCATCCGGCTCGACGGCTCGCGGAAGACGACGCCCGTTGCGATTTCCATCGAAAATGGCCCGCCGGCGACGTTCACCATTCTCGACGCAAAAACCGACAAGCCGATCGACTACCCTCGCCCGGGCATCCGTCTGACGCGCTCCGACGGGTTGGTGGTCGAGTGGGACCCGTTGAATCCGAATCTGTTTCCCGGCAATGATGGGAAGTACCGGATCGAGCATTTGTCGCCGGGCTCCTATCGGGTGGACGTGTCGGCGCGAACCTACGCTTACGGCTATTCCGACTACGCGCAAGAGAAGCCGATGGCGATTGACTTTCGCGAGGGGGAGGCGAACGATGTTGTCGCGAAGCTCCACGCCCAGCCGGTCGATGAAGCGGAGGCGAAGAAGCGGTGGCCCTGGGCGGTCGAAGGCACGGTCGCGGACGACGAGGGGCGGCCGCTGGAGGGCGTCGAGATCCGAGCGGCCACCGGCTATGGAACGCTCCGTTCTACCCTGCCCGTCGTCACCGACGCGCGCGGTCGGTACCTTCTGCGGTTTGGCCCCGGCATGACGGCGAAGAATGAGAAGACCGGCAAGTGGGGCGCCGACGTTCAGTGCGCGAGCATCTTCGCGCACAAAACCGGCTACGCGGAGAAGAATCTCGGACGCCAGGGCGGTCTCTTGATGGCCGACGAGATGCCCGACGACAAATCCGATTGGGACCGCAAGAAGATCATTCTGCCGGACAAGCCCTATCATCTCGATTTCACGATGGCGCCGGCCGCGGTGATCCAAGGTCGGCTCGTCGACGAGAAGGGCGAGCCGCTCGCGAAAATAGGCGTTCTTCTCAACGGCACGGCGCTTCCGCCGAGCTCGAGTATTGCCGGATCGGCCACGACCGACGCCGAGGGCCGCTTCCGGTTCGATCGGGTGACGCCCGGCTTTGCTTGGTGGCTGGAACTGGGCGACGTCAAAGACCTGGCTTCGTCACGGACGCAGCCGATCACGCTCGAAAAAGGCGAGACCTACGACGTGGACCTGCGAATCGTCTCTCAAGAGGGCGTCGGCAAAATGCCGCGAATCGTCGGCATCAAGGACGCGCGGGGCCGCGATGTCCTCGGCAAGGTGATCGGCGACGAGTAAGTATCGAGCATCGCCGGACGTTGCGAGTTCGGCGGGTAAGCGTTCACGGGCCGCTGCTGACTTGCCGGAGACATGGCGTCGAGAGTCGCCTTTCGCTCCGCGAAAGTAGCGCTACTTTCGCGGAGCGAAAGGCGACTATGGCGTCCTGTGAACGGTTACGTCCGGCGGCCCTCAATTCGGCCGAGCGGCGACGACCGACGCGAAGATCTCGTGCCATTGCGTCCAAATCGTCTCAGCAGGGGCCAACTCCGTCTCGAGACTCGCCCGCGCATTCTCGGCCACCGCCAGCCGGAGGCGCTCGTCCTTCGCCAACCGGGTGGCGAAAGCGGCCATGTCCTCGTTGTTCTCGCAGAGAAACCCCGTCTCCCCGTGCCGGATCATCTCCCGCCAGCCCCATTGGTTTTGAACGACGACGGGCACGCCGCACGCCATGGCTTCCAGGCCGGAGCGAGGCCAATTTTCGCCGGCGCCGCCGTTGGCTTGAACCATGCAGTGGAGCTTGCCGAAGAATTCCCGGGGCGTTTCGGCGCCCGGCGGGAGACACTCCGCCCACGCGGGCGGCTCGCCCACCTTGCGCTCGACCCGACGGTTCCATGCCATCACGCGAGCGTGGATCGGATGATCGATGCGGTTGTAGACGGACCACGTGTCGCGAGCGTATTTGTCCGCCGCTGCCCGGCTGATCCGACCGATGACGAAGGGATCGCCTTGCCGATGTTCCAACGGCCGGAATGGAAACGCCGCGAAGTCGAACGCGCCGCGAATGAGGCGCCCCCGGCGCTCATCGTAGTCGAACCGCCGAAGCTGCGGCTCCAGCTTCGAGCGCTGATGGTTGCTCTGGAAGACGTATCGCTCGAACGGCCCACGGCGACGATAGTGCCTCTTCTCCTCGGCGAAGAGCCACGTCATGCAGTTGACCCAGACGATCTGGCAGCCCAAGTCGCGAAACCGGTCGGCTGCTCCAAGGAAACTGGCGTTGCAGAACGACACGACGGTGCTGTCCGGCAGGCCGGGCACGTCCCCCAGTCGATCCGCCGCGATTTCGATCGTCGGGCAGCCGATCCCATCGAGTCGCGTTCGCCATGTCTCGGTGGGCTTCCAGGTTGGCACGAAGGACACCTTCAGGCCAAATCGCCGCCACAGCTTCACCGTGTGCCAACACTCGGTGTTTGCTCCGCCCACGTCGCCCGGATAGCCGGCGACGAAGACTCGTGGAAGATCGTGCCCGGGGGTCATCGACATCCGTAAAGCCTCCCTTGTCCGCCCCTGCGATTCCGGGCAGCGGCAGACAAGCTGCCGCTGGTACCCGCGCATTAGCTGCGGAGCACTCAATAGGGTCTCGATCTTACTCTCTGCCCGCGAGAGTTCAACGCGAGTTATTGGGCCACCGCGCGGGGCCGCGTTCCGAGCTTGCGTGTCGCGCGACGCTTATTGAGAATCATCAAGCAGAACGCTACAATGAACGGCTCCCCGCGCCGGCGCGGCCTTCCTCCGTCAGGCCGATCCCGCCGCGGGCGTGATTTCCGTGGAAACCCCGGGCCCATCCCGTGCAAAAAGCAACTTCCTCCCCTTCGCCCGAAGAATCGCCTTCCCGCTTCATTGTCGGCGTCGACTTGGGCACGACCAACTCGGCCGTGGCGTATGTCGATACGGCCCAGGAGCACTGGCGGGTGGCGACGTTCGCCGTGCCGCAACTGGTCGCGCCCGGTCAGGTCGAATCGCGGGAAACGCTGCCGTCGTTCCACTACGAGCCCGCCCCGGGCGAACTGGCCGGCGACGCCCTGCGGCTGCCCTGGAGCCGCGAGGCGCCGAGCTATGCCGTCGGGTTCTTCGCCCGCGATCACGGCACGATGGTGCCCGGGCGGTTGATCGCGTCGGCCAAGAGTTGGCTGTGCCACTCGGGCGTGGACCGGACCGCCGATCTGTTGCCGTGGCAGGGGGCCGGCGACGTCGAGCGACTCTCGCCGGTCGAGGCGAGCGGGCGCATCTTGCGGCACGTCCGCGAGGCGTGGGACGCCGCGTTTGCCGAACATCCGCTGGCCGAACAGGACCTCGTCCTGACGCTGCCCGCATCGTTCGACGAAGTCGCCCGGGAACTGACCGTCAAGGCGGCGGCCCGGGCGGGACTGGCTCGGGTCGTCTTGATCGAAGAGCCGCAGGCGGCGTTTTACGCCTGGATCTACGCCCACAGCGACCGCTGGGAAACGCAGGTCGAACCGGGACAGAAGATTCTCGTGTGCGATTGCGGCGGCGGGACGTCCGACTTCACGTTGATCCGCGTCCGCCGGGGCGCGGGCGGCGAGGTCCAGTTCCACCGCGTGGCCGTCGGAAACCACCTGATCCTCGGCGGCGACAACCTCGACCTGGCGTTGGCCCAGCATCTCGAACGGCGGCTCACCGGCGGCGGCAAGCTCGATCCGCGGCCTTGGGCGGTGCTCGTGCGCACTTGCCGGCAGGTCAAGGAGACCTTGCTCGCGGACGACGCCCCGGAGCGTCTCACGGTCAACCTGCCCGGCGGCGGGGCAAAGCTGATTGGCGGCGGGCTGCGGATCGAAGTCGGCCGCGACGAGGTCCGCGATCTGTTGCTCGACGGGTTCTTTCCCAAGGTCGGACTCGACGAGACGCCGCGACGGCGGACCTCGGGTTTCCAGGAGTTCGGGCTGCCCTTCGCGCCCGATCCGGCGGTCACCCGCTACCTGGCGTCGTTCTTGCGGGCCCATCGTCACGTGGCCATGGACGAGGCCGAAAGCTCCGGCGGCCACGACCCCACCCGGCCCGACATTGTGCTCTTCAACGGCGGGCTGTTCGAATCGCGCGAGATCCGCGGGCGGCTCTTGGACGTGCTCGGAAGCTGGTTCACAGCCGACGATCCAACGTGGCGACCGACGGTGCTGGCCAACGACCGGCTCGATCTGGCCGTGGCTCGCGGCGCGGCGTACTACGGCATGGTCCGTCGCGGCCGGGGCGTGCGAATCGCCGCCGGGTTGGCGCGGACCTACTACATTGGCATCGAGAGCGACGAGCCGGCGGCCGTGTGTCTCGTGCCCGCCGAAGCCGAGCCGGGCCAGGACGTCCACCTCGCCCAACGGCGATTCGACCTCGTGGTCGGCGATCCGGTCGAATTCCCGCTGTTCGTCTCGAGCACGCGGTTGACCGACCGGCCGGGCGAGCTGGTGCCGATCGACCGCGAACAGATGACGCCGCTGCCGCCGATCCGCACCGTGTTGCACAAACGCCGCAAGAGCGATCCGGACGTCGTTTCCGTCGAACTGCACGCCCGGCTCACCGAAATCGGTACGCTCGATCTCTGGTCGACCCAAGTGGACTCGCGGCGGAGTTGGCGGCTCGTGTTCGACGTCCGCTCGACCACCCAAACCGACGTCGCCGCCCACGAAAGCGACGCCGAAAGCGAGGGCGTGCTCGACGAGACGATCTGGCAGGCGTGTCACGAGGCCATTCAAAGCACGTTCGGACCGGACGGCAAGGAGAAGCCCGCCGCGCTGGTCAAGCGGTTGACCGACGCGACCGGGATCGGCCGGCGGGAGTGGCCCACCTCGCTGTTGCGGCGAATCTGGGAGGCATTGATCGAATTGGAACACGCCCGGCGACGCGGCGAGCAGCACGAGGCCCGATGGCTGAATCTGTTGGGCTTTGCTCTCCGGCCGGGCTATGGACTGGCAGCCGACGATTGGCGGGTGGCGCGGACGTGGCGGCTCGTGCAAGGCAGCCTGCTGCACTCGACTGTCCGCTGCCGCGCCGAGTGGTGGATCCTCTGGCGACGGATCGCCGGCGGACTGGCCGCGGGCCAGCAACAGTCGCTTGCCGAGAACGTGCTGGCCCCGATCCGCGCGATGCACCGACAACTCACGACCGGCAAGGGCCGCGGCGGCGAGTTCAGCGCCGGCTCGCACGAAACCGCCGAGGTCTGGCGTCTGCTCGGGTCGTTCGAACTCTTGGCCACACCGGTCAAGATCGAGCTGGGCGACATCCTTCTGGACGTTTTGCCCAAGCCCAAAATGGAGACGGTTCGGCCGGCGATTGCCTGGGCGGTCGGGCGGATCGGGGCCCGGCAGCCCGTGCACGGACCGCTCAACGGCGTCGTGCCGGTCGAGGTGGCGGCTCGGTGGCTTCGGCGGATGATGGACGTCAGCGGCGACGAGCCGATGGTCCAGTTGGCCGTGATGCAGATGGCCCGGCGGACCGACGACCGCTACCGGGACGTGTCGGAGAAGCTCCGCGGGGAAGTCCTCCGATGGCTCGACGACGCCGGCGCGGCGGCCCACTATCGCCAGTTGGTCGAAACCCTCGGCCGGCTCGACACCGAGGAACAAGGCCTCGTCTTCGGCGAGGCGCTGCCCAAAGGGCTTCGGATCTTGTGACGTTAGGAGCGGTAAAAGAATGACCTGTGCATCTCATCGTAGGGCGGACTTCAGTCCGCCTGGAAAAGACGCGGCAGACTGACTCGGCGGACTAAAGTCCGCCCTACAATGATTGGCCATGCTCCTCAGTCGAACACGGCGACGACCGGGGCGTGGTCCGACGGCTTGTCGCCCTTGCGCTCGTCGCGGTCGATCTCGGCGCCGCGACAGCGCCGGGCCAACGTTTCGGTCGCGAAGATGTGGTCGAGCCGCAGGCCGTTGTTCTGCGCAAAGCCCAGCATCCGGTAGTCCCACCAACTGTACAGCCTGCCCTCGGGATGATGCTCGCGAAAAACGTCAAGGAACCCCCAGCGGTGAATCGCTTCGAGGCCCTCTCGCGCGTCCGGGTGGCAGAGCACCGTGCCGGCCCATTGGTGCGGCCGGGCGACGTCGAGGTCGTCCCGCGCGACGTTGAAATCGCCGCAAAGCACCAGCGGATCGCTGGGGCGGTAGCGATCCGCGAGGTACGCCTCGAGCCGCCGCATCCAGTCCAACTTGTACTCCCATTTCTCCGAACCGACCTCTTGACCGTTGGGGAAGTACGCATTGACAATGCAAACGCCGTCGATCAGGGCCGCCACGAGCCGGGACTGCGGGTCGTCGTCGCCCAGGCCACGCTGGACGTCCGCCGGCTCGTCGCGGCTGAGAATCGCCACGCCGTTGTAGGTCTTCTGACCGAACACCGCCGCGTGGTAGCCCGCCGCCTCGATCGCTTCGCGGGGGAACGCCTCGTCGGTCACCTTGAGTTCCTGCAAGCACAGCACGTCGGGCCGCTCGCGGTCGAGCCACCGCAACAGCCGCTCTTGCCGCGCACGAATCGAATTGACGTTCCAAGTGGCCAGTTTCATGGCGACGGCACCCTTCCAAGTGCATTGTATCCGGATGGCTGCATGCTATAAAGTAGGAAAAACCGCGTTAGGCCGCAACCGGCGGGTCAATGATTGTCGCCTTTCGCTCCGCGAAAGTAGCGGTCTTTCGCTCCGGCGAAAGGCCAACGAACGCTACTTTCGCGGAGCGAAAGGCGACACTCGTTTCCGCGCGGATCCTGACCGACATTGGACCGAGAACGACGACGATGACCTCCTACGAGCACGCGATGATCGGCCTCGACGGGACGTTGGCCGCGGGCTTGCACCGGCGGTATGGGTGGCGGATCGTGGCGTTCGCCGGGCTCGCGGCGGTGCTGCCCGATTGGGACGGGCTAACGCTCCTGCTGGGAGCCCATTGCTACGCCCTCGGGCACCGGGTTTGGGGACACAATCTCCTGGTGGCCGGCTTGCTGGGCGTCGTGGTCGCGGCGGTCGCCTGGCGTCTGGACCTGCTCGGCCGTGCCCAACGGACGCTGGCCACGCGCTGGGCCGTGTTTCGGGTCGACACCGCGGCCGGCCCAGCCAGAAGCCCGATCGAGGAAGTCCTCGTTTGGATCGCCGTCGGCCTCGTCGCGGTGTACAGCCATTTGGCGGCCGATTGTCTCTATTCGTCGGGCGCCGGCTTGCCCGCCTGGGAACTGCCGCTTCTGTGGCCGTTTTCCCGGACGCTCTTCGCCCGGCCGATGGTGCCCTGGGGCGACGTCGGCACAACGATCATCCTGGTGGCGGGCATGTTTGCCATGGTCCGCCGGCCCGGCCGGTCTCAGGCGATCGCCCTGGTCACGCTGGTGCTGGTGATCAGTTACATCGTCGTTCGCGGAACGTGTTTCTGAGACGTCTTGGTGCGTGCGAGCGTGTCGCCAAATCGCGTCGACGAGGAACATGACGCCGAAGACGACGAGCGTCACTCCGCAGACCACGAGCACAATCTGCTGGACTCGGCCGCTGAGCAACTCCGTGCCTTTGTGGCTTGCCAGGGACAACGCCTCGAGCCAGACGAGGTCGCAGAGCCAGTGGACGACCGAGAACAGGGCAAACGCCAAGACTCCAAATCCGACGGCCTTGGTGGTCAGCGCCAGGCCGACGGTCGCCCACCAGATAAGGAAGTACGGGTTGGCCCCGGTCAAGATGATGCCGATCACGAAGGGGCGGTGCCGGTCGGCGATGCCGTTCTCGCCCGTCGATGCGTCGCCGGCGAAGAGCAACTGAAGCCCCATCAGGAGCAGGACCGCGCCGCCGGCCAGCCCGATCGCGGTTTTCACCCCTTCGAACTTGAGGAACTCGCCCGCCCCCGCCAGGATGACCAGCATCAGGGGGAACTCGATCACGCCGTGGCCCAGCGCGATCATCGCCCCGGCGTGTCGCCGCCGCGCGCCGGCGGCCAGCGTCGCCGCCGTGATCGGTCCGGGCGCCATCACGCCCGAAAGCGAGATGGCCACGGCTTCAGCCAAGAACCTGAGCACGCTTGCGTGTCTCCGCGGGGCGGGCGGTCGAGGGAAGTCAACGGGCGGTCAGGTCCGCGAGAGCACCGGGCAGCGTCTCGACGAACGCCTTGATCTCGTCGCGCACCCGCCGGTAGGGAGCCAGCCGACGCTGTTTGGCCGTCGCGCCAACCGCCAAGGTCGGCGGGTCGTCGAAGCCGACGTGGACCGTCTTGGCCTTGCCGGGAAAGGTCGGACACCGCCCCTCGGCCTCGGAGCAGACGGTCACCACGTAGTCGAACTCCACCGGCCGAAGCTGATCGACGCGCTTGGAGCGCTGGCCGGAGATGTCGACGCCCGCCTCAGCCATCACCGTGACGGCATTGGGATTCAGTCCGTGGGCTTCGATGCCGGCGGAGTACGGCGCGATCACGTCGCCCTTGAGATGCCGCGTCCAGCCCTCGGCCATTTGGCTGCGGCAGGAATTGCCGGTGCATAGGAACAGGATTTTCAACATGGCGGTTCCGGGAAGGTTGAGGGTTGACTGTCTGAGGTCTTTGGCTTAGCAGGACATCGATGATGCGCCACGAGGCAGTATATCAGGCCGGCGATGCTCTGACGGGGTACCATGCCCATGCCTTACATCTACGTGGGGATACAATTATTCCCCGTTCCGGTGTGCTTCAATCAGACGAACCGATGTCATTGCCCGGGGGCGGCCGGTTGTATGGGCCGGGGCGAGTTCGTCAAGGGAGCGGAGACGAACACCCGAATTAGGAATATGGGGAATTTGGGGTAATATTTCCGGTTACTTTGTCCGGTCGCTTTCACCCTCGTGGTCCGTGAGGTCAACGATGTCCACTCTGAGCAATATCCTTCTGGATAAAGAGATCCTGCTGGAAAGCGGGACGAACGAACTTGAATTGCTGGTGTTTGAGTTGGCCGACTACACGTTCGGCATCAACGTGGCCAAGGTACGCGAGGTAATGCCAACGGTCGAGATCACGAGCCTCCCACGCGCACACCCCTCTATTCGTGGGGTATTCAAGCTCCGCAGCCAGGTGATTCCTTGTGTGTCGCTGATGGACCACCTGGGCATCACCCCAACGCGGGAGACGTCCGAGTCGACCATGATTCTGACCGACTTCAACCAGCAGCAGACGGCGTTCTTGGTCGACGCGGTGGATCGGATCTACCGGTTGAGCTGGCAAAACATCCTGGCGGTGCCCGGCCTTGAAGCGCTGGCCAACACGCCGGTGACGGCCCTGGCCCGGTGCGAGGGTCGGCTGATCGTCATGCTCGATTTCGAGAAGGTGTTGGACGACGTGACCGACCAGTACTTCCGCACGGCCGAGGTCGACAACCCGCTGGGGCTCCCGCGCGAGGACCTGCGGATCATCCTGGCCGAGGACTCGCCCACGGTTCGCGACGCGATCAGAAGCGCGCTGGAGGCCAGCGGCTACACGCGGTTGACGTTCTTCGACAACGGGGCGGAGGCATGGTCGTGGATCGAGCGGCGTCTGGCCGAGACGGGCAAGGTCGAGGACGTCGGCGACCTGGTGATCTCCGACGTGGAGATGCCGCAAGTCGACGGTTTCCACCTCACCCGGCGGATCAAACAGCACCCCGAACTCCGGCAGTTGCCGGTGCTCTTGTACTCGTCGATCGTCACGCCCGACAATCAGAAGAAGGGCATGGCCGTCGGCGCCGACGCGCAGGTCTCGAAGCCCGAGCTGGGCAAAGTCGTCCAATTGGCCGACGAACTGATTTCGACCGCCCGGCGCGAGAACCGCGCCGCGGCCATGCGCAAGGTGACGGAGACGCTCGACGACGCGGCTCCATCGCCACCGTCGGCGTCGCCGCCCCCGGCCGAAACGCCGATCGAGCCGCCGTCGGAGACGGACTCCGCGCCCGAGTGCCAAGACGAGACCGAACCACGAGGCCCCAAGGGGGTCAATCCGGCGTTGTGGCGCACCTTCCATCGCGAGTTGCAGGGGCACGCCGCCCGGCTTAGGACGCTGCTCGCCCAGGCGACCGCGGGTCGGAGCGAGTCCATCTGCACCGACATCCTGCGGACGCTGCACACGGTCAAGTCGGCCGCGATGGTGATCCCGCTGGACCGCCTCAGCCACGCGACGCACATGGCCGAGAGCTTGGTGGAGGCGGCGCGCAACGGCGGCGCGTGGCCCGAGCCGCCGCTGGAGCATTATCTCGAATGGCTCGATACGCTCACGTCTCCGACGTGCAACGTGGACGCGGCGCTGGACGCCGGCAGCCTGGTGGAAGAGGAACTCGCGGCCGTCGCGGTGTAGTCCGGACTATTCGGTCCAGTCGCGGCGCTGGCGGGAACTGGGGATGTCCATCGCCTTGCGGTACTTGGTGACGGTCCGCCGGGCGACGGTGATGCCGTGTTTGGCGAGCTGCTCGACCAGGTGCTCGTCGCTCAGGGGCTTCTGCTTGTCCTCGTGGTCGATGATCTCCTGGAGCTTCAGCCGCACCGTGTCCCAGGCGACTTCCTCGCCGTCGGCGCTAACGGTGCCGCCGACGAAAAATCGCCGCAGCGGGAAGATGCCGCGGGGCGTCTGAATCCACTTGTCGTCCACCGCCCGGCTGACCGTCGTCACGTGCACGCCCACCTTGTCGGCGATCTGTTGCATCTTCAGCGGCTCGATCGCCTCGGGCCCCTTGTCGAGAAACTCGGTTTGGTGGTCGACGATGGCCTGGGCCACGCGCGTGAGCGTGCCGCGGCGCTGGTGGATCGAGTCGATCAGCCACTGCGCCGAGTTGAGCTTGCGCTTGATGTACTCCCGGGTTTCCTCGGGCGTGTCCTTGCTCAAGAGCAGCTTGCGGTACTGCGGGCTGATGAAGAGCGTCGGGATCTGGCCGTCTTCGAGCCGCACCCGGTAGCCGCCGTCGTCGACCGGGTCGATGAACACGTCGGGCGTCACGTTGGGGACGTACGCGCCGTGGAAGTCGGCGCCCGGCTTGGGATTCAGCTTGCGAAGCTCGCCAAGCGTCTCCTGGATCCGCTCGATCGAGAAGCCCGTCTTGCGCGAAATCACCGGCAGCCGGTTGTGCTCCAGGTCCTCGAGATGATTCGAGATCAGCGTCCGAAGTTCCTCGTGATGAAGCATGCCCGGCGTGAGCTGCAACAACAGGCATTCGCGCAGATCCCGGGCGGCGACGCCGGCGGGATCGAGCCTTTGGACCAGGGCGAGCGCCTTTCGCCCGAGCGCGAGGTCCGCTTCGGTCGCCTCCGCGCCGAGCAAGTCCTCGAGGCTCGTCGTCAGATAACCGTTGGTGTCCAGATTGTAGATGATCCGCTCGGCCATCACTCGCAAGGCCGGCTCCAGGTCGAACCAGCCGAGCTGATCGTGCAGATAGTCCTCGAGCGACTGCGGACGCGCGGTCATGTTCGCCATCGCGTCGAGCTTCCGCTGGCCGGCCTCCTCCACTTCGGCGCGGGAAGGCCGGGTCCGCTCCTCGAAATGGTCGGGCCAATCCTCGTCGAGATTCAGCAGCCGCTCGAAATCGTCCTCGTTGTCCTTGTGCTCGTCGATCACCAACTCGCGCTCTTCCGCGGTCGGGGCGTCGGGCGACTCCGTCTCGACCGGCTCGGCCGGCAAATCGGGGTCCTCTTCGAGGATCTCGAGAACCGGATTCTCCTCCAACTCCTTCTCGATCCGTTCCTGCAGCGCGAGGATCGGCAACTGCAGAATCTCCATCGACTGGATCATCCGCGGAGCCAGTATTTGCCTCTGTACCTGTCGGAGATCTTGACCGAACGAAAGTCGCATGAAGAGGGGTCAGGGATTGGGGACTAGAGATTGGAGAAGGAACGTTTCTTCGCGATCCAAACGCCCCCGCACTGCGTGCGGGGGGTCGGTGCTGTTCTGCATCGCCTCCTTCCTCAAAACGTCTGCCGGCCCGTCAGGGCGTCGGAGAGCATTTCCTTGTTAGCATATTCCAGCACGCTGCCGCTGGTAATCCCCCGCGCGAGCCGGGTGATCTTGACCGGCGTCTCGGCCAAGAGACTCGAGATATACAGCGCCGTGCCGTCGCCCTCGACCGTCGGGTTGGTGGCCATGATGACCTCTTCGACGCCGCCGGCGCGGACGCGATTGACCAGGGCGTCGATCGTAAGCTGGTCCGGACCGATGCCCTCCAGCGGGGCTATCCTGCCGAGCAGTACGTGGTATAACCCCCGGTACATGCCCGTCTGCTCCAGCGCCATCAGGTCGCGGGGCTGCTCGACGACGCAGATCACGTCCTGCTGCCGGCCGGGGTCCCGGCAAAGGCCGCACAACTCCTGCTCCGCCAGGTTGTAGCAACTCTTGCAGTAACGGACGTTCTCCTTGACGTTGCGGATCGCCTCGGCCAGCGCCAACGCCTCGCTCTTGTGAACGTGCAGGATATGGTACGTCAGCCGCTCCGCCGACTTTTTGCCGATGCCGGGCAGCTTGGCGAATTGATCGACCAGATCCGTAACCGCTTGCGTGATTTCCGCCACGTTACGGTTTCTCCTCACCCAACAGCTTGCCCATCGCTTCGTTCAGGCCCGGCATGTTCAAGTCGCCGGTGATCGACTGCATCGCTTCGGCGTGCAGTTGCTGGGCCTTGGCCAGCGCCTGGTTGGCCGCGGTGGCGACCAGGTCTTCGAGCAACTCGCGATCGCCGTTGGCCACGAGTTGCGGGTCGATCCGGCAGCCGAGCACCTCGTGCAGGCCGTTGACCTCGATCTCGACCATCCCCCCGCCCGCGGAACCGGTCACCCGGCGCGACTTCAACTCCTCGTTGAGCGCCTTCATCCGTCCGCCGATTTCCTGGGCCTGCTTGAGGATCGAGCCGAGGCCGCTGAGTCCTTTGAACACCAATACACTCCAAGTTGAATACCAGCATTCAGGATAACACACCGAACTATAGCCGCCTCTGCACCGCGTGTGCCAGCGCGAACTCCGCCCCGAAGGGGCCTCGTTCGCCCAGCCCAGGGCAACGCCCTAATGGCACTTCCTGGGTCGTAAGTGATTTGTTGAAAATGACATAGCAAAAACGGCCTACCTTGCCTACAAGGGTGTTTTGTTTGCGTCACAAGACCCTTGAAAACCGGCAAGGAGGCCGA
>JAPLNP010000052.1 GCA_026401055.1 Planctomycetia bacterium
GCGTGCCCTGCTTAAGATTTTCGGGGCAAAGCTGGAGCTTACGCCCGCCGCCGAAGGAATGAGCGGGGCCGTGAAGAGGGCGGAGCAGCTCGTGGCCGAGCACCGGGGGTTTTTCATGCCCCAGCAGTTCAAGAACCCCGCCAACCCCGAAATCCATCGCCGGACCACCGCCGAGGAGATATGGCGCGACACGGGCGGCAAGGTGGACGCCTTTGTGGCTGGTGTGGGCACGGGCGGGACGATCACCGGCGTGGGCGAGGCGCTCAAGCAGCGCAAGCCCGGCGTGAAGATCGTGGCGGTCGAGCCCGCCAAGAGCCCCGTGCTCACCCAAGCGCTCGGCGGCAAGCCGATCAAGCCGGGCAAGCACACCATCCAGGGAATCGGCGCCGGCTTCGTGCCCGACGTGCTGAACCTGAAAATCATCGACGAAGTCATCACGATCGAGGACGAAGACGCTTTCGCCACGGCCCGGCGACTGGCGTCGGAAGAGGGAATCCTGTGCGGGATCAGTTCGGGCGCGGCGGCCTGGGCCGCGCTGGAGTTGGCGCGCCGCGAAGTCAACCGCGGCAAGCTCATCGTGGTCATCCTGCCGGACCTCGGCGAACGCTACCTGTCGACGAAGCTGTTTCCGGAGTAGACGCCGAGCCTTGGATTGATGGCGGCGGGGGCTCTTGCCAATGCCCGGCCGGTCCGCAAAAATGCAGGATTCGCCACGCCCCCTGGTTTTCTGACTCCCCATAACCACCCTCGATATCGGGAACATGCTCATGTCCTCCTGTGTTCTGGCCTACTCGGGCGGATTGGATACTTCGGTGCTGCTGGCTTGGCTCCGAGATGAAGGGTACGACGTGCACGCGGTGTACGTCGACCTGGGCCAGCCGTGCGAGGATCGCGAGGCGATCATGGAAAAGGCCCGGCGGCTCGGCGCGAAGTCCGCCCGGCTCGTCGACGCCCAGGAGGAACTCTGCCGCGACTTGGCCTTCCCCGTCCTGCAATTCCAGGCCAAGTACGAGGGTGTCTATCTGCTGGGCACGTCGATCGCCCGGCCGCTCATTGCGAAGATTTGCGTCGGGGCTGCCCACGAGGTCGGCGCCGATGCGTTCGTCCACGGCGCGACCGGCAAGGGCAACGACCAGTGCCGGTTCCAGTTGGCCGCCGAGGCGCTGGACCCCGCGGTCCGCGTGATCGCCCCCTGGCGGATGGAGAAGTTCCGCAGCCGGTTCCCCGGCCGCAGCGAGATGATCGCCTTCTGCAAGGAAAAGAACATTCCCGTCAAGGCGTCGGTCGCCAAGCCGTACAGCTCGGACGAGAACTGCCTGCACATCAGCTACGAGGCAGGGCAACTCGAGAATCTCGCCGTCAACGGCGTCGCCCTGGTCGAGTTCGGCATGGTCACCAAGCCGCAGGACGCTCCGGACAAAATCGAGAACGTCTCGATCGCCTTCGAGTCCGGCGTGCCCGTGGCCGTCAACGGCGAGAGGCTCAGCCCCTACCGGATCGTCCGGACACTCAACGAGATCGGCGGCCGCAACGGCGTCGGGCTGGTCGACATGGTCGAGAACCGTTTTGTGGGCATGAAGAGCCGCGGCGTGTACGAGGCCCCGGGCATGACGCTGTTGTACGAAGCCCACCGGCTCGTCGAGCAGTTGACGATGGACCGCGACCTGATGCACCTGCGCGACCGTCTCGCGCCCGAGGTGGCCGAGATGGTCTACTACGGGTTCTGGTACCACGCGAAGATGGACGCCCTGTTGGCCTTCATCCGCGAGGCGCAAAAACCGGTCACCGGCGAAGCGAGCCTGGATCTCTACAAGGGCAACCTCTTCGTCGCCGGCCGCAAGAGCCCGAAGAGCCTCTACGACGAGGGCATCGCCACGATGGAAGGCGGCGGCTCGTACAACCAGACCGACGCCGAAGGTTTCTTGCGGATCCAGTGCCTCCCCAGCCGCGTTCAAGCGCGGGTCAATCCGCGGCGGTAGTGGTCGGTAGAAGGCCGCACGAAAGGCTCCGAAGCGAAAGTGAAAAGGACGGTGACAAGATGACCGCCAACGTGAAGTTCGGCCTCAAAGGGAAAGCCCGTGACTCGTACCTGGAGCTTGTGCTCGCCTTTCCCCTGGCATCGATCAAGTCTGATGAACATCTTGACGAAGCTGAAGACGTGATGGATCGGCTTCTCGCCAAGGACCGACTTGACCAGGGTGAGGAAATGTATCTGGACGCGCTGAGCGATCTGGTCGCCGCTTTCGAAGACGAGCATCACGCCATCGAGCCGGCCTCCGACGCCGACATGCTTCGTCACTTCATGGAAGTCAACGGCGTGAGCCAGGTGCAACTGCACCGAGATACCGGCATCGCCAAGTCAACCATTTCCGAAGTCCTAGCGGGCAAGAAGGCGTTCAGTCGGCAAATGATCCGAAAGCTGGCCGACTATTTCAAGGTCGATGTGAGCGTGTTGGCGGGCAACTTGTGAATTGCGCCGGCCTTAGCGACCTTAGGGGGCAGAGCTTGAATAGTGATTACCGAATGTCTCCGTCTTTCAGCAAGCGGGCCCAGTCACTATTCGAGCTCTGCCCCCAAGTTCCCTCCTGCCCCCACGTTCCCTCGCGCCCGACTGATCACCGCCCCGATCCTCTCGGTGCTGCGCACCACCGACGATTTTCCGAACCCGTCTTCCCCAAGTGGAAAACCCGCTCCGGAAAATCGTCGGTGCCACCCGCGGCGGCATCCCAATCCGTCATGTTCGCTCCGCCCGTCGAAAACCGCGGTTCAATGGGATAGTCGTTCCGAATCGCGGCAGTGTAACACGAAATCCGGGATGGACGGATCGTCGCCGCCGCTTCTGCCCCAAAGGGGTTGGTTGGCGGAATCTGACGATGCGCGGCAGACTGCGCGAATGGCGGGATGCTGGCGGGACTCGTTCCGCTCGGCCACCGCACAACCACGCGGAGACGCCACCCGGCACTACTCCGTGCCGGAAGACAGAAGCGGGGAGTCTTGTTCGATCTGGACTCGCTGGACAACGCAGCCGGTTTTCTGGACATCGGCCGCCGCGCTGCGGATGGCCGCTTCCAGGCTCTCGGCCTCGCGGTGGAAGCTGATGTAGGGGACGCCGCAGAAGGTCCCCGGCGTGCCGTCGTCGCAACCCGCATCAAATAGCTTGTCGGCCAGTTCCTCGGTGATCTCGGTGCCTTCCTTGAGGACCAAGCTAAACTCGTAGTTCATGGTTGGCTCCGATAGTGAGGGCAGCAGTCCACGGCCCGGCGTATGTCCTGGGCGTGCCACTCCGGGACACGCGGCGTCGAGTAAACGGCCTTGGTCGCAGCCAGTACGATCGTGCCGAGGACAGTACAGTTTACCCCAGATATGCGCTCGTGGCCCGGCCAAGACAAGCCGCCAGCCGTGTTCCAGGGCATAGTCCACCGCGGCACGGATGTGCTTGTTCTTGTGGTTGTTCATCTCCCTGCCGATTCTACCACAGCCCGTTGGGCGGAGAGAAGGGGGGCACGACGGACACGCTGGTGGGACTCGCTCCGCTTGGACCACCCTACAGTGTTACGTAGACCCCCCCCTAATGGCCGAATACCCCACCCGGCATCCCGCCCTTTCGCCGCTGCCGGATCGCTCGTATACTTACTCGGCGGGGTGATCCACGGAAGTCGCACGACGGAAGTCGCACAACGCAAGTCTCGCAACCTCTGACTGATTCACCATCCCGGAAAGGAAACAGACGATGGCTGTTGACGTGGCGGTCGTTCCGGTGGCCGGGCGGGGTACCCGGCTGCTGCCCCTGGCCAAGTGCCAGCCCAAGGAAATGCTCCCCGTCGGACGAAAGCCCGTCGTCCAGTACGTCGTCGAGGAGTTGGCCCGATGCGGCGTCGGCCGGCTGTTGTTCATCACCGGGCCGGGCAAGACGGCGATCGAGAACCATTTCGACATCGACGAGACGCTCATCGCCCACCTGCGCGAGACCGGCAAGGAGGAACTGCTCGCGGAGTTGGCCTTCGAGCGGGCCGACATCGAGTACTTCTTCACCCGGCAGCGGCGACAGCTCGGCCTCGGCCACGCCGTGCTCTGCGCCAAGCCGATGGTCGGCCAGCAGCCGTTCGTCGTGGCGCTGGGCGATTCGATCATCGGGCTGCACGCCCAGAGCCGCGTGGTCCGGGTGATGATCGACCAGTTCGAGGAGACCGGCGCCGACGCAGTAATCGCCCTGGAGGAAGTGCCCGACGAAGACGTCGTCCGCTACGGCATCGCAGTCCCGCGTGGCGGGGCCGCCGAGGTGTTCGAGTTGGCCGACCTGGTCGAGAAACCGGCGGTCGGCGAGGTGCCCAGCAATCTGGCCATCGCCGCCCGGTACGTCTTCAGCCCGCGGATCTTCCATTGCCTGGAGCAAACGCCGCCGGGCAAGGGGGGCGAAATCCAGTTGACCGACGCGATCCGCATGTTGATCCAGCAGGGGCGCAAGGTGCTCGGCGTGCGGCTGGCTCCGGGCCAAATGCGATTCGACATCGGCAATTTCCAGAGCTACTTTCAGGCGTTCGTCGAATTCGCCCTGGCCGACCCGCAATACGGCGAAGCCCTCCGGGCGCACGTCGCCGAACTGCTTGCCCGCCCGGCGGAGGACCGCCCATGCTCTTGATCCGAAAGCGTGCCTATGCCCGAAGCGGCCTGGTGGGCAACCCGTCGGACGGCTACTTCGGCAAGACGATTTCGCTTATTGTGCCCAACTTCTGGGCGGAGGTGACGCTTTACGAGTGGGACCAGGTCGAGTTGGTCTGGAGCGAGGACGACCAGAGCCGGTTCCGCTCGGTCGACGAGCTGGTCCAGGACGTCCAGCGGCACGGTTATTACGGCGGCATCCGGCTGATTCGGGCGACGATCAAGAAGTTCGTCGAGTATTGCCGCCGCCGGGGCGTTCCGCTGCACTCGCGGAATTTCTCGGTCCGTTACCAGACGACCATTCCTCGGCTTGTGGGCCTGGCCGGCTCCAGCGCGATCATCGTGGCGACGCTCCGCTGCCTGATGGAGTTCTACGACATCGCGATCCCGCGGGAAGTCCAGCCCTCGCTGGCGTTGGCGGTCGAGACCGAGGAGTTGGGCATCGCCGCCGGCTTGCAGGACCGCGTGGCCCAGGTGTACGAGGGACTGGTCTACATGGATTTCGCGCGGGAGACGATGCACCCGGTCAACGGCTTCTCGTGCGGCGCGTACGAGCCCCTCGATGCGGCGCTGTTGCCGCCGCTTTACATCGGGTACAATGCGGGAGTGAGCAGCCCGACGGAGCGGCTGCACAACAACCTCAGAGTGCGATTCGAGCAGGGCGAGCCGGCGGTGTTGCGGGCGATGGCCCGACTGGCCGAACTGACGGTCGAAGCCAGGCGGGTGCTGCTGGCGGGCGAGCCGGAGCGGCTGGGTCCCTTGATGAACGAGAATTTCGACCTGCGGCGGTCGATATGCCGGTTGCCGACCGAGCAGGTGGAGATGGTCGAGCGCGCGCGTCGCGCCGGGGCGTCGGCGAAGTTCGCCGGCTCCGGCGGCGCAATCATCGGCACCTACCCGGACCAAGCCACGCTCGAACGCCTCAAAGCGGATCTCGATGCGATCCACTGCCGCGTGATCGATCCGCTTGGTGGTAAGTGGCAAGGGGCCGCGAAAGAACAAGTCTGACAATTGGGTGGCACGCCTTGAGGAACGAAGGGCGTGGTGGGCTGGCAAACCACGCCCTTCGTTCCTCAGGGCGTGCCACCCCGTCTGTTCTGAAGTGCGTTTGAAACGCCCATGACTCGAAAAGCCCTCATCACCGGAATCACGGGCCAGGACGGGGCGTATCTGGCCGAACTCTTGCTCGACAGGGGCTACGAGGTCCACGGCATGGTGCGGCGCTCCAGCACGGAGCGGTTCGAGCGGATCAACCACCTTCGCGACCGGCTGACGCTTCACCAGGCCGATCTGCTCGACCAGCTCTCGATCGTCAAAGTGTTGCAGGACGTCCGGCCCGAGGAAGTCTACAACCTGGCGGCACAGAGCTTCGTACCGACCAGTTGGCTCCAGCCGCTGTTGACGGGCGAGTTCACGGCGTTGGGCGTGACGCGGATGCTCGAGGCGGTCCGCCTGGTCGATCGCAAGATCCGCTTCTACCAGGCCAGCTCGAGCGAGATGTTCGGCGCGGCCCGCGAGGAGCCCCAGAACGAACAAACCCCGTTCTACCCCCGGAGCCCCTACGGCGTGGCCAAGGTCTACGGCCACTGGATCACGGTCAACTACCGCGAGAGTTACGACATTTTCGCGTGCTCGGGCATCCTGTTCAATCACGAGTCGCCGCGGCGCGGCAAGGAGTTCGTCTCCCGAAAGATCACCGACGCGGTGGCCCGAATCAAACTCGGCGTCCAAGAGAAGTTGCTCTTGGGCAACCTCGACGCGGCGCGGGACTGGGGTTTTGCGGGCGACTACGTCCGGGCGATGTGGCTGATGTTGCAGCGGGACGCGCCGTCGGACTACGTGGTCGCGACCGGCCGCAAGCACACCGTTCGTGAGCTGGTCGAAGAAGCGTTCGCCCAAGTAGACCTCGACTGGCACGACCACATCGAGGTCGATCCGCGGCTGATCCGGCCCGCCGAAGTCAACAAGCTCCGCGGCGACGCTGGCCGCGCCCGGGCCGAGCTGGGCTGGCAGCCGGAAGTGACGTTCCCCGAGTTGGTCAAAATGATGGTCGAGGCCGACCTGCGGCGGGTACAATGTGAACTGAATCAACAGGAGCTACCCCCGTGAATCGAGCAACGTGGACAACGGCGTGCCTGGCGTTGTGTGGCGGATTGTGGGCGGCCGACCAGCCGCAATGGGGCGAGCGCGACTCGCGGAACATGGTCTCCGACGAGAAGGGCCTGCCCGACGACTTCGACGCCGGCAATCGCGACGCCCAGACTGGCGACATCGACCCGGCCACCACGAAGAACGTCCGCTGGGTCGCCCGGCTCGGCGGACAGACCAACGCCACGCCGGTCGTCGCCGGGGGCAAGGTCTTCGTCGGCACGAACAACCAGACGCCCCGCGACCCGAGGATCGAAGGCGACGCCGGCATCCTCATGTGCTTCGACGAGGCCTCCGGCGCGTTGCTCTGGCAACTGGCCGTCCCCAAGCTCGACGATGTCAAGTACGGCGACTGGCACTTCGTCGGCGTCAGCTCGCCGCCGACGGTCGAGAACGGCCGGGCGTACGTCGTCACCAACCGCTGCGAAGTGGTCTGCCTCGACGTCGAGGGCATGGCCAACGGCAACCAGGGGCCCTTCACCGACGAAGGCCGGCACATGGTCCCGGCCGACAAGCCCGCGATTGAGCCGGGCAAACAGGACGCCGACATTCTCTGGATCCACGACATGGTCGGCCAAGAGGGCGTCCAGCCGCACAACGCCTCGAACTGCTCGATCCTCATCCACGGCGACCTCTTGTACGTCTGCACGTCCAACGGCGTCGAGTGGACCCATTCCCGCGTGGCCAACCCCGCCGCGCCGACGCTCGTGGTCCTCGACAAGAACACCGGCCGGCTCGTCGCCCGGGATGATTTCAACCTCGGCGTCGACATCATCCACGGCCAGTGGTGCTCGCCGGCTCTGGGGCAAGTCGCCGGGCGGACGCTGCTGTTTCTGGGCACGGGCAAGGGGTACCTGTTCGCGTTTGAGCCGGCCCCGCCGGGCTCCGACCGCGTCAAAACCGTCTGGTCGTTCAACGGCCACCCCTTGGCCCAAACCCAGGACGTCGTGCCGCTGGAACACGGCTACGAAACGAAGTCCTATGAAGTGACCGCCAACCCCGTGTTCCACAACAACCGGATCTA
Source organism: Planctomycetia bacterium (assembly GCA_026401055.1). Classification (GTDB taxonomy): domain Bacteria; phylum Planctomycetota; class Planctomycetia; order Pirellulales; family Thermoguttaceae; genus JAPLNP01. Next base: position 7,832 of record JAPLNP010000052.1, read on the forward strand.
TGTGGCGTTCACGCAGGACCCCTGGCACACGGGCATAACCGGCTGGTTCACGTGCATCGACGCCGCCGGCAGCGGCGACCTCACGCGAAAAGGGCTCCTCTGGCGCTACGACGACCTGGGCCGGTGCATCTCGACCGCCTCGATCGCCGACGGGCTCGTGTACGTCGCCAGTTTTGACGGCAAGCTGCACTGCCTCGACGCCGAGACCGGCAAGCCCTACTGGGTCCACGACGCCGGCGGGCCGATCTGGAGTTCCACCCTGGTCGCCGACGGCCGCGTCTACCTCGGCACCGGCCGCCAGACGTTTTGGATCCTCCGCGCCGGCAAGACGCTCGACGTCATCCGCCGCATCCGCATGCGCGACGAGGTCAACACGACGCCGGTGGCCGCCAACGGCACGCTCTACGTGGCGACGACGAAGCATCTGTACGCGGTCGGCGGTAAGAAGTAAGTGGCAAGTGGTAAGCCCGTAGGGTGGGTCGAGGCCGCCGATCCGTTCGTTCGGCCCACATTCCGAGAACCGTTGTGTCACCACACACGGTTGAAACCCGATTCGACCGGCGGCCGAGCCCCACCATGCGACGGAGCGATCGCACATGGTGGGGCTCGACCGCCGGACAGATCGGCCTTCTGCCCGCAAACCACCGGATAACCGGCTCGGAATTCACACCGATGCGGATCCGCGGCGGTCTCAACCCGGCCTACCCCCCCGCCAGACAAGAAATCCGGAAATCCGGCTTGTCCAGTCTTGACAAGGATTCGGAGATGTGTATTTTTACGCATAGTGCTAAAAAACTAGCATGATGAGCCGGCGGCGGTTGCTCTGGGGCTTCGCCACGCGACCTCGACGTCGTCCCCCTTTCCGCGAGATTCTCTCATGACGCGACCTTCCTTGTCGGCGCTGAGCCGGCGCGAGCGGCAGATCATGGAAATCGTCTATTGCCACGGCCGCGCGACCGCCGCCGACGTCCACCGCGAGTTGGCCGACCGGCCCAGCTACTCGACCGTGCGGACGCTCTTGCGGGTGCTGGAGGAGAAGGGCTACCTGGCCCACGAAAGCGACGGCCCACGGTACGTCTACTTCCCGTGCATCTCGACCGAAAACGCCAAGCAGTCCGCGATGGAGCAGTTGCTCCGGACGTTTTTCAACAATTCGGCGGCCAGCGCGATGGCCGCGATGTTGGACATGTCGTCGGCGAATCTGTCCGAAACGGAACTCAAACGGCTTGCCCGGCTGATCCAAGAGGCCAAAACCAGCAAGAACAAGGAGAAGAGCGATGACTGAGCTAGTCGACCTCGCGCGGCACCTCGGCCGGGACGCCGCCGGACTGGCGTCGGCCGTGGAGATCCTCCTCCGGGTGACGGCGGTGCTCTCGGCGGCGATGCTGCTCGTGGTTGCCCTGCGACGATCGTCCGCCGCCGTGCGCCACCTCGTCTGGACGCTGTCGCTCGCGGGCACGCTCTTGGTCCCGGTCGGCTACTGGGCGTTTCCGGGCTGGCGCTGGGGGATCCTACCGCATCCGGAGCCGTCGCCCGAGGTGGCCGTTGTGGAAACCGCGTCGCCCGAGCCGCCGGTTGCTCTCGAACGACCTTCCGACGCGCTGCCGGCCGAATCGCTCGAGCCGTTCGATGTGGCGACCATGCCGGAAACGATGCCGCCGATCCTCGGGCCGGTCGCCGCGCCGGAGCGGCCCTCGGCACCGCCCGTTGCCGCGACCGAGGTGACCGCCGATACCGCCGCCGAGCCGGCGTGGTCCTGGTCGGCGGTGCTCGGCGTTGCTTGGGCGATGGGGACGTGCCTGGGGTTGGCGTGGCTGGCCGTCGGAATCGTCGGGGCGTGGCACGTCGCGCGGCGTGCGGTGCCCGCGGCGGATGAGCCGTGGCGCCGGCTTCTCGGGCGGCTCGAAGCGGGGTTCGCGCTTCGCCGTCCGGTCGAGGTCCTCGAATCGCCGCGGGTGTCGGTGCCGATGACCTGGGGGCTGCGTCGGCCGGTGATTCTCGTGCCGGCCAGCAGTGCCGCGTGGTCCGAGGAAGCCCGGCGGAGCGTGTTGCTGCACGAGTTGGGCCACATCCGTCGCGGCGACTGTCTGATGCACCTGTTGGGCCGGCTGGCGTGCGTCGAGTACTGGTTCCACCCGCTGGTCTGGTTTGCCGCCCGGCAGTTGCGCAAGACCGGCGAGCAGGCGGCCGACGACGTGGTACTCGCGTCGAACATCGCCCCGCCGGACTACGCCGCGCACCTCGTGGCCATCGCCGCCCAGGTTCGCGGCCTGGCGCTGTTCGGCCACGTCGCCCTGCCCATGGCGACGCCTTCCGACCTCGAAAACCGCGTGCTGGCGATCCTCGATCCCAAGCGGAACCACCGGAGCCTCAGACGCAAGACGTGTTACGCCCTCGTGCTGCTGGCCGCGACGGTGTTGATTCCGTGTGCGTTGTTGCGGCTGGGATATGCCGAGGCTGAGCCGCCCCGAGGGCAAACGGCCGCCACGCAAACGGTGTCCGGGGACGAGACGCCGCCGTCGACCGAAAAAGACAACGCTACCGCGAAGGAGAAACAACCGGTCCAGGAAAGCGAAGTAACGATTGACGCAGTCGGCAAGTCCGACGCGAAAACCCTGGTGATCGAAGGCTCGGTGGTCGACGAAAAGGGGCATCCCGAGGCCGGCGTCGCCGTCCGAGCGATCACGCACGTCGAGCCCGCACCGGCGGTGGACACCGACGCCGCGGGGCGTTTTCAGCTTTGCGTCGATGGCGGCCGCGCGCGGGGGCTGGTCGTTGTCGCACGGACAGCGGACGCCACCCGACAGGCGTTCCTCCAATTCAGTTACGATGTCGAGCCGCCCAGGGTGCCACCGCCGGTGCGGCTGACGCTCAGCCCGGCGCGGAAGATCGACGTGCGGGTGCTCGACGGCGAGGGTAAGCCGGTGGCGGACGCGGTGGTGGGAGCGGTGGTGGCGTATCGGGGCCTTGCCACGGGGCGCTCCGACCAGACAGGCAGTTGCACGCTCCGAATTCCCGCCGACGCGCCGCTGCAAAGCGTCTACGCCATGAAGTCCGGGCTGGGTCTGGATTACGTCGCATTTCCGACCAAGGACAACGGGGCGGTCGCCGGCGACGGGCAATCGCCGCCGGACCCGAATCGCACACACGTCCTGACGCTCGGCGGCGCCAAGACGGCGCGGATCAAGCTCCTCGATCCCGAGGACCGGCCGCTGGTGGGAATCGACGTCGTTCCGTGGGTTTTCGAGAAGGAGCGACGGCCCCGGCGAGAAGTGTGGGACGACCTGAACATCTCCGGCGTCGCCGATTTTCGCGTCAAGACCGGCGCCGACGGCGTGGCGGTGTTCGATTGGCTCCCCGCGTGGCAGTCAGGCCGAATCAACTTTTGGCCCCAGGTGGAGAAGGATTACTGGGCGCCGGAACGGATCATGGTCGATCTGAAAGCCGGCGAGTCCGAAGTCACGGCGCGCCTGGTTCGCACCGTGCCCGTGCATGGGCAGGTTCGCTTCGCCGACGGTCGGCCGGCCGAGGGCATCTGGGTGCAAGCCGGCGGGGCCGGGTATCAGACGGATGGGTTTCGCGAATCGACACGGACCGGCGCCGACGGCCGGTTCGAGTTCCGCGTTTACCCGGACCAGCTTTGTATGTTCGTCGTGAGCGATTCGGAGTGGGCGGCGCCCGCCCGAACGGGAATCATCGTCCGCCCCGATACGCCGGTCGACGGCATCGACTTTCAGCTTCAGCCCGCCGTCCGGATTCACGGACAGGTGACCATCGGCCCCGAGAAGAAGCCGCTGGCGGGGCACACGATGACGCTCATTCAGTACGGGCCGGACAATCTCAACTCTCCGGCTAAGAGCGAGCTGCCCAACCCCACGAACAGCAATGTCTACGTCCGGTCGAGCATCGTGCAATGGGCAACCACCGATGCCGAGGGGTGCTACCAACTCCACGTCGGACCGGGCGAGTACGACTTGCGCGGACCCGACAATTCCGCGGTTCAAAAGCTCTCCGTCGGCAATCAGGAATCGCTCGTGTTCGATTTCCACACGTCGCGTCCCGACCGAGGTGTCATCACGGGCCGGGTCGTACTCGAAGGGAAGGAGCCCCAGCCGGTGGCCGATGCCGAAGTCACGGGCATCTCACGGGCTCAAGCAGGTCATGCCGAACTCTTCGCGAGAACCGACGCCGAAGGGCGTTTTCGGGTCGAGCGCTGGCTTGACCAAATGACGGTCTACGCAAAGAGCAAGGATGGCAAGCTGGCCGGTATTGTGGAAGTCGGCCCGGACGACAAGGAAGTGACGATCCCGGTGCGACCGGTGGCGTCGGCCGCCGGGCGGCTGGTTGACGCGACAAACGGACAACCGCTGGCCGACCGAGAAATCCAGTACGGAGTCCGCATTCACGATCTCAAACCGGATGGCTCCCAAGCAGAAAGCTGGAGCACGCGATTTGGTGGCACGACGAAGAGCGACGCGGAGGGACGATTCACGCTGGAAGGACTTACGGTCGGCGCCGAGTACGACTTGAGCGTTCCAGTGCAGGTCGAGGGTGATCCACCGAATAGCGGTAGGCGTCAGAGTGTCGGCAACGCGACGCCAAAGGGCCGTGAAACCATCGACCTGGGCAACCTCGAACTCAAGCCGCCCTACCATCCGCCGACGCTCCAGGAGCGCATCGCCGCGGCGTTCAACAAGCCGGGCACCGTGGCTGAGCGGCTGGATCGTGCTCGAAAAGACGCGCGGCTTGCGTATAAACGGGTGCTGATCGTCTTGGCCGATCCCCAGAGCGAAGCCTGCCAACAGATCTGCAGCCTGTACTTTGACGACACGGACGCCCAAAAGGCTTTTGCCGACTATCAACTACTTCCGGTCAATACCAAGGACGGCTTGGGCGTTGACGTGGAAGCGGTCGCCAAGACGGGCGTGAAGAAGCCGATGCTGGTCGTTTTCGACGTGGACGGCAAAATGCTTGCCAACAGCGACGTGGGCGAGATCTCCACCGACGGCCGGATCGACCGGCAGCGGCTCGTCGACTTTTTGAAGGCTCACGCGCCGACGCCGCCCGACGCCGAAACGCTACTGGCCGACGCGCTGGCCTCGGCTGTGCGCGAAGAGAAGCGAGTACTGGTCGAAGAGAGCGGCGCGTTCTGCGGCTGGTGCGTGGTGTTGGCGCGATTCCTCGACGCCCATCGGGAGGTGCTCGGTCGCGACTACGTTGTGGTCACGATCGACCGCGACCGCTTCGCCCACGGCGGCGACGTGATGGATCGAGTGCGAACCGCCAAGGAAGGCGGCATCCCGTGGATGGCGATTCTCGACGCCCAGGGCAAGGTGCTCGTTACCTCCGACGCTCCCGGCGGCAACATCGGCTACCCGGCGAAGCCGGAAGAAATCGACCACTTCATGAAGATGCTCGGCACGACGGCGAAGCGGCTCACGCCGGACGATTTGGCCGCGCTTCGCAAAGACCTCGAAGCCGCCGAGCCCGCGAAGGCGGCCGCGCAGGAGAAGCAGCAGGCGCAAGAGAGTGACAAATCTGCCGAGGCGAGGGTCGACGTGTTGGCGGTGACGCCGGACGGCCGCCCCGTCGCGGACGCGGAAGTGCTGGCGTGGAACAGGGCAGAGGATCTCCAGTATCGCACTTATCGCACCGACGCGAGCGGCCGCGTGTCGATCCCGTGGGCGAGACCGGCCCTGTCCAATGTCTTCGGGCTGATCGCCCGGCACGGAGAGGACGTGGGATGGCACGGCGACCAGCCAGGGCCGGATATCGCCGAGGAGGTAATCAAGCAGCCGATCAAGATCACGTTGTTTTCGCGCAGTCAAACCGTCGAGGGGACTTGCGTGGACGCCCAGGGGCGGCCGATCGCCGGCGTTTGCGTCCGCGTCACGGGACTCGGCAGTGCGACAAACGGTGGGTTCCTTACGTCTGGACTCCACGAGGATCCTCTTGGCGGCGCGGTTTCCGACGCCGAAGGTCGCTACTCGATCAAGTTGCCGGAGTTTACGGTATGCCGTGTTCTCGCCGAGCATCCCAAGTTCGTCGTCGTCGAAAGTTCCCATGACGCCGGCGGCAAGCCGGGACGAATTGTTCTGAGCGAGCCCGCGGGCACGATCCAAGGGCAGGTCGTCGACATGGCGGGGGCGCCGGTTCGTGGGGCCAGGATCTTTGCGCAGGCCCTGGAGCGAGGCCGTTCCGCAGAAGCCGGTGTCCGCGCGGGTGTGTCCGACGAAAACGGCCGATATACTCTCGGCAGCACGGCTCCCGGTCTTTGGAACGTGATGTTCGGCGGGATTGCGGAACACCGCGAGTTGACCGCGGCGGCGGCGGAAGGCGTGGAAGTCAAGGCGGGCGAAACGGCTGCGGCGGACTTCCGGCTTGCGCCGGGTCGGCGGCTATGCGGCCAAGTGATCGACGCCGCGAAGAACACGCCCTTGGCCGGCGTTTCCGTCGGCTATTACGGTGCTGCCCGGCCACGCTCCGGCGCGGCCTGTCTGATGGTCGAGACGGATGCCGAAGGGCGATTCGAGTTCCACGTGCCGCCGGGAGAGAGCCGTGTCTACGTGGCTCAGGGATTCCGCGGCAAGCCATCGTCCCGCACCCTGATTATCGAGCCCGAAAACGACCCCGAGCCCGTTGTGTTCAGGGGAGCCTTGAGCGAACCAGGCGGGATGGTCGCCGCCGCGGCGCCCCTTGCGGAGAAGGAAGCCTCAAGTGACGCCGCGGGGGATGATACGTCGTACACCATCCGTGGCACGCTTCGCGCGTCCGACGGAAAGCCGGTGCCTGGCGCGATCATCAAGGTATGGACGCCGCATCGCTCGGGGCCGTCGCAGGTCGGCTACCAGGAAACACGCATGTTCATCGTCCAGGGCGGCGACTTCAGCAACTTCCTGGGGATCCGCTTTCTCGACGACCAAGGGCGGCGACAAATCGAAATGGAGGAGCAGTACTACCGGGACAAGATCGGAAAGCCGTGGTATCTCGTGGTGGACGCCGCCGGATACGCTCGCCCCCAGCCGATTGAGTTCACGTTTGGCAAAGAGATCAAGCCGGTGGCGATCGTCTTGGAGCGCCCGATTCCCGTCTCCGTACGGGGTCGCGTGCTCGACGCCCATGGCCAACCGGTCGCCAAGGCGAACGTGTCGGTTTCTCTAGGCACGGTCGGCGACGCCGCTGAGGAGCCTTGGGGGCCGGAGTATCTCACCGCGCCCGATGGGAGGTTTGAATTGAAACAAGTCCACGTGGGCAATCGGTTTGCCGTTTGCATCGAAAAGGAGCATTATCTCGCGGCCGTGTCGCCACGGATGCTCGTCGAGAGGGCCGATCCGATCGACCTCGGTAATCTACGGCTGAAGGCCGCCGACGAAGGGCCGGCGCCACCGAAAGTCGAAGCGACCGCGGGGACTGCCTCAGCTAAGCCGTCCGAGCCGAGCGAACCGCCGCCGGCGACGCTGACGGCGTCCGGAAAGGTCGTTGATCCGGCCGGCAAGCCGGTCGCTGGGGCGACGGTCTATCTGCGGGAGTGGTCCACGTATCGAATCAGCCAGGACGCCTTCAAGCTGGACACGAACGACGTCCTCGCCACGACCGAGACCGACGCCGCCGGCGGCTTCCGCTTTGAGAACGTGGCCGCCAGGCCGCTCAACGATCAATGGCTCGGGGAGATTCCGTGGGACGTGGTGGTCGTGGCCAAGTCCTACGCCATGGCGTGGCGGCATCTGGACGCCGCGCGGCAGGCCAAGCCCTGGACGATCACCTTGGCGCCGGAGGCGACGATCACGGGCCGGGTGACCGATCGGCAGGGGAAGCCGATTCCCGGCGCCGACGTGAGCGTCTTTGCCATCGATCCGCCGGGCAGCGATTGGCCCTGCCATGCCTACGCCGACCCGGACATGCTCGATTTACAGCGGTCACGCCTATCGCCCGCGGCCAAGACCGACGCCGAGGGGAAGGTGACGATCGGCGGGCTGCCTCGGGATGCGCGTCTCGACCTGTTCGTGACGCATCCGGACTTCCAGCACGGGTTGACTTTCGTGGCGACCACGGATCAGCCGCAGCGGGACATCGTGATTCTCGAGTATGCCTACGGCGGACGGACGGCACTATCACATGAAGTGTATCGCTGGGACTTCTCGGCGGAACTCGGCCCGCCGCTGCCGCGGCTCCTCGGGCGAATCATGGCCGCTGACACCAAGAAGCCGCTGACCCAAAGCAGTGTGTCGTCTCATGGACGTGGAACCTTGACGGACGAAGAGGGACGATTCACGCTCGCGGAGATTCTAGATTCGCGTTGCAGCGTGGTCGTGTTCGCCCCAAAGGACAGCGACTACCTCGGCCGGATCGCGATCGTCGACGTGCCGCGGGACAAGAGGGAGACGCAAGCCGACATCGAGTTGGAGCGGGGTGAGGTCCTCTCGGGCATCGTGGTCGACGGAGCGACGGGCAAGGGCGTGGCGGGCGTGAACGCGGGATTTGAAATGGTGCTCGAATACCGTAGAGACGCCCCGGACCGAACGCTCACCAACGGCGCGACGACCGACCGCGAAGGTCGCTTTCGAGTGGTGGTTCCGCCTGGCAAGGGGAAGGTCGGGATCTTCGGGGTCGTCCCGGGCTACGATCTGCGGCGTCCCGGCCAAGAGCGGAACGACATCGTCACGTTTGTCAGAGAAGTCGAGGTGATCGCGGGCAAACCGACCGGCGAGCTGAAGTTTGCCATCCGGCGGTTGGCTCCGGAGGAGGAGAAATCCGTCGAGCGACGCGAAGCTGCGGGGCGGTCGCCTTCACTCACCCGCGCCCAAAGGACCGTCTACTGGACCGTGGAGGGCACGGTCGTCGATCCGGACGGCAAGCCCGCGGCCGGCGCCGAAGTGCGATTGTCCCCATGGCCTCTCGATGTGCAACTCAAGCGAACGGATGCTGACGGGCGGTTTTCGCTCGGCGTGGCGGCGTATTCCCGTCCGCGTGTGATCGTGGCCATCGACGAGCAGCGCCGGCTCCACGGCCACGCGACGGTCGAGGTGAAGTCGCCGGTGAAATCCCTGGAAGAGTCCCTGAAGGCCACGGTCGAAATCCATCTCGTCCCAACGGGAACGATCACGGGACTCGTGTTGGAGGAAGACAAGCCGGTTGCGGACGAGCCGGTTGAAGTGATCGTGTCCATTCCCACCAACAAAGGCAAGCCGGGTGCGGCGATGAGCGAGTATAGCGAGTTGACAAAGACCAACGAGAACGGCCGGTTCACGTTTCCCTTCGTCGAGGCGGACAGCGAAGTCAACGTTGTTGCGAACCGGTC